>NZ_BAAATS010000017.1:0-17585 GCF_039533535.1 Streptomyces kunmingensis
GGGGCAGGGGCGGGAGCCGTGGGTTCCGGGGCGGGGCCGCGGACCGCCGCACGGGCCGCCGCCGGGCCGCCACCCGGGGCGGGCGGAGCCACCGGGGCGGGCGGGGCCATCGGGCCGGGCGGGGCGATCGGCGCGGGCTGGGCGGCCTGGGCCGGCGCATGGGCATCGGGCCCGGGAACGTAGGCCATGGAGGGACCGGGTCCCTGGCCTCCCGGGGTGAAGACGCCGCCGCGCTCGATGCGGTCGAGGCGGGCCATGACGGAGCGGGCGTCCTCGTACGCGGCGGGCAGCAGCACGCGCGCGCAGATCAGCTCCAGCTGGAGGCGCGGCGAATTGGCGCCACGCATCTCGGTCAGGCCCTCGTTGACCAGGTCGGCGGCGCGGCTGAGCTCGGCGGCGCCGAACGTCGAGGCCTGCGCCTGCATCCGCTCGACGACATCGGCCGGGGCATCGATGAGGCCCTTCTCCGCCGCGTCCGGAACAGCGGCCAGGATCACCAGGTCCCGTAGCCGCTCGAGAAGATCGGTGACGAAGCGGCGCGGGTCGTTGCCCCGCTCGATGACGTGGTCCACGACCTCGAAGGCGGCCGCCCCGTCCCCGGTGGCGAAGGCCTCGACGACGGAGTCGAGCAGCGAACCGTCCGTGTACCCGAGCAGAGACGTCGCCATGGCATACGTCACACCGTCCTCGCCGGCACCGGCGAGCAACTGGTCCATGACGGACATCGAGTCACGCACGGACCCGGCACCGGCGCGCACGACGAGCGGCAGTACGCCCTCCTCGACCCGGCTGTCCTCCTTGCCGCACACCTCGCCCAGGTACTCGCGCAGCGTCCCCGGCGGCACGAGCCGGAACGGGTAGTGGTGCGTGCGCGAGCGGATCGTCCCGATGACCTTCTCGGGCTCGGTGGTCGCGAAGATGAACTTGAGGTGCTCCGGCGGCTCCTCGACGACCTTCAGCAGCGCGTTGAACCCCGCCGACGTGACCATGTGGGCCTCGTCGATGATGTAGATCTTGTACCGGCTGCTCGCGGGGCCGAAGAACGCCTTCTCGCGCAGGTCACGGGCGTCGTCCACGCCACCGTGCGAAGCCGCGTCGATCTCGATGACGTCGATCGAACCCGGTCCGTTGCGCGCGAGGTCCTGGCAGGACTGGCACTCGCCGCAGGGCGTCGGAGTGGGACCTTGCTCACAGTTCAGACAGCGGGCCAGGATGCGCGCGCTGGTCGTCTTGCCGCAGCCGCGCGGACCACTGAACAGGTACGCGTGATTGACCCGGTTGTTTCGCAACGCCTGCTGCAACGGGTCGGTTACATGCTCCTGCCCGATGACCTCGGCGAACGACTCCGGGCGATAACGGCGGTACAGCGCGAGAGACGACACGCATACGAGGTTATAGGCGACCACTGACAACCAGCCCCGCCCAACCCGGACCGACCTCGCGCCGACGCAGGCGCCCGGGAACGCAGACGCCCCCCACGCACCCGCCAGAGCCAACCTACCCTTGCTGCCTTCCGGCCCTGGGGGAGTTCAGTCAGATAGCGCCACGTGAGGGGCTGCGCCCAGAGTACATGCTCCGAGCCGGTGGAACGAGTTCCCTCCGGGCCAGGGGAACGGGTTCGCGAGCACCCTCAAACGTCTTGTATTGTTTGCCGCGGAGGATTCGCCTAGTGGCCTAGGGCGCACGCTTGGAAAGCGTGTTGGGGGCAACCCCTCACGAGTTCGAATCTCGTATCCTCCGCCAGTGCCTCACCGGGCACGATGTCGAAGGGCCCCCTGGAAACAGGGGGCCCTTCTTCGTTGTCCTCAGCCCTCGTTGTCCTGGTCTTTGTCCACAAGGGCTGTTTCAGGGGCTCCCCAGATAGCCGCCCCGATCTTCCTGGCCACCTCTTTGAGGAGATGGTCGGGCACGTGCAGGTATCGGGCTCGCATCCGCGCAGCCCCACCCGGCTCCCACCCCATGATCTGGTCGATGACTCGGTCCGGGACGCCGAGCAGCATGAGCACCGTGCCCGCGGTGTGCCGTGCGTCGTGAAGTCGGCCGTCCCGGACCTCGGCGTCTTCAAGCAGCCGCTTCCAGTCGTGATAGTCCGTATTCGGGCTCAGAGGCCCACCGAGCGGCTTGGTGAACACGTACTCCGACTCAGTCCACAGGTTGCCGGCCGCCTTGCGCTCCTGCGCCTGCTCCTCGGCATGGGAGCTCAGCATCACCACCAGCGGACCCGGCAGCGGAACCGCGCGACGCCCCGCCTTCGACTTGGTGTTCTTGGTCTCGCGCCGCACCTGCACGCGGTTTGGGCAGTACCCCGCTTTCCGGCCGCATGGCGCTGCCTCACCACACCCGTGCTCGTACTTCGGCCGGAGACGGTTCCGTCGTAGCTTCAGGTACTCGTTCGCCAAATCGACATCCGACCAGCGCAGACCGAGCGTCTCGCCCTGGCGCAGCCCGAGGGCCAGAGCGAGCATCCAACGAGCGCTGTTCCGCCTCTTGTTGACCTCCAGAAGAAGGCTCTGGACCTCTTCCACGGAGTAGGGCTCAACCTCCTCCTCTCCCTCCTCCATCCGCGGCGGTTTGGCCAGCGCCGCTGCGTTCTTGGTCGCGTGACCGCGTCGTACAGCCTCACCAAGCGCCGTCCGCGCCGTCCGGTGGGCCTGGTGAGCCGTGCCCGCCTTGCTCCCGCTCTTCTGCATCCGCCGGTAGAGGGCCTCCAGGTGCTCGGGCTCCAACCGGTCGATGCGGTGCTTGCCAATCCCGGGAACGAGGTGCACCCGAACTGCCACTTCGTACCCGTCGTACGTGTTCTCGCTCACAACCGGCTTGGCGATGTTCTCGACCCAGTGCAGGAGCCACTTCTCGACTGTCCACGGCTTGCCGGGCTGCCGCGCCGATCCCTCGTCCCGCTGCTTCTCCAGGCGCTTGACCTCCTCGACCAGGTCCTTGCGCGTCGGGCGCGTCAGGTGCCTGCGGTACGGCTCGCCGTTGTCCTTGAAGCCCATCGGCACCCGTGCGTGCCAGCGGCCGTCTTTGCCCAGGTAGATGGCCGATTCACCGTTGGCTCGGCGCGTGCCCTTCTTTTTCTCAGTCACGCGGCGAGGCCCTTCCGCTCGGAGGTCATGGCACCGCGGCACTGGCTCGCCCGCAGTTTGTGCGCGAACTCGACTACGGCCTCCGCGGGCACGCGCCTCGCTCGGCCGAGCGTGACCGAGTCCAGCTGTCCCATGGCGAGCAGTCGGAAGCAGTAGGTGCGGCCGATGCTCAGACGCCTTGCGGCTTCCTCAACGGTCAAGAGGATCAGCGTCGGGTCGTCTGTGCCCTCCGTCACGGTGCTGGCGTCGTACAAGGCTCCCTCCTTCAGTTCGATCGGGTCCGTCACGGGTGTGATGGGTGCCGCAGAATCCGCGAGTGCTTGCGAGCGGAGCGGCTGGCTTGCGGTGGCTGAGGTCTGGGGGCGTGCCACGGTCGACTCCTTCGAGACTTCAGGCGTGTGGCTGCGTGTGTCCGAGGTTCGGATTTCTGCGTCACGGCGTCACGTGCGTCATTTGGGCCTCTGACCTGCGCCTTTGCGTGACGCGCCGTGGCTAGGGTGCGTCACGGGTGCGTCACCGCTGCGTCGTCTGTGACACGGGGGCGTGACGCAGGTGACGCACGATGACGCAGACATTCGGCTTCTGCGTCACGCCTGTTTCGGCAGGTCAGGGGCCGTTTTCTGTCGGCTGTGACGCAGGTGACGCAGCGCTTCCCTACTTAGGAAAAAGAGGGGGCGTGGTGTCTGTTGTTGTGCGTGGCTCAGGGCGTGAAGAAGGAGCCGCTGCGCGGCGCGTCCTTCGGTGTGGTGCTGCGCACCGAACAGCAAGAGGAGCACCCATCGCCGTGCCGCGCCGGGTGCTCCTCTTGCTGTTGTGGGTTGACCTCGCGATCAGAACGCCGCTTCTTGCTGCGGGCCGGGTGCCGGGGCCGGTTCGGTGAGTTCGATGTAGCGGGCTTCGCGGGTGCGTCCCCAGTCGACGTTCAGGCCGCGCGCGGCGAGGGTGGGCTGAAGCCGCTTGAGACGGTCTGAGAGGACCTTGCCGGTAGTCGGCCACCCTTTGGGCAGCGGGCGGCAGTCCTCGCCGCTGTAGAGCCGTGTGAGGAGGTGCAGCCACTCGGCAGAAGTCATCCGCTGTTGCTCACCGGGCTGCATGTCGGCCGCGTACTGCAGGACGGTCTGCGCGAGGAGGTCGCCCTCGATCACGTCGTCGTTGAGGTCGTCCAGCCCGGCCCGGTAGGCGGGCAGCGCCCCGAGCCCCATCGCGGTGTCGAGTTGCGCGCACAGGTGCGCGAAGTCCGCCATGCGCAGATCGGTCGGTGTCTCCGCGGTGGCGGCGCGGACCTTGACGGTCAGGTCCAGGAGCGAGCCGAGCATGACGGGCAGGGCCGGAGCGTATTCGGCCCACAGTTCCGCTTCGGTGCGCCGCACCTTCGGTCGTTCCAGCCGCAGGGGCAGGAGGCGTTCGGCGAGGTCGGGCCGAATGACGCCCACGTCGATACCGGTCAGCAGGAGCGGGCGGCGGTAGCGGGCGCGGAAAACGTCCCCGTCGGTGAACAGGGCCCGCTTGACGCTCTCCGCGCCGGTGACGATGCAGCACATGGCATCGGACAGGTCCGGGGTCATGTGGGAGAGGTTGTCCAGCGCCGTGACCCATCCCGCAGCGACGGCCGCGATCAGGTTTTCCTCGTCCTTGGGGGCGCGGCGCAGGTCGCTGCTCATGCCCTCGATGATGCGGATGAGCATCCGGCCGGCCGTCGACTTGCCCGCGCCCTGCGGTCCGGTCAGGAAGGGGGCGGGGACGGGTACGGACGGTTCGAGGCAGCCGATGAGCCAGGCGATCGCGAGGCATTCGGTTTCGGCGTTGACGAAGTTGCACAGCCGGAACAGCACGTCGATGCCCTTGCCGTCGGTGTCCTTGGCGGGCAGGGGGAGTTCGCCGGTGAGCTGGGTGCGCCGCCAGCACACCTCACGCGGGTCGGGGACGCGGATGTCCCATCCGGTGGGGTGGATGCGCACCGACTGCCCGTCGGCGCGGCCGAGGTCCAGCCAGGTGGCCCCGTCGAAGCCGGGGGCAACGCGGATGTGCACGTTCTGGGTGTTCTCGTTGAGTGCGAGTGCTTCGATCAAGTCCAGCGCCTCCTTGAGGGCGGTGCCGTTGAACACGCCGATGCCGTCTTTGAACAGGCCGACCATGAGTTCCTGCCGGTGGCTCCCGGACGTGCCCTGAGAGCGGATGGGACGGGCGACGGGGTGGCCGTTCTTCTGCGCGTAGACGGTGCCGTCGGCGGTGCGGAAGTAGCGGAACCGCTCTTGCGCGTACTGGGCGATGACTTCGCGGGCCGGATTCTTGTCGTCCTCGGACACGGTTACAGTCCCAACCTCGTGCGTGCGTTGGCCCAGGCGTCCGCGCAGTGCCGCGGCTTCTCGCCCTTGGCCTGCGCGGCGGCGAACAGCCGCGCCGTGTGGTCCTCGGTGAGGCAGCCGCACCGACCGTGCGTCGAGAGCACGGCGAGGAACGTGGCGTACACGGCCGCGTGGATGCCGCTGGACGCTCCGTTGATGCGCTGCACGGCCATCGTGATGCCGCGTTCCAGATACGCCGGGGAGCGGTGCGGGCAGGCGTCCTCTGCGGCGCGTGTGGGCAGCGCGTCGATGCTCGGGGCCTGGTAGATGGTGGGCGCCTTCACGGTCAGCGCCCGCACCGCGTCCGGCAACGCGGTGACCTGGCCCGTGCCGGGGCCGCGCCAGCGGGCGTAGGCCATCGTCGACTTGATGTCGACGCCGTCGCGGACACCGTTCGCGGAGGTCATGGCGCCCTGGTAGATCCAGTGCTGTCCGCGCGTCGTCTGTACGGTGCGGGTGGCCGGCAGGGTGGCGCGGGCCCAGGCGATGGCGTCGGCGTGGTCGAGGTCGACGACGGTCAACCCGGCCCCGCCCGGGTGGTAGGCGACACCCGCCGCCTCCCGCCAAGCCGCAGCCCAGGCCGGTGAGTTGAGCGTTCCGGGGTCGGTGGTGGCGGCGGCCCAGCCGTGGCAGGGGGCGGGGCAGGTGCAGGGGCCGGGGGTCTTCATGTGGGGGCGCCCGCCGCACGAGGTGTAGAGGCAGGCGGGGCAGTTGGCGAAGGGCACCTTGCCCTGGCGCAGCGGCAGGACTGGCAGGCCGTCGGCCGCCAGCCGCAGAGCGGTGCTGAGGTGGTCTCGCCGGATCAAGGCGGGATGGGTCATGCTGGGGTATCTCCTGCTCTGTGAAGGGATGGGAGACAACCGGGGCGGGCGCGGCTTGTGGAGAGACGGCGCCCGCCCCGGGCGCATCTAGTACGGGTCGGGCGCGACGCAGAAGTCGCAGTCGCAGTCATCCGCGTGCGGGCAGTCGCAGCCGCAGGGGTGGCGCAGACCGACGCAGTAGCAGTGGCACATGCCCTCACCGCACGGCTGTTCGTCGTCCTCGTCGTCGGACGTGTCGTAGCCGAGCGGGCTGAGGGCCGAGTGCACCTGATCGAGGGCGACGGCGAGACGCTGGGCGCGGCCGATCGCGACGCGCGCCGTCTGGACGGCGGACGAGGCGGCCTCGTCGGGGTCCTTGCCGCCGTCGACGATGAGGCGGTCGGCCTGGTGTGCGTCGGTCACGGGCTGAAGCGCCTGTGTGATGGCCTGCGGGAGCATTCGGGAGAGGTGCGCGAGTGCTCCGATGAGGCTGTAGGCGTGGCCGGGGTACTGCCAGTCGTCGCCGGGGGCGCGGGTGGTGTGGTTGATGGCGCGGACGGCTTCAGCGGCCTGTCCGGCGAATTCCACAGGGGTGGTGGGCTGGTCGGGCATGGGGGGCTCCCTATCCGTGGAAGTGGTTGCGCTTGATGACGGCCTTGCGGATGTTGACTGTGGTCCCGCCGCGCGCTCCGGCGAAGAGCTGGACGGCGATGAAGCCGCCGAAGACGACCGCGGCCAGGATGATGAGTTGGGTGATCAGCGCCGTCAGAGCGGCGATGAACGTGGTGAGCATCAGTAGTCCGCCGCACACCGCGAGGAAGCCGACGCCTCCGAGGGCGACGTTCACCGCGGCTCGCGAGACGGGCGGCTTGGCGGCGATGGGCTCGGGCTGCATGGGGTTGACGGCGTATCCGGTCACGGCGCGCCCGTCGGGCAGAACGATGGTCTGCACGGCGGGAATCTGGCCGTTGTGCACGGGCACCATCGGGGCCGTGGCCGGTATCGGGGTGGGGTAGTGGACGGCGTCGGCCGCCGCGGTCGGCTGGTAGGGGGCGGGCTGGTTCACGGTGTGTCTCCTGTCAGGGCCGCAGGTTGGCGAGGAACTGGGCGATGGAGGTGCACAGGTCGCGGATGGGTCCGTCGGCCCCGGTTCCGGCGGTGAAGAAGCCGAGCAGGAACAGCACGAGGGCCGGGCCGATGCCTCCGGCCTTGGACTTGACGATGAAGACGGCCGCGATGCCGAGCAGCAGGATCGCGGAGACGTTGACCGCCACGGCGGGCGCTCCTTTCAGTGGGCGGGGCAGGAGGTGAGCAGCAGACCGAGGGCGACGCCGAACAGCGCGAGGCGCAGGAGCGCGCTCACGCGGCCGGCGCCTCGCGCGCGGTGCTCGCGCTCTTGGCGGCGGCCTCGTCGGCGGCGCGGCCTGCGCGGTAGGTGCGGGCCCACAGGTTGTAGACGTGGCGACCGACGCGTATGCGGATGCCGTGGCCGTCGCAGCGGCGGCAGTGCTTGCCGCGCTTGGGCTTGCCGCGGCGCGTGTAGGTGAGCTGAAAGCCGAGTCCCTGGCAGTGGCGGCAGGACTTCCACGGGGAGGCCGCACACACTCCGGCGTAACCAAGCGTGAGCAGCACGATGAGGACGCTAGCGAGCAGCGGGAAGGGCATGAGGGCCTCTCAGGGCAGGTTTTGAGGGTTTGTGCAGGTGGTTCGCTAGGTGCTAGCGACCTGCTCAGGGGCGATATGGGTCGCTAGCGAGGTCGCTAGGTCTAGCGACCTCGCTCGCTAGACCTAGCGGCCTCTCAGCCCTACTTGTCGCCCCGCTTCTTGTTGCGCTGAGTGACGGCGTCGATGATGTGCTGACGCTCGATGCCGCGCCGGTTGGCGCCCTTGCCGTCCTCGGTCTTGCCCCACACCTGGCCCGTGGAGATGCCGTAGGGCTTGAGCGCCGCGGCCAGCTGGTCACCCTTGGCGCGGCCCTCAAGGTCGGCCCATTCGCCGTAGACGGCGGGGGCGAACTCGGCAAGGCGGTCCACGATGGTCTCGGACCACACCTTGTCCTCACTGCGACCGAGGACGGCGGCAACGTCGTCGAGGATCGCGTCCGCGCTGCGGGTGGCGCTGGTCTCGCCCGCCGCGTCGCCGGACAGCGTGCCCTCGTCCTCGCGCAGGGCGCGGGCGCGGTCCAGGATCGTGTCCGCGTCCCGGCCGGTGGCCAGGTAGG
Organism: Streptomyces kunmingensis; assembly: GCF_039533535.1. Lineage (NCBI taxonomy): Bacteria > Bacillati > Actinomycetota > Actinomycetes > Kitasatosporales > Streptomycetaceae > Streptomyces > Streptomyces kunmingensis. The sequence goes on from NZ_BAAATS010000017.1 coordinate 8,453, forward strand.
TGCGCACGATCCCCGAGTCGTCCGTCATGCCCTTGAGCAGCCCCACGCCCTTGTGGGACTTCAGGAGCTTGGACGCGTCCAAGCCCTCCCCGTAGGAACCGGCACCCAGCACCACCTCGGAGACGTGGTACGAGCCGACGCGCAGGGAAAACCGGGCCTGGTGCTGGTCACGCAGCACCGACGGGCAGGCGGTGTCGTCCGGCTTCTGTGTGGAGTTCATGACCGACACCCCGACCGCCGGAGCGACCCGGGCGAGGTAGACCAGCAGGTCAAGGATGGTCTTGCCGTGGGTTGGGTGCTGCAAGTACTCCTGCACCTCGTCCACCACCACGAGCGTGAGGGGCATGTTCAGCTTCCGGTTCCGGCTGATCTCCGGCGTCAGCTTGCCCTCGGGGCAGATGTGCAGGGGCAGTTCGGACAGGCGGTGGTAGCGGTCCTCCACATCCGCCTTCAGCTCCATCAGAGCGTTGACCAGGTGCATGACCGGGTCGAAGCCGTCCCGGGGCACGATGCCAAACCCGATCCGGTGGGCGACCTTGCTGAAGGAACGCCAGTCCGGGGACGCCTTGCCGTCGAACACGATCAGCCGCACGTCCGGGTCCAGCGCCGCGGCCAGCGCGATGGTGCGCGCGGAGAACGTCTTGCCCTGCCGCGGCACCGCACCGACCAGCAGCGACAGCCACAGCATCGTGGCCATCACGGGGTTGCCCCGCTCGTCCACGCCCCAGGGGAACGGCTTCCAGAAGTCCACCCGGGTCGCCCCGAGCAGCGGCGTCTTGCCCGACGGCACCGCGAGCGGGTCACGGTCCGCGATCCAGTAGGAGACGCGCCGGCCGCTGGTCTCGTCCTTGTCCATGAACAGCTGGGTCGGCGCGATGTCCATGCCGGAGGCGAGCCGAGAGTGGGCCTTGAGGGCGTCTTCGAAGGTCATGCCGTAGGGGAGGTCGACGACCACGCGCCAGCCGTCGCCGTCCCGGCCGATCGGCCGCGGGAACGCGATCGTCTGGTCCTTCGTGGTCAGCTTGGCCGCCTCGTGGGCGCGGATGACGATGTCCGAGGACAGCTTGCGCTTGCGGAACGTCACCTTCGCACGGTCGATCAGCGGCTTGTCCGCCGGAACCCCACCAAGACCAAGTCCCGTGGTCAGCGCGGCAATCGACAGGGCCAGCAACCAGCTCGGTGCCAGCACCCACAGCAACAGAGCCAGGGTGAGACCGACGACGCTGGACACGGTCGCGATGATGGACCGCAGCCGCACCCGGGCGTCCCGCTGCCGCGACAGCTTCAGGTACGTCGCGGCGTCCTCATCGAGGACCGAGGCCATGCGCAGGGCGCGGCCCTCGGCGTCGAAGACCCACTTGCCGACGGCCGATGACCAGCGCCAGGCGCCCTTGGGGCTGTAGGCGATCAGCTTGGGCGTGTACACGCACGGCAGGCGCCAGGCGTGGTAGCCGAGCATCGTGGAGTAGTGCCGCACCGCCCACTTCCGGACGGCTTTGCGCTGGTCAGGCAGCTTCACCCAGTCCGGGAAGACGGGCTGACGGACCTTGTCGCGCTCCTGCATCCACTCCGTGATGGACGGCGGATAGACCTCCTTGGGCGGATCGACCGCCGCGCCCTCGGTCAGGCCCTCGGCCTCGGGGTCCTCGGTGTCGGGCAGCTCGGCCACCCACTCACCCGGCTTCACCTCCGGTTCGGCCGTCAGCGTCGCCGTCCCGGCGGGGGCGGGGAGCTTCTTGAGCTTGAACGGCAGGACGGAGCCGGTGCTGTCGTCTTCCGGCGCCTCAACAGGCGGACCGGACACGTTGATCTCGGTCATGCTGGGGGTGCTCCTTCACGGGAGTTGAAGGGGTTCGGCCGCCGCGGTCAGAGGTGAGCGGCCGAACCCCGGGAAAAGGGCTGGTCAGGCAGCGCGCTGTTCTTCGGGGTAGGCGCAAGGCACGCACATGCCGAGCGAGCCGGGGATGACGTATCCGGCATCGCGCCGGCAGACGGGGCAGGTGCGGCGGGCGCGCATCGCCTTGGCGAGCGCGGCCCTCCTACCCGGCGTCATCGGCCGCACGGGCTTGGCGCGGTCGACGCGGTAGAGGTAGGCGACCAGCGGGCCGCGCCGGTAACGCGGCCGCAGCACCTGCGCGGCCACCTCCTGACCACCCGGCCGCAGGCCGAGCGCCCGAAGCTGACGGCGGGTGGCAAGACCGGTCGGCGCGTAGTGCCATGGGTAGGTTGGTATGCCGAACTGGCCACCGGAGGGGCAGTAGCAATTGGCGAGCGTCAGCGCCGACATCAGGCCGCCGCCTCCGCGCGTTCAGCGCGCAGGGTGTCCCGCAGCGCCCGGGCGTTCGCCGGGGACGTGTGCAGGGCCTTGCGGATGCCCTCACCCGTCAGCTTGGCGTCCGGCCAGTCGGCGGTGACCGTGCGCGCCTCGGTGAGCAGTTCCGCCGGGGTGCGCTTGGGCCGGGTCGACTTCGCAGCATCCGGCACCCGGCCCGTCACGCCGCGCGGTCGGGGCGACTCGGCGGCCACCGGACGCGTCTCGATCGGGCGGGCCGGGGCCGACCCGATCGACTTCACAGGCTTGGCCGGAAGGGTCGACTTCAGGAAGCCGACGGCGACCGGTCGAGGCAGTTCCTTCACGTTCGGCGTGATCGGCGCGGGAGTCGATTCCGGCAGGTCAGCCATAGACTGAATCCTCTCGGTCTCGGTAGATTCCTCCGCATTCGTGCTCTCGATCGGATCGGGGGCCGCACCGAGTCCAAACATGTCGGCAAGGGCAGTGTCCGCACCGACCGTGACGCGTTGACGCTGCACATCGAGCAGCGTCGATCCAAGCGCCACGTCCCCGACTCCGACCCTGCGCGCCAGGCGCCAAGAGGCCCGATCGGAGCGCTTGCGGGTGCTCTTGTCGGGGTGGTTGGCGGCGCGGGCGCGGTGGTAGGCGAGCCGCTGCACGATCTCGACCGCGCGCCGCTCGCCCTCCGCGTCGCGGCCCTCGGTGTGAACCACGATCCGCCGTGCGAGAAACGCCATGCCCTCGGCAGACACGCACATGCCCATCGGGGTGATGGCGTAGATGACGGTCTCCCCGGACGTGTCGGCCGCTTGCGCGGCCATCACCGACGCGGCGGCGGGCAGCGCCCACAGGCCGAGTCGGATCACGCGCGGGGAGGACTGGCCCAGCATCGTCAGACCGAGCAGCACGAGCGCGAGAACCGCGGTTGCGCCTTCACCAGCGGCCACGGCACCGAGCGCGGTGCCCTTGCCGTAGGCGCCACTGATGTTCGAGTAGGTACCAATCCCGCCGAAGACGCCCGTGCCGAGCATCGGCACGAACGCCGCACCCAACACGACCTTCTGCGTCTTCGACAGGGGCTTGCGGACCATCGCAGTCATGCCGCACCCCCGAGCGTGAGCACCGCTGCCACGAGCAGCAACAGGCCGCCGGCGCGGGTGAGGTCGACCGCGCGGCGCAGTGCCGTGTACTTGGTGACGGCCAGGCGAGACAGGCCCGCGATGTCGGCCGCCAGGTCGGTGACGACCGCGTCACGGATCTGTTCGGGGGTGAGGGTGGCCCACAGCGGGAAGCCGTGGCGGCCCTTGAGGTTCGGCCGGACCGAGGACAGCAGCACCCCGGCCGCGCCGATCAGCAGCGCCACCCCGGCCAGCCCGGGCACGAGCAGGCAGGGCGTGTGCGGGAGGTCGTGGCCCGCGCTCCAGGCTCCGGCCAGCACGGCGCCGATGAAGGCGAGCAGGAGACTGGCCTTGCTGTCGGTCCGCGTGATCTCCGCCTTCACCTCAGCAAGGGCGGCGGGAAGGTCCCGAGTGAGGGCGCTCATGCCGCCGCCCCCTTGCGGACCGGACGGCGACGGGAGGCGGGACGGGTGAGCGGCACGACGTTGAACAGCTCCGCCGCGTGGTCGTCGATCGCCGCGGCAGCGATGCGGATCGCGTCGTCCGGCATGCCGGGGTCGTCCGTGAGGATGTCGCGGGCCGCATCCAGGCGGGCCGCGCGCTCCATCTCGCTCTCGCCGTCCACGCCGAGCCACAGTTCGACCGGGGTGCCCAGGGCGAGTTCGATGAAGTCGTTACGGGTCACGGCGCGGCGGCCGTTGATGTACGAGCGCATGACGAAACTCCTGATCACTGAAGGGATGGGAGAGACCGGGGCGGGGCGCGACTTGTGGAGAGACGACGCCTGCCCCGGGCGGAAGAAGGGGCGCCCCGGCCGGGAGTCGAACCCGGCCTACGACCATCGAGGCGACTTGCGCTGAACCGCGCACGGGACAGGACCCGTGCACGCCCGCCCACTTGCCGAGGTGGGGCGGGATTCCCTCAGACCCCATCGACCACCCGTGTACAGGTGGCTGGGGCCGCACGCTGTTGAGTTCTCAAGACGCCCCAGAGGGCGCACAGTCACTCCTCGGTGAGCGCGGTAACCCGTTCAGGGCTCCCGTCCTCACGGGACTCACCAAGAGCTTTCGTGCAGGTCAAGCAGGTTGTACGTGACGTTCCGAATAAGAGGAACATGTAGTACGTGTTCCTCATCATGCAGAGAGAGTTTCGCTCCGTCAAGCCCTTCGGTCTTTGGGTTGCTGCGAGCCGCTCGCCGCGATGTACCTACAGATTGGCTTCAGCAGCGACGACGATCGACTCCGCACATGTACGACCTGCGGACAAGTTCGCTACGGTGAAGTCGTCCCAAGTCGTCCCACTCCGGAGAGAGTTCGACATGGCCAACGAGAAACTTCGCGGAGCGATCGTCGAGAGCGGTCTGACGCTCGACCAAGTGGCGCAGCGACTGGGAGTGTCGGCGAAGACGGTAGAGCGCTGGATCAACGAACCGAACCGCAAGCCCTACCGCCGCTTCCAGTACGCGACGGCGTCGCTCCTTCAGTGCGAGGTCTCCTACCTTTGGCCCGAGGAACGCACGTCAGCAGAGGTCACCGAGTCGGGAAACGCGGAGCTGATCAAGCTGTACCCGCACCGGTCCGTCGTTCCGAACCGTCTGTGGCCCCAGCTCTACGCGCAGGCCAAGGAGTCGTTTGACGTGCTGGTGTACTCGGGGTTCTGGCTCACGGAAGACCCGGCATTCCACCGAGTCGTGAAGGAGAAGTCAGCGGCCGGCACCCGCATCCGCTTCATGCTCGGTGACCCGGACAGTCCCGCTGTGGCGGTGCGCGGTGAGGATGAGGGAATCGGGCCAGCCATGGCGAGCAAGATTCGGAACGCCCTGATCAACTACAGCTCGCTCTTCGGGCTCCCCGGAGTGGAGTTCCGACTCCACAGCAGCACGCTCTACAACTCGCTCTACCGCGCCGATAACGAGATGCTCGCCAACGGCCACCTGTACGGAGTCGGCGCGTACATGGCCCCGGTCCTGCACCTTCAACGTGTGCCGGGGGGTGAGTTGTTCGATGCGTACGCTGAAAGCATCGAACGGGTCTGGGAGGTAGCTAGGCCCATCTCCTCTCCCGCCGACTGCGGAGGTCTGCACGCATGAGCCGTATCGACTACTTCCGGGACCCCAACGCGCCGAAGGCGAACTCGGTGGTCCCCTCCGTCACGGCGGTCGTCCGCGACGACGCGGGTCGACTTCTGCTCATCCACAAGACCGACAACAACCTGTGGGCACTCCCTGGAGGTGGTCACGACATCGGGGAACGCATCGGAGAGACCGTTGTTCGGGAAGTGCTTGAGGAGACCGGAATCACGGTCGAGATTGACAGCGTCTCGGGTCTCTACACAGACCCTCAGCACGTCCTCGCGTACGACGACGGAGAAGTCCGTCAGCAGTTCTCCATCTGCTTCCGAGCGCACCCGACGGGCGGAACCCTGCGCACGAGCAGCGAATCCAAAGAGGTCCGCTGGGTCTACCCGGCGGACCTCGATGATCTGGACATTCATCCGTCCATGCGGCTGCGCATCACACACGGCTTGGACGAGACGCGCCAGGAGCCTTACATCGGCTGATCCGCGGTTTGCGCGCGGACGAGGCGCCCCTCTACGCGTCGCGCGGCTGCGTAGATCTCCGGCGCCGCGCGCTGGATGAAGCGGCCGACGATCGTCTCTGGTCCATACCGCTGCACGATTTCGTTGAGGCGGTCGGCCGGCGCGGTATGCGTGCCGTCCGGGGTCGTCGTCATGTCACAGAAGATCAGGGCGTCAACGAGATCGGGACGCTCAAGCTCGAACTCGCTCTCCAGCTCGTGCCGGAGTCCCCGCTCCTCCGCTTCCAGGAGGGCACAGGAGTGGTGCGCCACGAGACGGACGACCCGTTCGTCTGCCCCTTCCTGATCACGGAGGAAGCGGGCCCCGTCCAGCGGATGGAATCCGGTTAGCGCGATCTCCGGCGAGTACCCGATGTCATGCAGCACCGCCGCTGCTTCGAGTAGCTCCGCGTCGTCGCCCAGGATCGGAGCCAGAGAACGGGCCCGCTTCGCGACTCCAAGGGAGTGCGCCCACCTACGAGGCAATGGCTCGGACAGCAGCGCTTCAGAGCACGAGTACGCCCACTCAGTCAGTCCCATGGCGGCCAAGGTTACGACCCCGATTGGGTACTGGGGAGGGCGCGCACTGTGCGCCCCTTGCCGTGAACGGTGTCGAGCAATCCCGTTCCTTCCATGTGCGCGAGCCCGCGGCGGACCGCCGTGCGCGATACGCCGAAGCGCTCGCAGAGCCTTGCCTCCGACGGATACGCGTCCCCGACCGCGAGCGAGTCGTCTTCGATCACAGCCACCATCCGCTCAACGAGCGAGCGGCGGTCGCCACCCTGAGAGACACGCCAGCCGACGCCGGGCGCGGATTCGAGTACGCCCTCAGCTTCCAACGTCTTGAGTGCCCGGCGGATCGTGTTGCGCGCCACGCTGTGCCGGCGCATCAGCTCAGCCTCGGACGGCAAACCGCTCGCGTGCTCGCCGTTCTCGATCTCCTGCCGCAGTACGTCCACGATGACCAGGTAAGTTCCGCGCGGACTGGCCTCTGTCACTTGGACTCCCCTCGGCTCACTTTCTCGCTCGCCATCAAGCCTCCCACGGCCTTCCCCTTGCCCAAGGATTGCCCCCTTGTCCAATAGAGGCAGCATTGCAGCACAGAACCGGCCGCACAGGTCTGTCTCAATCACTTGCAAGACCTAGGCAGGGGGGAGCCAGGGTTCTCTTTTCTTGAGCTGCACACACAGAAAATGGGCGCGCTCTTCGAGTACATCCGCGCCCGTAACTATTCTGCGAATTGGCCTATACCGGCTCTTCCACTAGCTCAAACCGTTGCTTGAGATCGTTTCCCCAGCTATGGGGCCATTTCTTCTCGTGATGCAGCCGCCCTACGACAATGCCGGGGGCGATGCCAATTTCACGAGCGAAACTGCGAACTGATGCAAGGGACCGCAATGAATCCAGCCTCTTGGCCTCATCGGGTGGGATCAAGAGGTCACGAGCGAACTGGTTAGCCTCAACTTCGCGCGGTTCTTCCGCGTCAGAGCTTCGCGCCGCCTCCACAAGCACGTCCTGCTTCCCGTGCATAAGAACATGGCCGAGCTCATGGAAGACCGTGAACCAGAATTGATCGTCAGTCTTATACCTAAGACTGAGCTGCACTATGGCCTTGTGCGGTGAAATCCACCTTGTCGCCCCGCATGCACGACTTCCTGTGATCTCCTTTACGAACACCACGGCGACACCGTGGCGCGCGCACGTCTTTACCAGCTCGGGCTCAAATTGCTCCGGGGGCAAAATCGTCAACGCCCGCAGCTTTGGAAGCTCCGCCTGAAGGTTACGCTTATCAAACGGATCGCATGCGATTTCTTGGGCAGCAACTTCCCCGAGACGCAACCACGCAGCGACGGAACCTACCTTGGCTTCAAACGCCTTGGTTTGCCTGAATGCTGCCGCTGGTTTCTCGTACAACTCAGTCCACGCGTCAAGGCTGGAAACTCCGAAGAAAGCCAAGAGCTGCTCCCATCGGGAGACTTTGTCAGAGGGCTCTTCAGGAACCTGCCCGCGCTTAATCAGCTCCCTGATAGGGAGTGTTTTGCACCAAGCCCCAAAGAGGGCCGGGTCCCGGGCCTCTCGAAGTCGCTTCTTAGTCGACTGGTAATCAGCTTCCAGTCGATTCCAGAAACGTGCTTTAATTCCGGTTACGTTTTCCAGGCGCTCCGCCACATCAGGCGACAGAGAGACAGTCCCCTTGACGAGTTGATTGAGGTGCTTCGCACTCAACCCCGCACGCAGAGCAAATTCACGTTGGGTCATACTCGCCTCTTCCAGGAACTCCAAAATGGTATTCCCGGGCGGCACCGCATAGTCCGGTTCTTCAGCGGCATACAGTTCACGGACAGCACTTGTACTCATTTGCTCAACCCCCAGTCCGGATACTGCTCGCTAGTGATAGTCCTCGATCCCTTCGATGGTGACTGACGTCACGCTGGCCCAGACGAGCGCGCCTTGCTCATCTACAGCGGGCTCGGTCGGCGAGAAGATCAGTCTCCAGTTGGCATTCAGATGCAACGACAAACATCCCTCACGGTCCCCAGTGAGCGCATGGCATCGACCGAGCGCCGGAGGGCGCATGTCCTCAAGAGTTTCTGCCGCGCGAAGCGCCGCAAGCCGTTGACCGATCTTGCCTGCCAAGAGAGACCCATAGGCGCGTCGCAGATCCTTCTCCGACGCGCAGACCTTGTTCAGCTTTCGATCTGCGTAGCACACGTCCAGTATACCCACCGCCCCCGGTCAACGTTTACCAGATCGGTAAACGTTCACTCTATCGAGACCGGACCGGCTAGCGGCCCAAGATCGCAGCATCGTATCGGGTGATAGCAACCAGTAACCATGTAACGCACCAGTAACGTGGGCGCTTGCCCGCAACATCGGACACTCGGTAGCGGTTCGCTCAGAAGCGCGGGACCAGGCGACCGTCAGGTGTCCCGTTGTCCTGGTCTTTGTCCAGTGCACTGGAGACCGCCACTGTTCACCACAGTGTGCCCACCCCCTCCAACCTGCCGCCTGAACGCCTGCGAACGCCCCCGTACAGCAACGCGGACAGTTGGAAAGCGTGTTGGGGGCAACCCCTCACGAGTTCGAATCTCGTATCCTCCGCCAGTGCCTCACCGGGCACGATGTCGAAGGGCCCCCTGGAAACA
>NZ_BAAATS010000017.1:17617-205531 GCF_039533535.1 Streptomyces kunmingensis
CAAATTGCTGAGGGGGGCACATGTCCGGGTTGAGCAGGCTCGACGGCAGACGGGTTCTGGTGATCGGTGGTGGCGGGGCAGGGATCGGGCGGAGCATCGTCCGTGCCTGTGGGGCCGCCGGGGCGGCAGTGGTGGTCGTCGACGTGGACGGCGCACGGGCTGCCGAGGCGGCGGACGAACTGCGGGCAGCCGGACACGTCGCCCACGCGCTGAGCGGTGACGTCCGCTCCCTCGAGCAGCTCGAAGCTCTGATCGTCGGCGCGGCCGGACAACTCGGCGGCCTGGACGTCCTGGTCACGGTGGTCGGCGGGCAAGTGGCGTTCGTACCCGCGGTCAAGCTTCATGAGATGGCCGACGAGGACTGGGACACCGTCTACGAAGTGAACCTGCGCTACGTGGTGCGCGCGGTGCGGCGTGTGCTGCGGCTGTTCCTGGAACAGGGCACCGGCGGGACCATCGTCAGCATCGGCTCGGTCACCGGCATCATGGCCGCGCCCAGGCAGGCCGGTTACGGCGCCGCCAAGGCCGGCTTGAACAGCCTCGCGCGGACCGTCGCCGCCGAGTACGCGGCCGACGGTATCCGGATGAACGTCGTCACGGGCGGAGCGATCAGCACCGCCGTCAACGCCGGCGTCTCCGATGAATGGGTCCCCGAGATCCCGGCGGGACGCTACGGCACGTCGGAGGAGATGGCTGCCGCGGCCGTCTATCTGGCGTCGGACGAGGCGCGTTACATCACCGGTCAGCAGATCGTGCTGGACGGTGGCGTCTCGGTCCGTGGGCCCTTTCCCGAGTAGGGGGAGTTCGGCGAGGGCTGGTTCAGGGGCTGCCCTGCCCAGGCGGGAAGCCGTGCCTGCGGGACGTCAGGACCAGGGTCAGCGTCGGGGCCAGGAGCAGCAGCACCGCCCATGGGAACGAGTCCGAACCCGGCACGTCGAGCAGGATGCCGCCGGCCGCTCCGCCGCCCGCCAGCGCCACGTTCCACAGCGTGAGCGGGCAAAGGGCTGGGGCCGTCGTCCACAGGACATGCCACCGATCGGCTCGGCTGACTGAGCTCTTTCAGCGCCGTACATAGGCGTTCAGCCCGGACCACGCACGGCGCTCGGTTCATGGATAGGTCAGCCGTGAACGCAGGTGAACGTCTCCATACGAGGCCCGCGCCCCGCACCACAGTTGGAAAGCGTGTTGGGGGCAACCCCTCACGAGAACGGTCGCCCCAGTGTGACGTGGGTCATCCAGATGGTGCGGCGCCCCCGGACAGGACGCGTCAAGCGATGTCGAAGTGGCGGGAGACCTCTTCGATCGTGAAGCGGGCCCGCAGCTTGCAGGCGGAGTTCTGGTTCGCGAAGAGACCCGGCCGCCAGAATGCCGCTTCTCGTGGCACGGACTGTTCCCAGGCAACAGGAACGATCCACTCGCGGCGGTCCGCCGTGTCGCCCTCCGGCACCGGCTCCGGAACTGTGGAAGCGCTGTCGGGCCGGTAGCTTCCCTGGAGCGGGAGACCAGGCATGGGCCGGCTTTCGCCGTCGACTGCGAGGACAGCGTCGACGAACGGGCGCGGCTCACCCGCTACCGTTCCTACGCCGACGTACCCCACCTTGGGGATGTGGGTGAACACCCGCGCTCCCACAGGCAGGGAGCGGATCGTCCGGGAGAACCAGTCCCCGCCCCCGGCCGACACGAAGCCGTACTGACGCGCGTCCTTCCAGCTGCGACTGCCCGGCTCGTCGCCGAAGGAGACGTACCAATCGGTGCCGTTCCACGGCTCCTGCTTCCCGCGGGCCTTGGTTCCGGTGGACGCCACAGCCACTTCGCCGTCATCGATCAACCAGGTGCGGGCGAGGTAGGAACGCCCCTCGTCCTCGAAGTGACGGAAGAACAGAACGTTGAGGGGGACCTGGTACCCGGACGACAGGTAGGTGACGATCCGCTCCGTCGCCGCGTCCATCTCGCTCGCCACGACGGTGAGAGTGTGGGTGCTGTTCAGCGCCTCCGGCGGGCTGCCACCGAAACGCAGCGCGAAGGCTTCGTCAAGCTCCTCCGCCAGTCCGCGCCGCCGGGCATACGCCCCGTAGATCTCACGTACTTGCTCATTACTGAGGTCTTGCACCCACGAACCGTAGTCGAGCAGCTGAGCGACGACATCCCGCGGCGTGCGGTCCCGTTTTAGCTCCAGGACATGCAGCGCGCCCTCAGCGTCCATGCCAAGCAGGTCGATGAACTTGCCGTGATCGGTCTGCACCTGCCTCCCGATCAGGAGGAGCGGTCTTCCCAGGATCTCCGGATCAGCCTCTATGAGTTCTTCCAGCCGGGCCTCCACCCGCATCGGCCGCGTGGCCACCCGAACCGGCTTGTCGTCAACCCGCCACAGCCCGAACTCCAACGGCATCGTGCGCTCCCTTCTGATCCGACGCCCGCAGCGAGTCAGTGGCTCACGGGCTTCCTGCCTCCGAGATGCCCTGTGCCGCCTGAGCCACGGCGTTCAGGACTCCCTGGCCGAAGTCTGTCGGGGCGATGAGCAAGCCGAACACCATCACGATCGCCACCGTCAGCCACTGGTCCGCCCTGCTTCGAGCCTGCACGCGTCGGCGTACGCGCAGGAAGATGATGATGGCGAGCAGGACCGCCACATTCAGCGTCAGCACCATGGGGACCCCCATCCCGGCCGGTTCTACCGGCACGCCTCCGCACCCCAGGTGTATGACAGCACGCATCTATGGCGGTACGTAAGAGCTCCTACCGGCGGCGATGGTTTTTTGGTCAACCGGAGTCGTACGGTCACGTGTTGGGCCGGCCCGAGGCCAGCGTCGGGTAGTCCGTGTAGCCCTCTGCGTCGCCTACGTACATCAGAAGTTGACTCGTACGGGGTTCAGTGTGGTGTTTGTGCGCAGGTGTTGGACCAGGTCGGGATTGGCCAGGAACGAGTGCACCCGGCGTTGACCAGTCGGCTGCTAAGCCGGTGAGTTGTGCGCCTGCCGCGTGACCGCCGTGGTCGGCAAACGCGTCGTCGCGGGGCTCCGCCCGGGCCCCGCTCCTCGATCGCCGGAGGGGCTTGAAGAGTGGGGATAGCCCCACCCTCAAGACACCGAGCCTCCCCATGTTCCCGGTCGGTCCCCTCCGCGAGGCTCTCCGTATGACCTCGACGACGCTCCCCTACGCCGGCAGCACCCACCGCGTGACCTTCTGGCGCGGGCCCTTCGCCCGGGCCACGTACCGCGAGATCGGGCACACGGTCACGTCGCTGCCGGTGGCGGTCGCCGGGTTCGTCTTCGCCGTGACGATGTTCGCCCTGGGGCTGAGCACGCTCGTCGTCTGGATCGGGCTGCCGGTGCTGGTGGGCGCGCTGGCCGGGGCCCGTGCGCTCGGCGGCGCCGAACGCGGGCGGGCCCGCTCGCTCCTCGGCCTGGACGTGGCGGCCCCGGCGGCGCCCGCGGCGGGGCTGCGTGCCCGGGTCATGGACGCCGCCGGATGGAAGGCGCTGCTCTTCCACACGGTGATGTTCCCGTGGCGGGTGCTGTCCTTCGTCGTGTCGGTGACGTTCCTGGTCACGGGCTGGGTGGTCGCGCTGTTCCCCGCGTACTCCTGGGTGTTCCACCGCTACCTGGACTGGCCCGGCTACCGCGTCTACGACTTCACGACCGACGCGGGCGTGCACCACGCGTACTACATCGAGTCGCCCGCGCAGATCGCCGCTGTCTCGGCGATCGGTCTGCTGCTCGTCCTCGTCACGCCGAAGCTGGTGCGCGGTCTGACGAACGTCGACCGCGCCGCGATCCGCTCACTGCTCTCCGCGCCCGCGAAGTGAGGTTCCGCGCGTGAGCACCGGGCGCAGCGCGTCCAGCACCGTCGCATCGTCGACGGTCGACGGCACCGGTTCGTCGAGCCCGTCGGCGATGCCGCGCATGGTTTTGCGCAGGATCTTCCCGGACCGGGTCTTCGGCAGGGCGGCGACCACGGCGACGTCCTTGAGCGAGGCGACGGCGCCGATCCGGTCCCGTACGAGCTGGACGAGTTCGGCCTCCACCGCGGCCGGGTCCGCCTCCACGCCCGCCTTCAACACGACCAGGCCGCGCGGCACTTGGCCCTTGAGCGAGTCGGCGACGCCGATGACCGCGCACTCGGCGACCGCGGGGTGGGCGGCGAGGACCTCTTCCATGCTGCCGGTGGACAGGCGGTGCCCGGCGACGTTGATGACGTCGTCGGTCCGGCCCATCACGAAGACGTAGCCGTCCTCGTCGATGTGCCCGCCGTCGCCGGTCAGATAGAAGCCGTCGTAGGCGGAGAGGTACGAGGCGACGAACCGTTCGTCGTCGTTCCAGAGGGTGGGCAGCGCCCCGGGCGGCATCGGCAGCTTCACCACGATCGCGCCGTCCTCCCCCGTGGGCGCCGGGTTGCCGCCCGCGTCGAGGATCCGTACGTCCCAGCCGGGCAGCGGATAGGTGGGCGAGCCCGGCCTGGCGGGGGCCGCCTCGATCCCCACCGGGTTGGCGACGATCGGCCAGCCGGTCTCGGTCTGCCACCAGTGGTCGACGACCGGGATGCCCAGCAGGTCGCTCGCCCAGTGGTACGTCTCCGGGTCGAGGCGTTCCCCGGCCAGGAAGAGGTACGCGAGGCGGCTCAGGTCGTAGCGCCGGGCCAACTTCCCCTCCGGGTCGACCTTCTTGATCGCGCGGAACGCCGTCGGCGCCGTGAACAGCGTCTTCACCCCGTACTCGGCGGCCACCCGCCAGAACTGGCCCGCGTCAGGCGTCCCCACCGGCTTCCCCTCGTACAGGACGGTCGTCGCGCCGGCCAGCAGCGGCCCGTAGACGATGTACGAGTGGCCGACGACCCAGCCCACGTCGGACGCCGTGAACATCACCTCGCCGGGGCCGACGTCGTACACGGCCTCCATGGTCCAGCGCAGGGCGACGGCGTACCCGCCGCAGTCGCGGACCACTCCCTTGGGCTTCCCGGTCGTCCCCGACGTATAGAGGATGTAGAGCGGGTCGGTCGCGGCCACCGGCACGGGCGCCGCGGGGCTCGCCGCGCGCACGGCCTCCGCCCAGTCCAGGTCCCGCTTCCCCAACTCGGCCATACCCTGCGGCCGTTGCAGGATCACGCAGGCCTCGGGCTTGTGGGCGGCCAGTTCGACGGCCCGGTCGAGAAGCGGCTTGTACGGGACGACTCGCGCGCCCTCGATCCCGCAGGACGCCGAGACGACGACCTTCGGCGCGGCGTCGTCGATCCGCACGGCCAGCTCGGGCGCCGCGAACCCGCCGAACACCACGGAGTGCACCGCCCCGATCCGCGCACACGCCAGCATCGCGACGACGGCCTCGGGCACCATCGGCATATAGACGACGACCCGGTCCCCGCGCCCCACGCCAAGGCCGACGAGCACCCCGGCGAAGGCGGCGACCTCGTCCGTCAACTCCCCGTACGTGTACGTGCGTCGCACTCCGGTGACGGGCGAGTCGTACACCAGCGCCGGCTGCGCCCCCCGCCCCGCCGCCACGTGCCGGTCGAGCGCGTTGTGGCACACATTCAGCTCGCCGTCCGGGAACCACCGGTAGAACGGCGCCCGGGACGCGTCGAGGGCCCGCGAGGGAGCCACATCCCAGTCGATCCCCCGGGCAGCCCCGAGCCAGAACCCCTCGGGGTCCTCGGTACTCGCGCGGAAGACTTCCTCGTACGACGTCATCGGCCCCGCACTCCCTTCACGTCACGCCCGGAGAGACGGGAACACGATCCGGTCAGGCCATCACCGCCGTCAACAGCACCACCGCGTCCGTCAGCGCCACGAGTCCGTGTCGCTCCTGGGGGATCGCGCGGAGTTCGTGCTGGGCGAGGTCGGTGTCGCCGGAGACCGCGGTCAGGCGGACGCGGCCGCGCAGGACGAGGAGGGAGGCGGCCTGCGGGGCGTTGTGTTCCTCCAGGGCGCTGCCCTGGGTCAGCGCGATGACGCTCTGGCGCAGGGGGTCCTCGCGGGCGAGGAGTTCGGCGCTGCGGCCGTGCGCGTCGCGGTGGGCGGCCGCCAGATGGTCGTCGGCCAGGGTGGTGAGGTCGTACGTGGTGGTCATGGGCCCAGCGTCGCCCGGCTGGCCGCCGGGCGCGATGTGGCGTCAGCCGATCGGTTCAGGGGCGGTAAGGGGGCCGCGGGCCGGCGCCCGGGGCAGCCACGGCTCACGACTCCGTCGCCCGGCGGCCCGGAGCAGTCACGGCTCACGACTCCGGCGCCCGGCGCCCCGGGGCAGTCACGGCTCACGACTCCGGCGCCCGGCGCCCGGGGCAGTCACGGCTCACGACTCCGGCGCCCGGCGGCCCGGGGCAGTCACGGCTCACGACTCCGGCGCCCGGCGGCCCGGGGCAGCCACGGCTCACGACTCCGTCGCCCGGCGGCCCGGGGCAGCCACGGCTCACGACTCCGTCGCCCGGCGGCCCGGGCAGCTGTGGTTCACCGTGTCCGCGAAGGCTCGGGCCAGTGGGGACAGGGCGGACCAGCGGCGGACCGCCCAGCCGACCTGGAGCGGGGGGAGGCAGGGAAGCGGGAGCAGGGTCAGGCCCGCGGGCGGGTCGCCGCCGGGGCGGCGCAGGCCCGGCAGGTCGGGGACGACGGCGTGGCCGAGGCCCAGGGCGGCCAGGTGCACGGCGGTGTCCCAGTCGGCGATGCCGGTGCCGGAGGCGGGGCCGTTCGCGAGGCCGAGTCCGGCGAAGCTGTCGTCGAGGTGCGCGCGGGACGTGGAGTGCTCGGGCGGCAGGATCAGCTGGGCCGACGCCCGTAGGTTTTCGGGGCCGGCGAGGGAGCTCGCCGCGAGGTCGTCGTCGTCGCGGACCGCAAGGACCCAGGGCAGCTCGACCACAGGGCGCAGTTCGATGCCGCGCTCGGGCGCGCCCATCGTGATCCATGCCAGGTCGAGGTCGTGCGCGGCGAGCGCCTCGAAGCAGCTGCGGCTGGAGCTGACCGTCTGGAACTCCAGGCTGACCTGGGGGTGCGTGCGGCGGAACTCGACGATCGCCGCCGCCATGAAGTGACGTACGGAGGTGGCGCCCGTCGTCACCCGCACCGAACCGCTCTCGCCGCGCGCCAGATCGCCGAGGCGGCGCAGCGCGTGGTCGAGGGAGCCGAGACCGTCGGCGGCCGCGGCGCGCAGGATGCGGCCCGCGGGGGTGGGGACGACGCCGCGCGCGTGCCGTTCGAGGAGGCCGATGCCGACCTCCTTCTCCAGCCGCTTGACGTGCTGGCTGACCGCGGACTGCGTGCAGGACAGCTCGCGGGCGACGGCGCTGAGACTGCCCGCGCGGCAGACGGCGACGAAGACGCGGAGGTCGTCGAGGGTCACGCGGGCCAAGCTACAGCTTGGGGGTGTGCAAGGGGACCCGAGGATTGACTTGGGGTGGAGGCGGGACCACGATCATTGCGGGACGGCCCAGGGCGGCAACCCGTCGCGGAGGTCGCGAACTCCGGGCGGGTGCCGACCCGTTCACCGGTCCGAGAGCAGAGCGGAGGCCTCGTGGACGTAGTGGAAGCAGCGGCGATCGGCGCCGCCGGGATCGCGGCGGGCGGGATGAACGCCGTCGTCGGGTCCGGCACCCTGATCACGTTCCCGACGCTGCTCGCCTTCGGCTACCCGCCGGTCCTCGCGAACGTCTCCAACAATGTCGGCCTGGTCCCGGGCGTGCTGAGCGCCGCGTACGGATACCGGCGCGAACTGCGCGGCCAGCGCCGGCGTCTGCTCCGCTTCGGGGCCGCCTCGCTGCTCGGCGGGTTCGTGGGCGCCGTGCTCCTGCTGCGCCTGCCGGACGCGGCGTTCCGCGCCATCGTGCCCGTCCTCATCCTGACGGCCTGCGTACTGGTCCTGCTCCAGCCGCGGCTGAACCGCTGGATGAAGAGGCGGCAGCGGGCCGGTTCGCGGGCCGACGGCGGCGTCCCCATGTGGCTCGGCGTCCTCGGCACCGGCGTCTACGGCGGCTACTTCGGCGCGGCCCAGGGCGTCCTGCTCATGGGCATGTTCGGCGCGGTCCTCCGCGACGACCTACAGCGTCTGAACGCCGCGAAGAACGTGCTGGCCTCGCTGGTCAACGGCGTCGCGGCGATCGTCTTCATCGCCGTCGCCGACATCGACTGGACCGTGGCGGCGCTGATCGCCGCCGGTTCCACGGCGGGCGGCCTGGCCGGCGCCCGGCTCGGCCGAAGGCTGCCGCCGGCCGCGATGCGCGGGGTCATCGTCACCGTCGGCGTCACGGCGTCGGCCCTGCTGATCGCCCGCTCATGACCCACTATGACCCGCTGAGCAGGGCGCCCGCGAGCTACCGGCCGTAGAAGGCGAGTTGCGCCCGCTTCTCCGCCAAGTACACCTCGGGCAGATCGATCTCCGGGAGCACGATCTCGCCCGCGAGTTCGAACCCGGCGCGGGCGAACAGTGCCACCGCCTTGTCGTTACGGGCGTCCGGCTCGACCACGACCCGCTTCCCGCCCAGGCCGTCGAGCGCGTACGAGAGCAGCACCCGCACCAGCGCGCGGCTGAACCCGGGCACCGGTCCGCCCTCTCCGGCGGGGCCGATCAGCAGGTGGACGCCGACATCGCCGTCCCGTACCTCGTAGCACTCGCTGACCCGGTCCGCCTCGGGCTCGTACGTCTGGAAGAGCGCCACAGGGACGCCGTCCAGGCGCACGAGGTAGGCGTGATGCGTGGAGAGGGTGTCCATGTGCGCGTAGATCTCGCGTACGTCGTCCCGGCCGAGGCCCGTCATCCCCCAGAACCCGGCGCGGTCCTCGCTCACCCATCGGTGCAGTACGTCGATGTCGGCGCCGGCGGGGTCGAGGCGCGCGAGCCGGAAGGTGCCGAACCCGTCGACGTTCTCCTCGTACACACAAGTGGGGTCGGGCACGGAGGTCTCCTGGATGAGGTGGTCGAAGTCGGTGACGACGGGGGTCAGTTCGCCGCGCTGCCACATCGGCAGCTGGTCCCGGTGGTGTGCGGAGCCGGGCACGCCGGACGCGCCGAGGGGCACGATCCAGCGGCTGTCCTCGCGCCGCGCGAGGTCCCACACGTAGCGGGCGGCGGGCCCTCGCACACTGAGGTCGGTCAGTCCCGGCACGCTGGAGGTGGACAGTATGCAGTCGTGGTCGCCGTCGAGGCCCGGCCAGGCGGCGTCCGGGTCCGGCAGCGCCTGCCAGGGCGCGAGCCGGTGCAGCTCGCCCCAGGTGGCGTCCGGGACGCGGGCGGTCTCCTCGACCGCCGCGCGGACGGCGGCGAGCCGGTCCTCGTCCGGCAGCCGCTCGCTGGCCAGCAGGTACTCCAGGCCGAACGCGATCCGCGGCACGAGCGCGAGCCACGGCCGGAACACCTCCGGGTAGGCCGGGGTGAGGTCCGCGAGCGGCGCGAACAGTTCGTGCCGGGTCAGCTGCTCCACGACCTTGGACCGCACGCGCGCGTACGCCGCCGCCCGCACACTGCCCGCCACCATCCGCCGGTCCCAGTTGAGCAGCCGCTCCCGCAGCCCGGCCGCCTCGGGGGACAGCCCGTCGAGCCGCTCGACGAGCGCCAGCAGGGGTGCGCACGAGGCGAGTTCGGTGTCCGTGTGCACGGCGCTCATGTCCTCGGCGTGCCAGGTCTCCCGCTCGTCGAGCAGTTCGCGGATGCGGCGGGCCCGGTGCGGCGGCGCGAACTCGACGCCGAGCGGCGCGGCCAGGGACCGCTCGTTGGCCATGACGGCGACCCCGTCGACCTCGGCGCGCGGCAGGGTCTCGTGCCGGCCCCGCCAGGCGTACCGCTCCTCCCATGCGGGCACCACCCGCAGCATGTTCTCCGGGTCGCGTACGGGGACGGTGCCCGCGACGCGGTGCAGGAGGCCGCCCTCGGTGTCGGCGGCCAGGACGACGTTGACCGGTTCGGCCCAGCGGTCGAAGGCCCGGTCCACGTCGGCGACGGTGCGGGCGCGCAGCAGAGCGGGCAGCGCGGCGAAGCCCAGGTCTTCGTGGACGCGGGCGGGTTGCCGCAGGCTGATGCCGATGCCCTCGCCCGGGACCTCACCATCGGCAACGCCTGCACCCGCGTCCGGGCCCACACCGACGGCAACACCTGCACCCTCGCCCGCGCCCGGGCCCAAACCGACGGCAACGCCCGCACCAACAGCAACGCCTGCGTCCGCGTCCGGGCCGCCGATGACGACGACGCCGCGCTCCGTCTCGATGACCTCGACGCCGTCCTCCACGTGCACGTGCGCCGCCCGCCAGCCATCGGGCCCGAACGCCTCCACGCCCCCGCCGTCCGTACGCCGCAGCCGCTCCCGGTACAGGTCCTGGTAGTCGGCCATGGCGTTGGTGATGGCCCAGGCGACCGACCCCGCGTGGCCGAAGTGCCCGATGCCCGGCACCCCGGGCACGGCGAGCCCGACGACGTCGAACTCCGGGCAGGCGAGCCGCACTTGCTGGTACACGCCCGGGTCCTCGATGAACCGGTGCGGGTCCCCGCCGATCAGCGCGCCGCCGCCCGCGCCGCGCGCCCCGTCGACGAGCCAGCCGTTGCTCCCCGAGGTCCCGGGCCCGTCGGTGGCGAACAGCCGGACGGCGTCCGCCCCGAGCCACCGGGTGACCTCGTCCCGCCACAGCTTCGCCGGGAACCCGGCGAACAGCACATGCGCCGACAGCCACACGCCGAGCGGCGTCCACGGCTCCCAGCGGCCGGGTGCGGCCCCGGCCCGGGCGAACTCCGGCGCCTTGTGGCCCTGCTGCCGAAGCCCGTGATTGACGCCGTCGACATAGGCGCCCACCCACGCCCGGGTCGCCTCGTCGAGGGCGTCGTGGCAGCGCCGCGCGGTGTCCGCGAGCCGTGCCTGCCGGGCGAACCGGTCCCAGCCGCGCGCCTGCGCCCCGAGGAGCCCGGCCGACGTACCGAGCATCCGGTGCCGCTCGACCTCGAGCTGCCAGGCGCGGTCGACAGCCGTCACATACCCCTGCGCGTACGCGAGCGCCGACGCGTCGCCCGCCCGCAGATGGGGTATCCCCCACGCGTCCCGGAAGATCTCGAAGTCCGCCCTGCCCACCACGGTCACGCGTCCCCCACTTCCTCTCCACGTTCGTTAGGGGAGCCTAACCCAGAGCCCCACAGGGCCCGGCGGAGCGGCCCGGGGGCGTCCGAGCGGACGGGCGCCCCGTCATCCCGCCGACCTCTCCGTAGCCCATGAGGGCGGTTCTGTCCGCTCGGAGCGCACGTCACGGGCGGGGCCGGGGACAACACCTCGTATGAGCGTCGCCACGTCGACCGCAGGTCCGGGCCGTCCCGTCCGGGCCTGGGCACGCGCGCTCGTCCTGCTGCTCGCCCTCGGGCTCGCCCTGCTGGTCGCGCCGTCGACCGCGGCGCCCGCAGGGGCTCCGGTCCCGCCGCCCGCCGCGGCGGCCTCCGCCGAACCCGGCGAACTCCAACAGGACAGCCCCGAGGCGGCCCTCCGCCTCCCGACGGGCCACCCCACGCGACTGCCCGGAGATCCGCGCCGGAGCCGCCCGGTCCCGGCGACCGCGCCCGGCACCTGCCCCGATCCCGGCGCACACCCCGCACGCCAGTCACTCCGCGCCCTGCGCACCGTCGTCCTGCGCTGCTGACGGTCTCCGGTCCCGGGCCCTTCACGTATGCGGCACCGGCCCCGGATCCCTCACGTATCCGACGCGTGTCGTCGTCAGACGCACGTCGTCGTCAAACGCACGTCGTCGTCAAACGCACGTCGTCGTCAGACGCACGTCGTCGTCAGACGCACGTCGTCGTCAGACGCACGTCGTCGTCAGACGCACGTCGTCGTCAGACGCACGTCGTCGTCAGACGCACGTCGTCGTCAGACGCACGGACCACTCACGCACGACCCCGGAAGGAATCCCCCATGCCCAAGGACCCGTACGCGCTGCTGCGCGCCCTGATGCGCGCGGAGGCCGCGCGTGACACCCGCGCGGCGAAGGCCGCCGCACCCGCGGCGAAGAACCGGCGGGCGCCGGCCCCGCAGGACAAGAACGGACGCTGACGGAGGGCGGGCCGACGGTCCGAACGGCGGCCGGCCCGCCACACCCCGCACACGACCGCCTTCCCGCGCGGCCACCCGGGCGCTCGTCAACACGGCGCCCGCCGCTACTCCGGATGAGCCCGCCCCACGCACCGGTCCGCCCGCCATCGGCTCGGCGTCACTCATTTCCGGCCCGTGTCCCCGACGGGAGTCTTCCCAATTCGTCCGCATTCAGGGGAGTATTTCCTGGACTCGCACTCCGTCTCCATGGCTGCGCCCGGTGATGCTCGCCCGGTAGGCTTTCCGTGTGATCTTCAAGCGCATCGGAAACGGCCGGCCGTACCCCGACCACGGCCGGGAAAGCACCCGGCAGTGGGCGGATGTCGCGCCGCGCCCGGTCCGCCTCGATCAGCTGGTGACGACCAAGGGCCAGCTCGACCTGGAAACGCTGCTCGCCGAGGACTCCACGTTCTACGGCGACCTCTTCGCGCACGTCGTGAAGTGGCAGGGCGACCTCTACCTGGAGGACGGCCTGCACCGCGCGGTCCGCGCCGCGCTCCAGCAGCGCCAGGTGCTGCACGCCCGCGTCCTCGAGCTCGGCTGACGGCATCTCAGGTTCCGGGCGCCAAGTCCGCATTGGCCCTTTTGGGTTGGCCTGAGCGCCGGACCGTGATCATTTAATAGGCATCACCGCCACGCGGCATTACGCTGCGCCCATGAGCATGCTCACACCCCCCGGCATGGGCGGTAAGTACCGCATCACGGGGGACAAATACCCCCGGATGCGTCGCGGCCGTCCACGCAGCAGGATCGTGCTCGCCGTCGTCGCGTCCCTCGCCGTGCTCGGCGTGCTCGGCTGGGGATCGCTCCAGCTCGTCCATGTCTTCACCGGCGGCGACAAGGCCAAGGCCGCGGGTTCGGGCCCCGCCGGCTGCACGAAGCGGCCGAGCGCGTCGCCCGGCGCCACGAAACCCGCGGACGGCAAGCTCCCCGGCCCCGCCCAGATCAAGGTGAACGTCCTCAACGCCACGCCCCGCGGCGGACTGGCCAAGGACACCGCCGACGAGCTGAAGAAACGCGGTTTCACCATCGGGGACGTGGGCAACGCGGACAAGACCTACGACAAGAAGGTCAAGGGCGTCGCGATACTCCTGGGCGCGAAGACCGCCACCGAAGCGGCGCTGCCGATGCTCGGCACGCAGCTGGCGGGCGCCGAGCAGAAGACCGACGGACGCGCCAAGGCCACCGAGGTCGACCTGATCATCGGCACCGGGTTCAAGTCCCTGACGGCGAAGCCCGCCGCGGACAAGGCGCTGCACGCGCTGACCCAGCCGAAGCCGGCGCCGTCCTCGTCGCCGAGCTGCGCCTAGAGATCGCGCAGAGCCCGCCTGAAGCAGCGCGGACGAAGCCGGACGGACGAGGCCACACGGACGAGGCCGAACACACGGACAGGGCCCCGCATTTCTGCGGGGCCCTGTCCGTTCGTCTGTCCGTTCGTCCGTTCGCCGGCGTCCGTCCGGTGGCTACTCCGCGGCGCCGTACATCCGGTCGCCCGCGTCACCGAGGCCCGGGACGATGTAGCCGTTCTCGTTCAGGCGCTCGTCGACCGACGCCGTCACCACGGTCACCGGCGTGCCCGCCAGCTCCCGCTCCATGATCTCGACGCCCTCGGGCGCGGCGAGCAGCACCACGGCGGTGACATCGTCCGCTCCGCGCTTGATGAGCTCCTGGATCGCCGCGACGAGCGTGCCGCCCGTGGCCAGCATCGGGTCGAGGACGTAGACCTGGCGCCCGGAGAGATCGTCCGGCATCCGCGTCGCGTACGTGGAGGCCTGCAGCGTCTCCTCGTTGCGCACCATGCCGAGGAAGCCCACCTCGGCGGTCGGCAGCAGGCGGACCATGCCGTCCAGCATGCCGAGACCCGCGCGCAGGATCGGCACCACGAGCGGACGCGGGTACGAGAGCTTCACGCCCGTCGTCCCGGTCACCGGGGTCTCGATGTCGACCTGCTCCGTGCGCACGTCCCGGGTCGCCTCGTACGCGAGCAGGGTGACCAGCTCGTCGGCGAGACGCCGGAAGGTCGGGGAATCGGTGCGCCGATCGCGCAGCGTGGTGAGTTTGTGCGCCACCAGCGGGTGGTCGACGACGTGGATCCGCATGTCATCAACAGTAACCGGGCCCCAAGGGCCGGGCGCCCCCGCGCGGTGGCATCAAGGAGCACAGCGGGGGGAAAGTGGAGAGAACGCGTCTACAGCGCGGGACCGGGGTGGTGGTGAGGCGATGTCCGACCAGGAGCGTCAGGAGCGGCTCGTGCGGGGGCCGGTGCCCGGCGAACCCATGGAGTCGGACGCCGAACGCAGGCGGCGACGCGCCCTGTTCCTGCGCGAGCTGACCGAGGCACGCGAGCTGCGCGCCCGCGTCCAGCCGCGCCGCGCGCGGGCCGCACGGATGCGCCGGCAGATGAGGATGCGCACGTTTCGCTGGTGACTCCCCGGTGACTTTCAGGTGACGCGCCTCACAATGGACCCTCCCGCCGGGGACGCGCCACGAACACAGCGCGCGGAAGACCTCTCTTGGAGCCGCACTTTCTGCCACGATTCCGAGTGGGCGGGGCTTGAACTGCACTCCCCGCCTCCAAGACTCCGCCGGGGGGACCCCCGACCGGCACCTGAGACCAGTGGGAGAGTCACGGTGTACTTCGCCGCACTGCTCGCGCGCACCGAAGACGGGTGGGAAGCGAGCGATACAGAGCTCGACGACGTGGAGACCTTGTCGGACCTGTCCGATCTGGCCCGCGAGGCGTTGGCCGAGGCCGGCGCCGAGGACGACACCGTCCTCGTCTTCATCGAACAAGAGGACGCGTGGTTCGGCGTCGTCCGTGTGGACGGCGAGGACGACCCTCGCATCTACATCTCGGACGCCGCGGCCGCCGCCCGCAGCAGCTACGGCGAGATCCTGCTCACCGACGAGCTGCTCGGCAAGGATCCGGACGCCGTCGACGACGATCTGGATGCCCTCGACCTGGACGGTACGGAGGACGGCGATACGAGGACGACGACGGAGGACGACGAGGGCGAGGACGACGGAGGCGTGGAGGCGGACGTGGATGCGGACGCCGAGGTCGTGCCCGCCGGCCCGATCGGGGACACCGGGATCCTCGCCGACCTGGGCTTCCCCGAGAAGGAACTGCTCGCCCTCGACGGAGCGGACGCGCTGAGCGAGATCGCGGACGCGCTGGGCGCCGCGGAGGTGCTCGAGACGGTGCGCTGAGGGGGCGGGGCCGGGTTCCCGGCCGAGCGGGGGCGGAGCGGGCGGGGATAGATTCCCGACCGTGACACCCCCCGAGCCCGGCACCCCGCCCGCACCCGTGACCGATCCCGATCCCGGTCCCGATCCCGGTCCTGACCCCGGCCCCGACCCCAGCCCCGATCCCGTACGAGACCCCTGGAAGCCGGCCATGCGGCAGGCCCTGGCCGAGGCCGGGCTCGCCGCGGCGGGCGGTGACGTACCCGTCGGCGCCGTGCTCCTGGCGCCGGACGGGACGACCGTGCTCGCCACCGCGCACAACGAACGCGAGCTGACCGGCGACCCCACCGCCCACGCCGAGGTCCTGGCGGTCCGGCGGGCGGCGGAGGCCGTCGGGGAGTGGCGGCTGACCGGCTGCACGCTCGTCGTCACCCTGGAGCCGTGCACCATGTGCGCGGGCACGATCGTCCAGTCCCGGCTCGACCGCGTCGTCTACGGAGCCCGCGACGACAAGGCCGGAGCGGCCGGCTCCCTGTGGGACGTGATCCGCGACCGGCGGCTCAACCACCGGCCCGAGGTCGTGGCCGGAGTACTCGCCGAGGAGTGCGCGAAACCCCTCACCCGCTTCTTCAGGGAAACGGATTTCAGACCACGGCCCACCTTGGGCTAGAGTTCCTCTCGGTAGCGTGTCCGAGCGGCCGAAGGAGCTCGCCTCGAAAGCGAGTGTGGGGAAACTCACCGAGGGTTCAAATCCCTCCGCTACCGCTGACAACGCCCCCCTTCCACGGGTTGACCGAGGAAGGGGGGCGTTCTGCATGCCGGTCGGCGATCGGCCGTCGGCGGATGACGGTTGGTCCGTCAAGGTCAGGGGAACAGATGGCCGAGTAGACTCGCGCGCGGCAACAGGGGCCACAAAGGGCATCAGAAGTGGCGCAGGCGCGGGCACGGGGAGGCCAAACGTAGTGCAGCCGAAGAAAATTGCTCTGTTCGTCGTGGTCGTCTTCGTGCTCTACGTGGTCATCACCGACCCCGCCAAGGCCGCCGACTACGTCCAGATAGGCTTCGAAGGCGTCTCGACCGCCGCACAGTCGGTAGGCGACTTCATGACCTGGGTCGCCAACGGCGGCAAGTAGTTCCCGGTCCCCTCAGACCCGAGCCCTTCGAGGGAGTGCACAGCCGTGATCCGCCATCTGGTCCTCTTCAAGCTCAACGACGGTGTGAGCCGTGACGAACCGCGCGTCGTCGAGGGCGTGGCAGCCTTCCGCGCGCTGGGCGGGCAGATCCCCGAGCTGACATTCTGGGAGTGCGACTGGAACATCACCGACCGCCCCATCGCGTACGACTTCGCGATCAACTCGGCGGTCGAGTCCACCGAGGCGCTGAAGCGGTACATCGAACACCCCGCGCACCAGGCGGGCGTGGCGCTGTGGCGGGAGTTCGCCACGTGGGTGATCGCCGACTACGAGTTCTGACCCGGTCCGAGTCCGACCCGGTCCGGGCTCCGACTCGGTCCGTACGGCCAAACGGCCCCTCGCCGGAACGGCGGGGGGTTTTTTCATGTCTCGATCGTCAACTGTCCCAACTTGCCCCTCAACACGTAGTTATAAGGTGCTTGCACACAGTGCACATGTCTTGTGATGCTATGACCGCTTTTGACCGATGAGTTGACGGATACAGAGGTGGGGTTGACCGTGCCGGCCAGTACTGCGCCTCAGGCACCGCCCGCGAAGACCACGCGCGGCGCCGACACACGGGCCCTCACACAGGTCCTCTTCGCACAGCTCAAGGACCTGCCGCCGGGCAGCCCCGAGCACTCCCGGGTGCGCGGCGCGCTCATCGAGGCGAACCTGCCGCTCGTGCGGTACGCGGCGGCCCGCTTCCGCAGCCGCAACGAGCCGATGGACGACGTCGTCCAGGTCGGGACCATTGGGCTGATCAACGCCATCGACCGGTTCGACCCGGAGCGCGGGGTGCAGTTCCCCACCTTCGCCATGCCGACCGTCATCGGCGAGATCAAGCGGTACTTCCGCGACAACGTGCGGACCGTGCACGTGCCGCGCCGGCTGCACGAGCTGTGGGTGCAGGTGAACGCCGCGAGCGAGGACCTGACCACGGCCTTCGGGCGCTCCCCCACGACCGCCGAGATCGCCGAGCGGCTGCGCATCGGCGAGGACGAGGTGCTCTCCTGCATCGAGGCCGGGCGCTCGTACCACGCGACGTCCCTGGAGGCCGCGCAGGAGGGCGACGGGATGCCGGGACTGCTCGACCGGCTCGGCTACGAGGACCCCGAACTGGACGGCGTGGAACACCGCGACCTCGTCCGGCACCTGCTGGTCCAGCTGCCCGAGCGCGAGCAGCGGATCCTGCTGCTTCGTTACTACAGCAACCTGACCCAGTCACAGATCAGCGCCGAGCTGGGTGTCTCCCAGATGCATGTGTCAAGGCTCCTCGCCCGCAGTTTCGCCCGACTTCGATCCGCAAATAGGATCGACGCGTAGCTGGAACGGGTAGACCGACCCTGCGGGGTTTTCCCGACAGAAGTCCCCGTCCACTCTGGCC
This sequence comes from Streptomyces kunmingensis, assembly GCF_039533535.1. Taxonomy (NCBI): domain Bacteria; kingdom Bacillati; phylum Actinomycetota; class Actinomycetes; order Kitasatosporales; family Streptomycetaceae; genus Streptomyces; species Streptomyces kunmingensis. The sequence continues at coordinate 35,396 of NZ_BAAATS010000017.1, forward strand.
ACACCCCCTGCATCCTGCGGTGATTCGCCCCTTCCATGTCGACATGTAACTACAGCGTGTTGCCGACATGTGACATTCTGCTGGAAGCGCGTTTGGCGCAGCCCCACGTCCGGTATTCAGGTGGAGGCTGCGCTCCTACCTGACGGGAGCGTCGACCGCGACCGTCCGCGACCTCAAGGGGGTGGCATGTCCGCAGACCAGGGCAGCTCGAAGGTGCTCACGCTCACGCCCGGCGCGTCCGAGGACGCGAGTGCGTCCACGACCGCCGCGCTGATCGACTCTCCTGTTCCGGTGTCCCTCCCGGCGCAGGCGCCAGAGGCCCCCGAGGCGTCCGGGACCGCGGAGGCGCCGGCGCCTGTCGTGTCATCGGCGTCCATCGACACCCGTACCCTGTCCCGCTCCCTGTTCCTGCGCCTTGCCGCGCTCGACGAGCACAGCCCGGAGCGGGCCTATGTCCGCGACACCCTGATCGAGCTGAACCTGCCGCTCGTGCGGTACGCGGCGGCCCGCTTCCGCAGCCGGAACGAGCCGATGGAGGACATCGTCCAGGTCGGCACGATCGGGCTGATCAAGGCGATCGACCGGTTCGACTGCGAACGGGGCGTCGAGTTCCCGACGTTCGCCATGCCCACGGTGGTCGGCGAGATCAAACGCTTCTTCCGGGACACGTCCTGGTCGGTGCGGGTGCCGCGGCGCCTTCAGGAGCTGCGGCTCGCCCTGACCAAGGCCTCCGACGAGCTCGCGCAGAAGCTGGACCGCTCGCCCACCGTCCCCGAACTCGCCGTGGTGCTCGGCGTATCGGAGGAGGACGTGGTCGACGGCCTCGCGGTGGGGAACGCGTACACGGCGTCCTCGCTGGACTCCCCGGCCCCGGAGGACGACGGCGGCGAGGGCTCCCTCGCGGACCGGCTCGGGTACGAGGACACGGCGCTGGAGGGCGTCGAGTACCGGGAGTCGCTGAAGCCCCTCCTCGCCAAGCTGCCGCCCCGCGAGCGCCGGATCATCATGCTTCGCTTCTTCGCGAACATGACGCAGTCGCAGATCGGCGAGGAGGTCGGCATCTCGCAGATGCACGTCTCCCGGCTGCTGACGCGCACGCTGGCGCAGCTGCGGGAAGGCCTGATCGCGGACTGACGCCCGTCCGGGCCACCGTCCGCTCCGGCCCATCGCCCTCCCTGGCCACCGCCCATACCGGCCCGCCCTCTTCCTAATTGACGGGGCGTCAGACACACTGGCGCGATGTTACGGACGTGGGTGCGAGGGCGTCGTGGGGCCGCCGTTGGGGCCGCCTCCGCCGCCATGGTCTGCCTGGGGACCGTCGCCGCTCTCGGTGGGGGCGACGGGCCGGACGGGTACGTCGCGGTAGGGGCCGCCGGAGGGGCGCCCGGCGGGCCCGGAGAGAGCGTCGCGCCCAGCGGGAAGGTACGGCTCGTACCGCTGGACCCGGCCGGGCCCGGATCCTCCCGCCCGTCCCACGAGGCACCGGGGTCGCCCGCGGGCTCCACGTCCGCGGACTCCCAGGGATCGGCGCCCGCCGGAAGCGGTACAGCGGGTACGGGAGCGGCCGGCGGTGGATCGTCGCCCCGTACCGCCGAACGCGACGGCAGCAGAGACAGCAGTGACAGCAGTAGTGGCAGTGGCAGTGGCTCCGACACCGGTACCGGCTCCGGCGGCGCCTCCGGGCCCGGCGGGCACAACGGCCCCACCACGCCCGGCAGTTCGGCCCCTGGCAACGGCGGGCAGAGCTCACCGTCGGCACCCGCCGCCCCCGCCGCCCTGGAGGTGAGCGAGCCCGTCCTGAAGGACGCCGACAAGCGCTGGTGCCAGGACGTGACGCTGGTGCTGCGCAACTCCGGTGGCAGCGCTGTGCGTTCGGGAACAGTGACGTTCAAGACGCACATCATCGGCTCGCTCGGGATCGACTGGGCGACCGTGGAGTCCACCGAGAAGCTCCCCGTACCCCTGGGGGCCGGGGAGGAGAAGAAGAAGACGTGGACCGTGTGCGTCGAGTCCTGGCGCGTCCCGCTGGGGATGCACGTCGAGACCCGTGACGTCTCCGTCGACTGGAAGTAGCCGACCGGAAACAGCCGACTCGAAGTAGCCGACCGGAAGCGGCGGCCCGGACGGGCCGCGCCTACCGCCGCGTACGCGCTACTTGAGCGCCAGCCACGCCACCGCCGCGATCACGACGACCGCGACAACGATGCCGATGATCAGGCCCGCACCGGGACCGGACTTCACCGGAGCGGCCTGCGCGCGCGGAGTGGGGGTGCCGCCCTCGTCGACGAAGGCGCGGAACATCTGGGTGCTGCCCGCGGGGTCGTAGTTGCCTTCGGGGGTCGGGCCCTGGGGGTTGTGTGCCATGGAGCAGGACCCTAGCGAATCGGCGCCACAGGCGCCACAGTCCGCCCACAGCTCACTTGAGCTGCGGCTTTACCTTCGCACACCTCGCCTTTGCCGTGATTTTAGGGTTGAACGTCCCTTTTAGTTTGCCTGCGGCAACCAACTGCTTCTATGGTTGCCCTAAGCAACGAATAAGAAGATACTGGTCAGGAGGTGCTGTGGCCGCACAGCGTCATTACGACGAGCTGGCTCGTCAGCTCAGTGCCTTCGGCGCCGTCAAAAGGGATATGGCGCGCATCCTGCCCCATGACTGCCCGGCCGGCTCGGCCGCCGTCCTCACGCTTCTCAAGCGGTACGGCGACATGCGCATGAGCAGGCTGGCCGAGCTCCTCGCGGTCGACATGTCCGTGGCCAGCCGCCACGTGGCCCACACCGCCGACCGCGGCTGGATCGAGCGACGCCCCGACCCGGCCGACAAGCGCTCGCGCATCCTCACCCTCACCGCCGAGGGCCACGAGCAGATGGAGGACCTGAACGTCCGCACGACCGAGCTGCTCGCCGACCGGCTGAGCGACTGGTCCGACGACGAGGTCAACCAGCTGATCGCTCTCATGACGCGGCTGCGCGACAGCTTCGGGGACTGCCGGACGACAGCGTCCCGCGGACAGTTCCCCGTCGCCGCGCAGGCCTCGGCATCAGTTCAGACCACCCGTACACCCGCGTAAACGTAAGAGAAGGAATCCCATGGCAACATCCACACCGTCCGGTGTGCGGGGCAGCCATGCCGCCAAGCACGGAGGCGCCGCCCCCGACGCCGGCGCTCCGATGACCCACCGGCAGATCATGGAGGCGTTGTCCGGGCTGCTGCTCGGCATGTTCGTCGCGATCCTGTCGTCGACGATCGTCACCAACGCCCTGCCCGAGATCGTCGGCGACCTTGGTGGCGGCCAGTCCGCCTACACCTGGGTCGTCACCGCCTCACTGCTCGCGATGACCGCGACGACGCCCCTGTGGGGCAAGCTCGCCGACATCTTCAGCAAGAAGGCGCTCGTCCAGATAGCCCTGATCGTCTACGTCGGCGGCTCGGTCGTGGCGGGGCTCTCGCAGAGCCCCACCATGCTGATCGCCTGTCGTGTGGTCCAGGGCATCGGCGTCGGCGGTCTGTCCGCCCTCGCCCAGATCGTGATGGCCGCGATGATCTCCCCGCGCGAGCGGGGCCGTTACTCCGGCTACCTCGGCGCGACCTTCGCTGTCGCCACCGTCGGCGGCCCGCTGCTCGGCGGTGTCATCACCGACACCTCGTGGCTCGGCTGGCGCTGGTGCTTCTACGTCGGTGTCCCCTTCGCGATCATCGCGCTCATCGTCCTCCAGAAGACGCTGAAGCTCCCGACGGTCAAGCGCGACAACGTGAAGGTCGACTGGGCCGGTGCCTTCTTCATCACCGCCGCGGTCTGCACCCTGCTCCTGTGGGTGACCTTCGCCGACGACAAGTACGACTGGATGTCGTGGCAGACCGGCGCGATGGTGGGCGGCGCGGTCGTGCTCGCCCTGATCTTCCTCCTCGTGGAGGCCAAGGCCGCCGAGCCGATCATCCCGCTGCGCCTCTTCCGCAACCGCACCATCACGCTCGCCTCGCTCGCCTCGCTCTTCGTGGGTGTCGCGATGTTCGCGGGCACGGTGTTCTTCTCGCAGTACTTCCAGCTGGCGCGCGGCAAGTCGCCGACGATGTCCGGTGTCATGACGATCCCGATGATCGGCGGCCTGTTCATCTCGTCGACCGTCGCGGGCCAGGTCATCACCAAGACCGGCAAGTGGAAGGCGTGGCTGGTCTCCGGCGGCGTCCTCATCACGGCGGGCCTCGGCCTGCTCGGCACGATCCGCTACGACACCCCGTACTGGCACGTAGCGATCTACATGGCCCTCATGGGTCTCGGCGTCGGCATGATGATGCAGAACCTCGTGCTCTGCACCCAGAACCAGGTCGCCCCGCAGGACATCGGCTCGGCCAGCTCCACGGTCACCTTCTTCCGCTCCCTCGGTGGTGCGATGGGTGTCTCCGCGCTCGGTTCGATCATGTCCACGCGGATCACGCACTACGTCAAGGACGGCCTCGCCGACCTCGGCCCCAAGGGCGAGGCCCTGGGCCACGGCGGCACCGGCGGCGGTGGCATCCCGGACCTGTCCAAGCTCCCCGAGCCGCTGCGCACGATCATGGAGAGCTCGTACGGGCACGGCATCGCCGACGTCTTCCTGATCGCCGCGCCGATCGCCCTGCTCGCCCTCATCGCCACGCTGTTCATCAAGGAGGTTCCGCTGCGTACGTCGGGCGGCCTGGACCAGGCCAAGGAGACCGAGGCGGCCGCTTCCGGCGCCCCCGCCGACTCGACCGCCGCCTCCGCCGCCGAGCCGGCGAAGGTGCCGAGCCTGGTCGGCGCGGGTGAGCCCGCCGCCGACACCCAGACCCAGCGACTGGCCACCGTCGCGTCCGCCGCCGGTGACATCCCGGCGCAGACCCTCGGCAGCGGCACCCCGGTGCGCGGTTTCGTCCGCGGCGCCGAGTCCGCCCCGGTCCCGCGGGCCGCGGTCACGCTGATCTCCCTCGGGGGACGGCAGCTGGGCCGCGCGGTCGCCCAGGGCGACGGCTCCTACGGGATCGACGCCCCCGGCGCCGGCTCCTACGTGCTGATCGCCTCGGCCGACGGCTACCAGCCGCAGGCCTCCACGGTCCTCGTCGGCGACGAGCCGGTCGCGTACGACATCCTGCTCAGCGGCACCAGCGGGCTGAGCGGTGTCGTCAGGGCCGCGGAGACCAAGGCGGCCGTCATCGGCGCCATGGTCATCGTGACCGACGTCCGCGGTGACGTCCTCGCCACCGGGCTCTCCGGCCAGGACGGCGAGTTCACCTTCGCCGAGCTGGTGCCCGGTCCGGTGACCATCGCGGTGAACGCCGCGGGCCACCGCCCGCTCGCCCTGCCCGTCGAGGTCGGCGGCACAGGTGTCACCCGCGTCGAGATCGAGCTGAACTCCGGCTCGCAGGTGCAGGGCACCGTGCGCGCCGCGGGCCGTTCGCTGAACGACGCCCGGGTCACGCTCATCGACGCCGCGGGCAACGTCGTGGCGACGTCGACCACCGGTGAGGACGGCGCGTACGCCTTCACCGATCTGGACGGCGGCGAGTACACCGTCATCGCGACCGGCTACCCGCCGGTGGCCACGCACCTCAGCGTGCAGGGCAGCGGCGTGGACGGCCACGACATCGAACTCTCGCACCCCGGCGAGTAGTTCGCGCAGTCCCTCGGAGCCTGTCGAAGACCGGCTCCTCAAGACCCCGGACCGGGCGGCCCGCGCTTCGAGCGGAGACGCGGACCTCCCGGACCGGTTGTGGGAAATGGGCCCCGGACCCGGTGGCGTCGTTAACGGCAGGGGACGGCCGGAGACGTCACGGGCCGGGGCCCGTTCACGTTCGGGTGCCACCCGAATCCCTTACGCATGTGAGAACTTGAGCTAGGAGTTGTGACTGATGGGACTGAGCGCGCGGATCCGTACGCGGGACGGCTGGGCTCTGCCGCACGCCGTCGTCACGGTGACCGACATGACCGGCGCGCAGGTGCTGCGGGCCGAGGCCGACGACGAGGGCGCCGTGCACGACGCGGCCGTCCTCACCCCCGGCCCCTACACCGTGATCGTGACCGCCGTCGGGTACGCCCCCGTGGCCTCCACCGCGCTGGTCACGGCGACCGGCCGCGCCGAGGTGGGCACGGTCGTGCTCGCCCGGCAGGGCGGCGCCGAACTGCCGCCGCCCGGGCCGTGGACCGTCGACCCGGCGCACTCCTCCGTCGCGGCGACCGCGCAGCACCTGGGCATCACCAGCGTGCACGGCCGGTTCACCGACTTCACCGCCCGCGTCGACATCGCGCAGGACGTGGAGAAGTCCCGCGTCGAGGCCGTGATCAGGGCCGCGTCCATCGACACCGGCAACGGCATGCGCGACGGCCACCTGAAGTCGCCGGACTTCCTGGACGTCGAGACGCACCCCGAGATCACCTACAAGTCCACCGCTCTGACCCCGGCCGGCCCCGACCGCTGGACCGTGCACGGCGAGCTGAGCCTGCACGGCGTCGTCCGCCAGGTCGACCTCGACCTGAGCTACCTGGGCACCGGCGCCGACCCGTGGGGCGGCACCCGGGCGGCGTTCAAGGCGACGGCCGAGCTGAAGCGCGAGGACTTCGCCATGAACTACAACCAGGTCGTGCAGGCCGGCATCGCGGCGATCGGCGCGACGCTGAAGGTGGAGCTGGACATCCAGGCGGTCCAGGGCGACGCGCTGCCGCAGGTCTGATTCTCGAGGGGGCCGGTCTCAGCCGGGGAGGCGTTCGGTGAACTCCCCCCGGCGCGGCGGCACTCCGCCGACCCGGGTCACCAGCCGGACACAGAGCTCCCGCAGCTTGACGTTCTCGTCCTGGGAGCAGCGGCGCAGCAGGCCCAGCGCGGTGTCCGCGTCGCACCGGCGCTGCGTCATCACGATGCCGATGGCCTGGTCGATGACACCCCGCGAGAGCATCGCGGCGCGCAGGTCGAGGCCGATCTCCCGCTCGTGCTCGATCCGCAGCGCGACGGCCACCGCGCCGGAGGCCTGCGCGGCGAGCCGGCGGGCGCTCTCGCGCCGGTCGACGAAGGCGTCCCGGTGGCCGGCGTAGAAGTTGAGGGCGCCGTGGACGCCGTGGTTCAGGGTGAGCGGCAGGGCCAGCATGGACCGCACACCACGCCCCCTGGCCTCGACGGGGAACGGGACCCAGCGCTGCTCGGCCCCCATGTCCGGCGCGTGCTGCTCCGTGGACTCGCGGGCCGCCGTCACGCACGGGCCGGTGTCGACCTCGTACTGGATCTGGTCGAGGCCGCTCACCAGGCCCTCGCTGGCCGCGACGGTGCGCAGCCGGTCGGCGCGGTGCAGCGTGACACTGCACGCGCCCGGCCGCACGACGTGCGCGGCGCGTTCGGTGAGTTCCTGCAGAAAACCGTCGAGGCCGTCGCTCTCGGCGAGAGCCAGGTAGAGCGCCCCGGTGTCCAGCATCTGCGGGTAGGGCATCTCCGGGCGGGGCGTCTGTAGGTAGGGGCGCTCGTTTCGTCCGGCGGGGGTCTCGGCTGGACTGTTCATTGATTACGGGTGTCCCGTAAACGGGTGCTCACGCGTCACGGGGCCGCGCCGCGGCGTCCACGTACCTCTGCGCCAGCTCCCTGAGCTTTATGTTCTGCTGCTGCGACGCCCGTACGAGATGGTCGAACGCCTCGGCCGCGTCAACCCCCTCGCGCGCCATCAGCAGTCCGGTGGCCTGCCCGATGAGGTCGCGGGTGCGCATCGCCTCGGTGAGCTGTTCCTGCACGGTGGCGGAGTCGTGCGCGACGGAGATGTGCGCGGCGAGCATCCGGCCGATGCGCAGGCTCGTCTCGTCGTGGCCGTCCGGTTTGCCGCCGAACAGCACGAGCGCCGTCAGCCGGTTCCGGTCGGTCCGCAGACGCAGCGCGAGCACGGCGCGCACCCCGAGCACGGACAGGCTCTGACCTGGTCCGTTCGTACCCGTGGTGTCCGCGAGGGTGGCGACGGGCGCGGCCCACAGCTGTTCCCGGAAGGCACGGTGGCCCGGCATCCCGGTCAGCTCCTGGGCGCTGCGCGCCACGTCGTCGCTCCAGGTGACGGAGGTGAGTACGAGGTCTCGGTCGACGGTGACGATGCCGGCGTGGTCCGCCCCCGGCACCAGGTGCACGGCAAGACGCACGGCGTTGCGCAGGGTGGCCTGGGGCCCGGTCTGCTCGTGCAGCTGCCGCGCTGCGACGGTGAGAGCCTCGGCCAGCCGGAAATCGGCAGGGGAGAACGGCACTTCGGAAAAACTGGGCGCAACCACCACGAACCTCTTCAGCGAGCATGCCCAAATAGACATGCGCGGGAGAGCTCCGCAGCACATTCCCGACTGCGAGCGCAGGACGAACCAAATTCTAGCCGTTTCCTTAAGACGACGTGGATTTGCGGAGGAGAGCGGCGGTGGGCCTCCCGTCGGTGGTCCAATGGAAGCGGGTCAGGAAGCGGCTCACCGTCCACCGTCCGACCACCAGTACCGGTCTGGCAGGTGAGCCTTGTGGCCACCCCGCTTCATCTGGCGCCCCGCGACATCGCGGACCGCACCCTCATCACGTTCCCGGCGGAGATCGATCTGAGCAACGCGCCGGTCCTGCTCGCCGAGGCATGCGCCCTGGCCGACGAGCGGGCCGGCGGGCGCACCGAGTTCATCCTCGATCTGACCCGCACCGCGTTTCTCGACTCGCAGGGTGTCCGGCTGCTGCTGGAGCTGCGCCGCTATCTGCGGCAGCGGCACGGTGCCCTCATGCGGGTGGCGGTGCCCGAGGAGGGGCCGGTGCGTCGCGTCCTGACCCTCGCGCAGACCCGGCGGGACGTGCCCGTGCACAACAGCGTGGAAGAGGCGCTGCGGGCCCGCGAGGAGTGAGCGGTTCCGGGGCCGGTGCGCGCGAGGTGTCGCCGAGCGGCTCCGGAGCCCGGTGCGGCATAGGCTGAGGCCATGGCTCCGAACATCGCGACCAACACCCGTGTCTCCCTCGACGAGTTGCTCGACTTCGTACGCCCCCGCCACCGCGCCCTCCTGATCACCGCCCGCGCCGACGGCACCCCGCAGGCCTCCCCGCTGACCTGCGGCGTCGACGACTCCGGGCGGATCGTCGTCTCCACCTACCCCGAGCGCGCCAAGACGCGTAACGCCAAGCGGAACCCGCGCGTGAGCGTGCTCGTCCTCAGCGACGAGTGGAACGGGCCCTGGGTCCAGGTCGACGGCGCCGCCGAGGTCCTCGACTCCCCCGACTCGGTCGAGCCACTGGTGGAGTACTTCCGGAACATCTCGGGCGAGCACCCGGACTGGGACGAGTACCGGGAGGCCATGCTCAAGCAGGGCAAGTCGATCATCCGCGTGACCCCCGAGAAGTGGGGCCCGATCGCCACCGGCGGCTTCCCGGCACGGCTGGCCGAGGAGAGCTGAACTCTTCCGTAAGAGGCTGTACGAGGCCGGGGTCAGGACGGAGCGGGGCCCTCGGCGGCGACCAGGGCCTCGATGCCCGCGACGAGCAGGTCGAGCGCGACCTGGAAGTCCGCGTCGCGCATCTCCTCGACCGTCTGGCCGCCCTCGACCGCGGCGACCATCTCCTCCGCCTGCCGGAAGTCCTCGGCCATCTCCTCCGGCACCCGGAACGCCGCCATCGCCTCGCGGAAGTAGTCGTCCTGGGACAGACCGGCCTCGGCGCACCGCCGCCGGAAGTGGCCCTCGATGGTCCCGTAGCCGTAGACGAACTGGAAGACGGACGCGATGGCGCCCCGCTGCCGGGTCAGGGAGAGCCCGGTGGCGGCGACGACGCGCTGGACCGCGCGCGAGAACAGCAGCGAGTTCGGCCCGATGTTGAGGTAGTTGCCCATCTGCGGCGAGATCCACGGATGCCGCACGATCACCGCCCGGTACGTGGCCGCGAGGCCGCGCAGCTGCTCCCGCCAGTCCCCGGCGTCGACGGCCTCCGGCGCCGGCACGGTCAGTTCGGCGAAGACCCGGTCGAGGGCGAGTTCGAGCAGGTCGTCCTTGGTGTCGACGTACCAGTACACGGACATCGCGGTGACGCCGAGCTCGCTCGCCAGGCGCCGCATGGAGAACTTGGCGAGCCCTTCCGCGTCGAGCAGTTTCACCGTGGCCTCGGTGATCCGGTCCCGGTCCAGGCCGCTCGGCTGCTCGCTGCGCCTGGTGCGCGGCGCCCTGACCGCGGAGTCCTCCAGCCAGACGCTCATCCGCGCTGCCTTCGTCATGGCGCACCCTCCCAGAAGTTCCTCGTTCACGGCGGGTGCGGGCGGGACTCCAGCGGAACCCGCCCGTCCGCCCTGGTCGATGCTATGTGGAAGCCACCGCCGGTGAGTCTGCCCTCTCGGCCCTGCGCAGCAACGCCGCGGCGAGCAGCCCGCCGATGAGCACCGCGACGGCCCCGACCAGCTGACTGGTCTCCAGTCCCGAGGAGAACGCGTCGGAGATCCGGGCCCGCTCCCCGGCCGAGTCCGCCGCCGCGAGCGCCGCCGGGAGCGAGGCCGCGGAGACCGGTACGAGCGCCGCGAACCGGGCGTTGAGGACCGCGCCGAGGACGGCGACGCCGAGCCCGTTGCCGAACTCCGCGAGGGTGCCGTTGACGCCCGCGCCCACGCCCGCCTTCTCCGGCGGGATCGCGCTCATGATGGCGTTGGCCATGGCCGGCATGGCGAGGGCGATCCCCGCGCCCATGATGATCAGGCCCGCCAGCAGGCCGCCGTAACTGTCCCCGCCGAGCAGGGCGATCGCCGCGAGCCCCGCCGCCAGACACGTCATCCCGGACGCGATGGTCAGCGGTGTGCCGAGCTTGGGCAGCAGGCGCGCGCCGATGCCCGTGAGGTTGAGGGCGACGACGGTGAGCGCGAGGGGCGCGGTCCGCAGACCGGCGTCCAGCGGCCCGTACCCGAGCACGAACTGGAGGTGCTGGGTGAGCAGGAAGAGCGAGCCGGCCATGCCGAAGGCGACGAGGATGGCCCCGGCCACCGCGCCCGTGAACTTCTGGTTGCGGAAGAAGTGCATGTCCAGCATCGGGTACGGGATACGCAGCTCCCACGTGACGAACGCGGCCATGACGACGACGCCGATCGCGGCCGAGGTGAGGGTGGTCGCCGAGGTCCAGCCGTCGTCGGGCCCGGAGATGATCGCGTAGACGACGCCGGTCATGCCGATCGTGGAGAGCACGGCGCCGAGCAGGTCGGGCCGCTCGCCGCGCGGGTTCTTCGACTCGGGCACGAGCGCCAGGACGGCGACGACTCCGATGACCGCGACCGGGATGTTGATGAGGAAGATCGAGCCCCACCAGAAGTGGTCGAGCATCACGCCGCCGAGCAGCGGGCCGACGGCGAACCCGAGCGAGCCGACCGTGGCCCACAGACCGATCGCCTTCACCCGCTCGCTGTCGTCGAAGACCTGCACGATGACGGCGAGAGTCGTGGTCATCAGCAGCGCGCCGCCGACGCCCATCCCCGCGCGAGCGGCGATCAACTGCCCGGTGGAGTCGGCCAGTCCCGCGACGAGCGACCCCACCCCGAACAGTACGAGGCCGGCCGCGAGCATCTTCTTGCGCCCGTACCGGTCCGCGGCGCTGCCCGCGGTGAGCAGCAGACCCGACTGCACGAGCGAGTACGCGCTGATGACCCACTGGATGTCGGACGTCGTCGCGTGCAGTTCCTTCGTCAGGGACGGGATCGCGACGTTCAGGACGGTGTTGTCGAGCAGCACGGTCAGCTGCGCGAGGCAGATGACGCCGAGGATCAGCCACCGCTGGGGATGGCTTCCCGGCGGGCTCGGCTGCTTGGTGCTCTCCGCGTTCTGGGTGGTCGTCATCACGCGTCCCCCTCTGCTTCTGTGTCTTCTTCGGCGTCTTCGCTCTACGTTCTTCTACGGTGTATGGCTGACCGTTGTTGTACAGCGTAGAGGACTGGACGTACGGCGTACAACAACTTTTCGACATACGGTTCCGGCATGCCGATGCGCACTCGAGCACTGCCTTCCATGGCCCTGTCCGCAGTCCTGCTGGGAATCGCAGCCGCGGCACCGCCGGCCGCCGCCGCGACCCGCCACCACGGTTCGGTCCCGCTCCGGATCGCCTCGTACAACGTCCATGCCGGGTCCGGCATGGACAACGTCTTCGATCTCGACCGGCAGGCGGCGGCGCTGCGGGCGCTCGACGCGGACGTGATCGGGCTCCAGGAGGTCGACGTGCACTGGGGTGCGCGCAGCCAGAGCCTGGACGTGGCACGGGAGTTGGCGGAGCGGCTGAAGATGCGGGTGTCGTTCGCGCCGATATACAGCCTCGACCCGGCGGAGGCCGGAGGTCAGCGGCGCGAGTTCGGGGTGGCGGTGCTCTCCCGCCATCCGATCCGGGCCGCCGCCAACCACGAGATCACCCGCCTGTCCACGCAGGACCCGAACCCCGTACCGGCGCCGGCACCCGGCTTCGGCGAGGTCACGCTGAAGGTGCGGGGTGTGCCGGTGCAGGTGTTCGTGACCCACCTCGACTACCGGCCCGACCCGGCGGTACGGGTGGCGCAGGTCGCGGACACCCGGCGCATCATGGCGAGCGAACGACGTGCGCTTCCGGGGGCCCGGCAGGTGTTGCTGGGCGACTTCAACGCGGCGCCGTCCGCTCCGGAACTGGGTCCGCTGTGGACCGAGTTGCGGGACTCGGGCCCGGCCGAGGGCGGCACGTACCCGGCGAGCACGCCGGTGCAGCGGATCGACTACGTGGCGGTGGGGGAGGGGATCCGCGTCCGCTCGGCATCGGTGCCGGACGAACCCACGGCGTCGGATCACCGCCCGGTGGTCGCGGAGATCGCTCTGCCGCGCTGACATCAAGCCCTTCCGGCGATACGCGTCAAGCCCCTCCGGCGATTGAGGAGCGGGGTCCGGGGCAGAGCCCCGCGTCCTTCGCTCCCTCACCGCCGGAGGGGCTCGATGCGGCCTAGCTGGGATCAACCTTTCGGCTGGGTCAGGTCATAGAACGTCGCACTCCCGGCCGTCACCTTCTCGAAGTTGTCCTCCACCCAAGACGTGATCTTGGACGCCGAACCGGAGCTCGACCCACCCATACCGCCACCGGAACCGCTCCCGATGAAGTAGTGGATCTTCCCGTCCTCGACGTACTGCTTGAACTGCGCCAGCGTCGGCGACGGATCCGTCCCGTTGAAGCCACCGATGGCCATGACGGGGTCCCCGGTGGCCAACTGGTAGCTCGCCTGGTTCTGCGAACCGATCGTGGCCGCCACCCAGGTGTAGTCCCCGGCGTTCTTCTCCAGCAGCTTCTCGGCCTTGGAGCTGACCTCGGCACCGTTGAGCAGACCGCCCATACCGCCACCGCCACCGGCTCCGCCTTCAGCCATGCCGCCGCCGGGCATGCCGCCCTGCTGGGTCTTACCGGTGCCCTGCTTCTGGCTCTGGCTCTGGCTCTGGTTCTGGCCGGGCGTCCCGCCGCCGGGGAAGCCGCCGCCCTGCTGGTTGCCGTTGCCGCCGGTCGGGGGCTGGCCCGTCTGGCCGCCCTTACTGCCAGGGCCGCCCTGGCCGCCGCCGGGGAAACCGCCCCCGCCGCCGCCCCCGGGGCCGCCCATCATGCTCGCCCCGGACGGACCGGCCGTGACGATCGACCCGGTGTGCCCGGTGTTCAGCGTGCTGATGGTGTACGCGGTCGGCGCCGCGAGGGAGGCCACGAGACCCAACCCGGCCGCGCCGAGCGCCAGTTGCCGGTTGAGGCGGCCGACGAAGGCGAGGCCGAGGCCCGCCACGAGGCCCCCGATGAGCACCGCCCAGCGCAGCCACGGCAGATAGTCCGCGGTCCGCCCGAGCAGCACGTACGCCCACACCGCCGTGACGGCGACGGAGACACCCAGTGTCGCGGAGGCCGTGACGCGCGAGCGCTCCTCCCACAGGACCGTGGCGCCCATGCCGACCAGCGCCGCGATGTAGGGGGCCAGGGCCACCGTGTAGTACTGGTGGAAGATGCCGGCCATGAAGCTGAAGACCAGGCCGGTCATGAGCAGCGCGCCACCCCACGCGAGGAACCCGGCACGCGCCGTGTCCGTCCGCTTGGCCTTCCAGGTCAGGACGACACCCGCGGCGAACAGGATCAGCGCGGCAGGGATCAGCCACGAGATCTGGCTGCCGATCTCGGAGTTGAACATCCGGCCGATGCCGGTCTCGCCCCACTGGCTGGTGCCGCCGCCCGTACCGCCACCGCCGCCTCCGCCTCCGACGGAGCCGGTCTCGTCGCCGTTGATCCGGCCGAGGCCGTTGTAGCCGAAGGTCAGTTCAAGGAACGAGTTGTTCTGAGAGCCACCGATGTACGGGCGTGAGGAGGCGGGCCACAGTTCCACGATCGCCACCCACCAGCCGCCCGCGACGATCATCGCGAGCCCGGAGAGGGCGAGCTGGCCGAGCCGCCTGCGCAGCCGGGTCGGCGCGAAGACCGCGTAGAGCAGAGCCAGCGGCGGCAGGATCAGGAAAGCCTGGAGCGTCTTGGTGAGGAACGCGAGGCCGACGGCGACACCCGCGAGGACCAGCCACTTCGTGCGGGTGTGCTCCATGGCGCGCAGGACGCAGTAGACCGTGACGGTCATGAGCAGGGCGAGCAGCGCGTCCGGGTTGTTGAACCGGAACATCAGCGCGGCGACCGGCGTCGTGGCGAACACCGCGACGGTGATCAGGCCCGCTGCGGCACTGAACCTGCGGCGGACGGCCCCGTAGAGGACACCGGCCGTGGCGAGGGCCATCAGGACCTCGGGGACGAGGATCGCCCAGGAGTTCAGGCCGAAGAGACGGACGGACAGGGCCATCGGCCAGAGCGCGGCCGGGGGCTTGTCGACGGTAATGGCGTTGGCCGCGTCGGACGAGCCGAAGAACATCGCCTTCCAGCTCTCGCTGCCCGCCTGGACGGCCGCCGAGTAGAAGGAGTTGGCGTAGCCGGAGGCCGACAGGTCCCAGAGGTAGGCGAGGCCGACGACGAGCAGCAGGCCGAGGAACGCGGGGCGCACCCAGCGCGCGTCCTCGGGCCGGCCCCGCCAGACGCGCCGGACGAAACGGTCCTTCGGGCGGCCGTGGCCCGAGCCGGTGGGAGGTGCCGCGCCGGCGTCGTCGTACGGGCGGATGTCTGTGGTCATCTCTGTGGTCATCGGGGATTCCTGGGTTCGGGGTCGGACGTGCGCGAGCCCGCCATGGGCACCCGCACGGTGGCGTCCCAGGCCTGCGGAACCTGAGGGGACGGGGACGGGGACGAAGACGGGGAGGGGGCCGGGGACTGGTACGAGGGCTGCGTCGTGGCCGTGGCCGCCTGGTCGGGGAAGACCCAGGCGCGGAAGAGCAGGAAGCGCAGCACGGTCGCCGCGAGGTTGGCGGCGATGAGGACGGCCAGTTCGGCGGAGTGCGCGGGTTCGCCGGACGCCGCGTTGAGCGCGGCGAGGGAACCGCTGGTCAGCGCGAGTCCGATGCCGAAGACGACGAGGCCCTGGGCCTGGTGCCGGACGGCCCGGTCGCGGCCGCGCACCCCGAAGGTCAGACGCCGGTTGGCGGCGGTGTTGGCGACCGCGGAGACGAGCAGCGCGAGCGCGTTGGCGACCTGCGCCCCCGAGAACGTACGGAAGCCGGAGTAGAGCAGGAGGTAGAGCAGCGTCGACAGGCCGCCGACGACGCAGAAGCCGACGAGCTGGCGGGCCAGGCCCTTGGGCACGCCCGGAAGCTGCCGGTCGCGTGGGTCGTCGCCGAAGGGGCGGGCGAGGCGGTCGAGGGCGAGCGAGCCGGTGGCGAGGGCCTTGCCGACGCGCCAGACGCCCTTCAGGTCCTCGGTCGCCGTCCTGACGATGTGCACGGTCGAGTTCGGGTCGTCGACCCAGTCGACGGGCACTTCGTGGATACGCAGTCCCGCGCGTTCGGCGAGCACCAGCATCTCCGTGTCGAAGAACCAGCCGGTGTCCTCGACCAACGGCAGCAGCACCTGCGCCACATCACGCCGGATCGCCTTGAAGCCGCACTGGGCGTCGGAGAACCGCGCTTGCAGGGAACCGCGCAGGATCAGGTTGTAGGCGCGCGAGATGAACTCGCGCTTCGGCCCGCGCACCACCCGCGAGCTGCGGGCGAGCCGGGAGCCGATCGCCAGGTCCGAGTGGCCGGAGATGAGGGGGGCGACGAGCGGCAGCAGCGCGTTCAGATCGGTGGACAGGTCCACGTCCATATACGCGAGGACCGGCGCGTCGGACGCCGACCACACGGTACGCAGCGCGCGCCCGCGCCCCTTCTGCTCGAGGCGGAAGTACTGGACCTCGGGCAGGTCCGCGGTCAGCCGGCCGGCCTCCTGGGGCGTGCTGTCCGTGGACGCGTTGTCCGCGATGGTGATGCGGAAGCGGTAGGGGAAGGTGCGGACCAGGTGGTCGTGGAGCCTGCGGACGCAGGCGCCGAGGTCCTTCTCCTCGTTGTAGACGGGGATGACGACGTCGAGGATCGGGACGTCGCCGCTGCCCGCGGGGAGGTGCTCCCGCGCGGGCAGCGCCCCGAACCTCGCGGCGGTGGGGCCGAGGCCCTCGCCGGTGAGACCGAGGCCCTCGCCGGTGGGGCCGAGGCTTTCAGAAGAGTCGGTTCGCATGCCATCGACATTCGCCAACTGCCCTGTTAGCGCTGTGTGGTGACGCTATGCCCTGCCTGTGAGTACATGACGGGTTCGTGGCGGAGTTCGTGGCGGGGCCCGGGGTGGGGTTCCGCATGGGCAGGCAGATGCACGGTGAACACGGTCCTGCCGGGCACGCTGTCGACGGTCACGGCGCCGCCGTGCGCGGCCGCGACGGCCTGCACGATGGCGAGCCCGAGCCCCGTGGAGCCCGCCTTGCGCGACCTCGACGAGTCGCCGCGCGCGAACCTCTCGAAGACGCGCGGCAGCAGCTCGGCGGGGATACCGGGCCCGTCGTCCTGTACGTCGAGACAGACCCAGGGCCCGTGCCGGTGCACGCGCGCGGTGACGGTGGTGCCCGGCGGCGTGTGCGTACGGGCGTTGGCCAGCAGGTTGACGAGAACCTGGTGCAGGCGCGCGGAGTCGGCGAGCACGGTCGCCGGTTCATCGGGCAGTTCGAGGCGCCAAGCATGGCTCTGACCTGCGACGCGGGCGTCACTGAGCGCGTCGATGACGAGCGGCGACACATCCGTCGGCTCGTACGACAGGGGCCGGCCGGCATCGAGCCGGGCCAGCAGCAACAGGTCCTCGACCAGGCCGGTCATCCGGTGGGCCTCGGACTCGATACGGCCGAGCGCGTGCCGGGTGTCGGGCCCGGTCTCCTCGCGTCCGCGCCGGGTCAGCTCGGCGTAGCCCCGGATGGAGGCGAGCGGCGTACGCAGCTCATGGCTGGCGTCCGCGACGAACTGCCGTACCCGCGTCTCGCTCTGCTGCCGCGCCTGGAGCGCGCCGTGCACATGGTCGAGCATCCGGTTGAGCGCGGCGCCCACCTGCCCGACCTCGGTACGCGGATCGGCCTCGGCGTCCGGCACCCGCTCGTAGAGGGTGACTTCGCCGCTGTGGAGGGGGAGTTCGGAGACGCGGGTCGCTGTCGCCGCGACCCGGCGGAGGGGGCGCAGGGCTACGCCGACCATGACGGCGCCGGTCACTCCGGCGGCGAGGAGGCCCGCGCCGGTGACGCTCAGTTCTATGACGATGAGGGTGTTGAGGGTGGACTCGACGTCGTCGGCGGGGAGGCCGACGAGCAGAGTGCCGTCACCGGACGACTGGACGCGGTAGTCCCCGAGGCCGGGCAGGCTGACGCTGTGCGCCCGGCCGTCGCGGGGGACGGTGGCGAGCGCTTCTTCCTGGGAGGTGGTCAGGTCGGCGGTGCGGGTGAGGGAATCGCGGTCGGTGGTGGAACGCTGCGCGTCGGTGAACGAGCCATCGGCGCCGACCAGCGCGCCCACGGTGTTCCCGCCGCCGGGGCCCGGCAGGCCCAGGAACGACAGGTCGTTCTCGCGTGCACCCCCGCCAGGCTGCCGGTTCTCACCGGGGCCACCCCCGGCCATGCGCACGACCTGGTCGACTTTGCCGTCCAACTGGTCGTACAGATACGAGTGCAGAGCCAGCGTCGTCACCGTCCCGATCACCACGCTGACCAGCGCGATCAGCCCGACCGCGGTGACGACGAGCCGGGTCCGCAGCGTCCGGGCGCGGCCCCGCTTCACGAAACCGTCGTGGCCGCGGGCTTGATCAGGTATCCGGCCCCGCGCCGCGTGTGAATCATCGGTTCCCGCCCCGCGTCGATCTTCCGCCGCAGATACGAGATGTACAGCTCGACGACGTTGGCCTGGCCGCCGAAGTCGTAGGACCAGACCCGGTCCAGGATCTGCGCCTTGCTGAGCACGCGCCGCGGATTGCGCATCAGGAAGCGCAGCAGCTCGAACTCGGTCGCGGTCAGATGGATGTTGGCCCCGCCGCGCGACACCTCGTGGCTGTCCTCGTCGAGCATCAGATCGCCGACGACCAGCACGGACTCGCTTCGACGGTCGGCCGCCCCGGTCCTGCGGATCAGCCCCCGCAGCCGCGCGACGACCTCCTCCAGGCTGAACGGCTTGGTGACGTAGTCGTCGCCGCCGGCCGTCAGACCGGCGATCCGGTCCTCGACGGCGTCCTTGGCGGTCAGGAAGAGCACCGGCACGTCGGGCAGCTCGCGGCGGAGCCGGCCGAGCACGCTCAGCCCGTCCATGTCGGGCAGCATCATGTCGAGCACGACGGCGTCGGGCCGGAAATCGCGCGCGGTCTGCATGGCCCCGGCCCCGTCACCGGCGGCACGGATCTGCCAGCCTTCGTAACGCAGGGCCATGGACAACAGCTCGGTGATGGACTGCTCGTCGTCCACGACAAGCACCCGGACGGGGCTCCCGTCCGGCCTCAGCAGTTCGGTACGCCCCTGGGGCGAGGTCGTCGTCATACTGCAACCCTGCGACCCGCCTCTGAGAACACCCTTTCCCGAACCTGTGAATTCCCTGAGAAACGCACAGGCGCCTCTCAGCCGGGCCCTTGTGCATGACAGGCCACGGTCTCTCACCGGAGAAACAACGCCGCCCCGTTCCCATGACACACCCCACGCACCCACTCGCTCCCGAGCCCCAGCCGCTCGACCGCCTCCAGCTGATGCACGTACGGGTACGGAATATTGGGAAAGTCGCTGCCCAGCAGCACCCTCTCCCCGAGCTCGACGAGGCGACCCAGCTCCTCCCTCGGGAACGGCGCCTGCCGCTCGCTGAAGTCGGTGAACGCCATCGTCGTGTCGAGCCGCACCTCCCCGTACCGCTCGGCCAGGTCCAGGAAATCGGTGTACTCCGGCATGCCCATGTGGGCGACGACGAGCGGCAGCCGCGGATGCCGCGCGAGCAGCCGCGCGATCGGCTCCGGGCCGGTGAACTTGCCCGGCGCCGGCCCCGAACCGCAGTGCGTCACGACCGGCACCCCGGCCTCGGCGAGCAGCCCCCAGACGGGATCGAGCAGCGGATCGTTCGGGTCGTAGGCCCCCACCTGCACATGCGCCTTGAAGACCCGCGCCCCGGCTTCGACCGCCCGCCGCACATACGTCTCCACGCCCGGCTCCGGATAGAAGGTGGCGGTGTGCAGACAGTCGGGCGTCCGCGCGGCGAAGTCGGCGGCCCACCCGTTCAGCCACTCCGCCATTCCCGCCTTGTGCGGATACAGCATGGAGGTGAACGCGACGACCCCGAACTCCCGCAGCCTGGCCAGCCGTCGGCTCTCCTCCTCCCGGTACGTGATCGGCCACTCGGTCCCCACGAGCGGCCCGGCCGCGTCGAAGTACGCCCACACCTTGCGCAACACCCGCTCGGGCATGAAATGCGTGTGTACGTCGACGA
Organism: Streptomyces kunmingensis; assembly: GCF_039533535.1. Lineage (NCBI taxonomy): Bacteria > Bacillati > Actinomycetota > Actinomycetes > Kitasatosporales > Streptomycetaceae > Streptomyces > Streptomyces kunmingensis. The sequence continues at coordinate 55,213 of NZ_BAAATS010000017.1, forward strand.
GGCCGGGCAGCCCGTGCCTGGCGAGAAACCCGGCGACGAGCGCGGCCTCGTCCTGCCCCTGCCTCTGCGCCTGCCCCTGCCCCTGTCCCTGCGCCAGCTCCGGCTCCTGGTCAGGCACGGGTGAAACCGTGGCTGCGCTCGACCTTGGCGACATGCACCGTGTACCCCTCGTACCACTCGGCCCGGCCCTGCTTCTGCGCCGACCGGTGCTCGCCGGCGGCCCGCCACCGCTCGATGGCGTCGACGTCCCGGAAGTACGAGACGGTGATGCCGAGCCCGCCGGGCGTCCGCGCCGACTCGTGCCCGAGGTACCCGGGGATCTCCCGCACCAACTCGTCCATGCGCTCGGCGGTCTCCCCGTACCCCAGATCGCCCGGGGTCCGCACGGAGCTGAACACCACGACGTAGTAGGGCAGTTCAAAGGCGGGCAACGGCTGCCCCGCGGACACCTCGACGTGATCACTCATGCCCCCACGGTCACCCGTGCCCCGCGCCCTGTCCACCCTGCCGCCGGTTCCTTGCCGTACGGGAGGGGAGACTTGACCCTCCGGTCGGCAACCCGCTCTGCAACGGCCGTCCCTAGAACAGTCCGCCCTGCACAGCAGGCACCTCCCGCACCACCAGCCCTTCGCCGCTCGCATCGGCCGCCGCCCGCTCCAGCGGCCACCCCGCCAGCACCCGTGTGTCCACCACGAGCCGCCGCCCGGCCGGCTCGACGAGATGCAGATCGGGCCCGGCCGCCGCGACCACGGTGCCCGCCACCACGGCCCCTTCGGCGAGCCCGCTCACCACGGCGTCCACCCGGTCGATCGCGGCGAGCCCGAACGCCTCCCCGTGATCGACGACCCGGCACGGCAGCCGCTCCAACGACTCGGGCCAGTCCGCGAGCCCTACGGCCACCGCGTGCGCCCGCACCAACTGCTCCCCGCCCCGCCCGTCCGCACCCACCTCCCCACCCGGAAGGCCCGCTCGGACACTCCGCTTGCGCTCGTACGGAATCCGGTCGGGCACCCCGAGCGCCACCCGCAACAACTCCTCGGCCCGCCGGGCCGCCATCAGAGGCCCCCGCCCCAGCCACGTAAAAGCGACCGCACCCTGCTCCAGCAGCCGCGCGCTCCCCCTCCCCACCCCCGTGATCCCCACCTTCACGAGTCCGTCCCCGAACCACGCCAGATACACGTGGTACGGCCGCGGATCATCGGCAACGGTGTCGGCGGCCACCGAGCGCGCCCGGTCGATCCCCGCGCACTCCCCGCACTGCGCCCGCGTCCCCCGCACCGGCACGGCCTCCCGCTCCGGGCACGGCGTCCGCCGTCCCCCGCGCCACACGCCGAGGCACCGCCGCGCCCCACCGACCCGGAAAGCCACCGGCTCCCCGAACCGCACCCCGCTCTCCCGCTCGCCCCCCCCCCCCCCCCCCCCCCCCCCCCNNNNCGCGGGCCCGCCCCCGCCCCACCGCATCCCGGTGCACCACCACGTCATACGCCCAGCATGCCGCGCCCCACTGACAACGGGGCCGACGGCGAATCACTCCTCGGGCACACGAAGAAGCCCCCGGAGGATCTCCGGGGGCTTCTTCTCTGTGTGCACTCGGCAGGATTCGAACCTGCAACCTTCTGATCCGTAGTCAGATGCTCTATCCGTTAAGCTACGAGTGCTTGTCTTTTGTTTTCGTCTCCGCTCTCCGGCCTTTCGGCCCGTTCCCGGCGACAGGAAGAACATTACATGACTGCCGCCGCCATGTGAAATCCGTTAGCCGCACCCGTTGTGACCTGCGGAAACGCTTCCATGAGCGGGAGGAAACGCCGAAGCCCCGGTCCGTGCGGACCGGGGCTTCGGATCTTGCGGCGGAGGCGGAGGGATTTGAACCCTCGATGGGATTTAAGTCCCAAACCGCATTAGCAGTGCGGCGCCATAGACCGGACTAGGCGACGCCTCCAGCACAACCGTGTCGCGCAAGCGCGAACCGGTGCGTGCAGATGATGACACAGCTAAGCGCCGTGTCACCAATCGCCTCCCACGGTACTAGGCGGGCAGGGCGCAGAGCAAAGCCCTCACGCCGGGCGCAACGTCGCGCCGCGTCCCGCGTTAGGCAGGGCATGTTGATGCGACACCTCTCATCCCGTCTGCTGCTCACCGCCGTCGCCTCGGCCGCGGCCCTCACCGCCGTGCCCGCCGCCGCACACGCCGACACCGGCCCGACCCGGATGCCACCGCCCCCGTTCGGCTCCCTCGACGGTGTCGGCGGTGTGGGCGGTATCGGAGGACCCGGCGGCATGGGCGGCCCCGGTGGCCCCGGCGGCTTCGGCGGCGACCACCTGACCGTCTCCGTCAGCGGTTCGGGCGCCGGCCGCGACGGCACGTACGAGCTGGAGTGCGGGCCCGACGGCGGTTCGCACACCGATCCGCGCGCGGCCTGCGGCCGGCTCGACGAGCTCGCGGTCGAAGGTCAGGACCCGTTCGCGCCGGTGCCGAAGGGGGCGTACTGCACGATGCAGTACGGCGGGGACGCCACCGCGCACATCACCGGCACCTGGCACGGACGCACCGTCGATTCCTCGTACAAACTGACCGACGGTTGCGAGATCTCGCGGTGGCGCCGACTGGTCCCCGTGCTGCCTGCGACGGCCCCGTAACCCTGGGTCCACCGGTCACATCGCCGCGACCCGGCGTGCACGGGGTCCGCACATCCTCTACGTGGGCTCCCTCTCATCCGGCGCCGCCGGCGCAACCACTGCCCGTAGACTCCCTCCCGTGACACGCTGCGGGCCGCGAGGCAAGATGGCCCGCACGGTCGGCAAGTCGCGGTGAATCAGGGAGGAAGCGTCGTCGTGAGCAGCAGGCCATCCCGAGGCGCTGCTCGCCTCGCAGCCATACTCGATGCGCTCCCTGATGCGTTGGTGCTGGTCAACACCAATGGGACGGTCGTCAACGCCAACGCCATCGCCCTCGAAGCCTTCGAGGCTCCGGGGACTGCCCTGGTGGGGCGTGGACTGCTCGATCTGCTGCCGGAGTTCGACTCCCGGCTGATCCCCGGATCGATGCGCAGGCCCGACACGCCGACCGACGAGCGCGGACGCACGAAGCCGACGCGGATGATCGCCCGGCGGACCGACGGCAGCGAGTTCCCCGTCGAGGTGACCAGCGCGAACGTCGCCGACGGCGCCCGGGACGTGGTGGATCCGTACGGTGCCGGCGGCGGTTCCTACAGCGGTTCCGAGCTGCTGATGCTCGTCGTCCGCGATCTGTCCGGGACGCTCGACACCGAGGCCGAACTGGCCCGTTCGCAGCGTCAGACCGAGATGATCCTGCGGGCCGCCGCCGAAGGAGTCGTCGGCACCGACACCGACGGGCGGATCGTCCTCGTCAACCCCGCCGCCGCGCAGATCCTCGGATTCCGTGCCAGCGATCTCGGCGGACAGGAACTGCACCCGCTCGTCCTGCACTCCCGGCCCGAGGGCGAGCCGTTCCCCTACGAGGAATCGCCGCTCGCCGACACCCTGCGCTCCGGGCGCAAGCACCGCGTGCGCGGTCAGGTCCTGTGGAACAAGAAGGGCGAAAAGGTGCCCGTCGACATGACGACGGCACCCGTGCGCGACGGTGACCAACTGGTCGGCGCCGTCATGACCTTCACCGACCGGCGCCCCTACGACAAGCTGGTCACCGAGCACGCCGAGGAGCTCGCCCGGCGCGACGAGACGGCCGAGCGGGAGCGCGAGGAGCGCGCCGCCGAGCTGGCGCGGGTCCGCGAGGAACTCAGTGCCGAGCTCGCCACCACCCGCGAAGAGCTGAGCGCCGAACTCGCCGCCGCCCGCGAGGAGCACGCCGAGGAACTCTCCGCCGAGCGGGAGCGGGGCGCCGCGTTCGCCGAGCGGGAGAAGGACCGGTTCGAGGAGCTGGCCGCGCGCCACTCCCAGCTGCTCGCCGTCCTCGGCCAGTCGCTGCGCGGGCCGCTCGACGAACTGCGGCGCGAGCTGGGCCAGCTGGCCGCGGACGACGCCGGACAGCTGTGGCCCGAGGCCAACCAGGTCCTGCACCACCTGTCCGCGGGCTACTCGCGGATCACGACCCTCGTCGACAACGTGCTCGCCTACCAGCTTCTCGACGCGGGCGGTGAACAGCTGGTCCGTACGCCGGTGATGCTGGACGCCGTCGTCGCCGCCGGGGTCGACGGGGCCGTGGAGCTGATCGGGCCGGGCCGCGTCCAGTTCGCCGTGCACGCGCCGCCGATCGAGGCCGAGGTCGACGCGGGACGGCTCGCCACCGCCCTCGCGCACCTGATCGCCGACGTCGCCGGGATCGACGCCACGGGCAACGCCCGCGTTCCCGCCGGTGCCGGATACGTCGACTCGACCGTCGTCGTGGCCGCCGCGCAGCGCGGCGAGAGCGTACGCATCGAGGTGCGCGGCCCGTACGCGGGCGGCGACCCGGTGCACGAGCCGATCGTCCACGGCATCGTGCGGGCGCACGGTGGTGTGCTGCAGACGCACGAGATGCCCGGAATGGGCGGCAGCGCGTACGTGCTCGAGGTGCCCATCGGAAGCGGTGCCGGGGTCGTCGCCGTCCCCGTCGAGCCGTACGCCGATCAGGCCCCCGAGGCCACCCCGAACCTTCCCGAGCAGGCCACCGCGAGCCCGGGTGGCGGGCGGCGCCGGGCCAGGCGGACCGCCGGGCCCTCGGTCGACTCGTTCCTGGACAGCGGACTGCCGGCGGATACCGGGCTTCCGGACAGCGAACAGCCGGACAGCGGACAGCCGGGCAGCGGCCCCTCCGGTGGGACCGGCCGGCGACGCGGTCGGCGCGCCGCCGAGGAACCCGCTGCCTCCGCGGACGTCGCCCCGCAGCCGGAGCTGCCCGCGCCGGCCGCCGGGACCGAGGGCCCTGGCGGCGGTACCGGAAGGCGCCGGGCGCGCTCCGCGGAGACCGGTGCGGCATCCGAGGGCTCCGTACTGACAGCGGCCGAACACGCCGCGGGCTCACCGGCGCTCGGCCAGACAGTGCCGCCGCAGGGCGTTCCCGCACCCACCGGGCGACGCGCCCGGCGCTCGGGCGACTCCGAGCAGGCGGCGCTGCCCGCCCTGCCGTCGGGTTCCGCGCAGGGGACCGAGTCGGGCCACGGCGAGCTGGAGCTGGCCGGTGCCGGTCCCCATGCCGGTACCGGGCAGCCTGCGGGCGGACGCCGGGCGCGCCGCGCCCTCGGTTCCGCACAGGCCTCCGCCGCCACGGACGAAGAGGCGGCACCCCGCGAGGTGTTCGCGCTGCCGCCCGCCCAGGCCGACCGCACATCCGCACCGCCGGCTCCTCAGCCGACCCACGCGGCGGAGCCGCAGGCCGCCCCCGCCGGCGCCGGCGCACAGCAGGGCCCGGCAGACGACGTACGGCAGGACACATCCGGTGCCGTCGACGCCGCGCGGGCCGGTGGCGTCCAGGCTGGCGGCGCCCAGACCGGTGGTGCGCAGGCGCATGCTGCGCGGGCCGTTGGTGCGCAGGCCGGTGGTGCTCAGAGTGGCGGTGCGCAGGGTGGCGGTGCGCAGGGCGCCGGTGCGCAGGGGGGCGGGCAGCCCATGCCGCTGCCGGATGACACGCAGCGGCACGACGCCGCCGCGGGGCACCCGGCCGAGGACCACACGCCGCCGCAGCCGCATCCGGCACAGGGCACGCCCCCGCAGGGCACTCCCCACCCGGCCGCCCTGCCGCCGGAGAACGCGCCGCGGCCGCGTGCCGCGCAGCCGCTGCCCGCCGAGGCTCCGCAGCAGCCGGCCGAGGCTCCGCAGCAGCCGGCCGAGGCTCCCCAGCAGCCGTCCGGGGACACGAACTCGACGCAGGGCCGCGCCTTCAGCGTGCGCACCCTCGGCCAGGGAGTCCCGTTCGGGCGCCAGGCCGCTGATCAGCAGCGGCGGCCGCAGGGAACCGCGCCGACGCAGCAGCCCGCCCGCCCGGGAGCAACGCCTCCGCAGGGCGTGACGCAGGAGGGGCAGACGCAGAGCGGCGGTTCGGGGCGGCGGCGCAGGTTGTCGAACCGACAGGATCCCTCCGACGCCGCCGACACGCAGACTCCGGCGCAGGGCACCGCACAGGGAGCGGCAACCCCGCCGAAGGGCACCCCGCAGACCCCGGCACGGGGGACGGCTCCGGCTCCCGCGCGCGGAGCGGCGCCCGCTGCCCCCCGGGGGGCCACGGCCCGACCGCACCCTCAGCCCCAGCCGCCCCTGCTGTCCCCGAACTCCTCGAACTCCTCGAACTCCTCGGAGGGCCTCGGTCGCTCCTACGCGATCGGCGCCCCCGACCAGGACGCCGACGAGGGCCCCGAGCCGCTGGACGGTCCGGGCGGCGCAGTCGAGATCGCCAACAGGCCGCAGCCGCAGCCCATGGACGACGAGCTGCCCCCCGAGCCCCTGGACAACCCGCGCCGGCTCCTCGTCTGGCCCGCACCGGACGTGACGACGCAGCAGGCACTGAGCGACCGCGGCTACCGGCCGGTGACCGTGCACTCCCGCGAGGAGGTCGACGCGCAGATCGCGGCGTTCCCGGCCGCCCTGTTCGTCGACCCGCTGACCGGGCCGATCACGCGCACCGCGCTGCAGTCGCTGCGGCAGGCCGCCGTCGCGGCCGAGGTGCCGGTCCTGGTGACCGCGGGCCTCGGACAGGCAACGCGCGAGGCCGCGTACGGGGCCGATCCCGCCGTGCTGTTGAAGGCGCTGGCGCCGCGCGACAGCGAGCAGCACCCGTCGCGGGTCCTGCTCATCGAGGAGCACGAGGAGATCGCGCTCGCGCTGACCGCCACGCTGGAGCGGCGCGGGATGCAGGTCGCACGGGCCTCGAGCGACGCGGACGCGGTGACGCTGGCGGCCCAGATGCGGCCGAACCTGGTGGTCATGGATCTGCTCCAGGTACGTCGCCGGCGCGCGGGCATCATCGACTGGCTGCGGGCGAACGGGCAGCTGAACCGCACGCCCCTCGTCGTCTACACGGCCGCCGTCGACCATGCCGATCTGCCGCGGCTCGCCGCGGGGGAGACGGTGCTGTTCCTGGCGGAGCGCTCGACCAGCACCGAGGTGCAGAGCCGGATCGTGGATCTACTGGCGAAGATCGGCACCAACTGACGGGTTCAACTGACGTGTAAGGGCGGCCCTTTGAGGGCCGCCCTTACGCGTCAGTTGTTTCACGTGAAACGCCGCTCCGGGTTCAGAGCTGGGTGACGGCCAGCTCCCCGTCCGCGTACTGCTTGCGCAGCACCTTCTTGTCGAACTTGCCGACGCTGGTCTTCGGCACCGCGGAAATGATGGTCCAGCGCTCGGGCAGCTGCCACTTGGCGACCTTCTCGGCGAGGAACGCGCGCAGCACCTCGAAGTCCGCGCTCGCCCCTTCCTTCAGCACGACCGTGGCGAGCGGCCGCTCGCCCCACTTGTCGTCGGGAACGGCCACGACGGCGGCCTCCGCCACATCGGGGTGCGACATCAGCGCGTTCTCGAGGTCGACGCTGGAGATCCACTCGCCTCCGGACTTGATGACGTCCTTGGCGCGGTCGGTGAGGGTGAGGTAGCCGTCCGGGCTGATCGTGCCGACGTCGCCCGTCTTCAGCCAGCCGTCCTCGCTGAACTTGTCGGCGGGGCGGTGCGGCTGTCCGTCCGTTCCGCCTCCGTAGTACGCGCCCGCGATCCAGTTGCCGCGGACCTCCAGCTCGCCCGCGGACTTCCCGTCCCAGGGCAGGTGCTCGCCGCCGGGGCCGCTCAGCCGTGCCTCGACTCCCGCCGGGAAACGGCCCTGCGTGAGCCGGTACGCGAACTCTTCCTCGCTGTCCGGTTCGACCCCGGCCGGCGGCCGCGAGACCGTGCCGAGCGGCGACGTCTCGGTCATGCCCCAGGCGTGACAGACACGCATGCCCAGGTCGTCGAAGGCCTTCATGAGCGAGGGCGGGCAGGCCGAGCCGCCGATGGTGACCTGGGTGAGCGTGGAGACGTCCCGGGGTCTGGCGGTGAGCTCGGCGAGCAGCCCCTGCCAGATCGTGGGAACGGCGGCGGCATGCGTGGGACGCTCGGACTCGATCATCTGGGCGAGCGGCGCGGGCTGCAGGAAACGGTCCGGCATCAGCATGTTCACGCCGGTCATGAATGTGGCGTGCGGCAGCCCCCAGGCGTTCACATGGAACTGCGGGACCACGACGAGCGAGGTGTCGGAGTCGGTCAGGCCCATGGACTGCGTCATGTTCACCTGCATGGAGTGCAGGTAGATCGAACGGTGCGAGTAGACGACACCCTTCGGGTCCCCCGTGGTGCCGGAGGTGTAGCACATGGCGGCGGCCTGGCGCTCGTCCAGCTCCGGCCAGTCGTACGTCGTCGGCTTCCCGGCGATGAGTTCCTCGTACTCGTGGACCTGGGGCCGGGCGCCTTCGAGCACCGAACGGTCACCGGGTCCGGAGACGACGATGTGCTCGACCGTGGTCAGACCGGGCAGCAGGGGCGCGAGCAGCGGCAGCAGCGAACCGTTGACGACGATCACGCGGTCGGCCGCGTGATTCACGATCCACGTCAGCTGCGCCGCGGGAAGGCGAAGATTGAGGGTGTGCAGGACAGCGCCCATGGCGGGAACGGCGAAGTAGGCCTCGACGTGCTCCGCGTTGTTCCACATCAGCGTCGCCACACGGTCGTCGTCACGGACGCCCAGATCGTCCCTGAGCGCGTGCGCGAGCTGGGCCACGCGGGCACCCGCCTCGGCGAACGTACGGCGGTGCGGCTCGCCCTCTCCCGTCCAGGTGGTGATCAGCGAGGTGCCGTGCACACGCACCCCGTGATGCAGCAGGCGGGTCACAGTCAGCGGTACGTCCTGCATCGTGCTCAGCACGGCGTCCTCCCGGTGGGCGCTACGGAGCAGTAGGTTTCCGCAGATTCTCACCACATACCACGCGGTATGTCACTAGTCACGGGAATGATCGATCACCGCATGTCCCACCGTGTGCCCCACAGGACACGCTGCTCAGCCGCGCGCCGGCACCAGTTCGGGGTCCTGACGGAGCTTGCCGAGCGCCCGCGACACGGCGCTCTTCACGGTGCCGATGGAGACCCCGAGCACCTCGGCCGTCTGGGCCTCGCTCAGGTCCTCGTAGTACCGCAGCACGACCATCGCCCGCTGCCGCGCGGGCAGCTTCGTGATGGCTCGCCACATGGCGTCGTGCAGCGCCTGCTGCTCGGCCGGGTCACCGGTCGCCGGTGTCATCGGCTCCGGCAGCTCGTCGCAGACGAACTCATCGACCTTGCGCTTGCGCCACTGCGAGGTCCGCGTGTTCAGCAGGGCCCGGCGCACATAACCGTCGAGCGCCCGATGGTCCTCGATCCGGTCCCACGCGACATACGTCTTCGTCAGCGCGGTCTGCAACAGGTCCTCGGCGTCGCACGGGTTCGCCGTGAGCGACCGGGCAGTGCGCAGCAACACGGGCTGGCGCGCCCGCACGTACGACGCGAATGACGGGTACGCCGAGTGCGCTGCCTGCGCGGATTGCGCGGAGTGCGTGGCGGAGGCGGCGGAGGCGGAGCGCGTGGTGGCTGCGGGGTGCGCAGCGGGCACGGGGTGCGCCGGGTGTGTCGCCGCGGGGTTACGCGTCACCGGCTTCGATGCGCTGGTGCAGACAGGCGCCAGGGTTGCGGTCATGGCTCCACGCTATGAGCGCCCCCTACTCCTGGGGATCGGCCGGAGGTCCCGAAGCGACCTCCGCCTCAGGTTGTACGAGGGGTGGTATCCCCACCTCCTGAAGGTGGAGGAGGGGGGTGAGGGCTCCTGGGGGTTCAGCCCCGAGAAGCGCGCCCCGAGCACGCGTTCCGAGGGGCGTTCCGAGGGGCCTTCCGAGGATGCGGCCCGGGGGCCGGGTGCCCGCCCGGCCGTCGCCCGGTTCATCCGATACGTGCCACAGGGGCGTGCACCAGGTTCCGGTCGATGACCATGGTGCGGCCGCCGTGCCGTTCCTTCACGTTCCCCGCGTACTGGTGGATCCTGCGCTGCGGATGCCAGGCGTACTTCCAGAGGGCGGGCTCCCGGTACAGATGAGCCTTGGTGTGCCAGCGGGCGAACCACATCACCGACGGCAGGTCCCGCACCCCCGCCCGTCGCGCCGCCTCCATGTGCCGCACCCCTGAATCGGCGCTGCTGTAGAAGCCGGGGACGTAACCGTGTCGCCGTACCTCCCTGTTCCACGCCCGCACGAACGCCAGCGTCGTGTTCGCGCACTTCCGCTTTCGGTAGTTGTAAGCCTCCATGTCCAGGTAGAGCGGGCTGCTCCGCTGAATGTTCAGCGCGCCGGCCCGGCGCACCGCGTCCCTCCCCTCCTGCACCCCCTGCTGCCACGGGTACCGCCCGATCCGCACCTTCTTCTTGTGCCGCGAACCCACGCAGGGCGACTGCGATCCCACGTACACCGGCAACACCCGCCAGCCCATGCCGTCCACCGCCCGCATCCAGCTCGGGTTCAGCACGCGCTGGCTCCGGCAGGCCCGGCCCCGGCCACCGAAGTAGACGCCCACACCCCGGTAGTCGGAACTCCTCCAGCGCCGCATGGTGTTCTGGGACGGCGCCCTGCAGACGTCGAACGCCCGGCCGTGGAAGGTGCGCACCTTGGGGCCCCAGAATGCCCCGGCCACGGAACCTGCCGGCCTGTCCAGCCCGCCAGGCCTGCCCGGCCTGTCCGACCGGTTCGGCTGGTACGGTCCGTCCGCCGCGTTCGTCGTCGCCCCGGCTACCGTCGCCCCGGCTTTCGGCACTGCTGTGGGCAGAACGCCGATCCCGAGGACAAGCGCCACCAGTCCAATGATCATCTTTTGCCGATCCATGGACCGAGTGAAGGCGTCTCCCTGCCGCGCGAGGCGGGGACACGCGCCCGGTTCAGCCGTCCGACCCCAGAATCAGACCCGATGTGGGGACCCCGGTGCCCGCGGTGACCAGAGCCGTGGCCGCGCCGGGTATCTGGTTCACGGCTGTGCCCCGAAGCTGCCGCACCCCTTCCGCTATGCCGTTCATCCCGTGCAGATACGCCTCGCCCAGCTGTCCGCCATGCGTATTGATCGGCAGCCGCTCCTCGGCGACGAAGCCGACCGCTTCACCGGGAGCGCAGAAACCGAACTCCTCCAGCTGCATCAGCACGAACGGCGTGAAGTGGTCATAGAGAATCCCCACGTCTATGTCACCGGGACCGATACCGGCCGTCCGCCACAGCTGCCGGGCCACCACACTCATCTCGGGCAGCCCCGTCAGACCGTCCCGGTAGAAGCTGGTCATCTGCTCCTGCGCCCGCCCGGCGCCCTGAGCCGCCGCGGCGATCACCGCGGGCGGATGCGGCAGATCCCGGGCCCGCTCCACGCTGGTGACGACGATCGCCTGGCCGCCGTCCGTCTCCTGGCAGCAGTCGAGCAGGCGCAGCGGTTCGACGATCCAGCGTGACGCGGCGTGATCGGCGAGGGTGATCGGCTTCCCGTGGAAATACGCGGCCGGGTTCGTCGCCGCGTACTTGCGGTCCACCACCGCGACCTGCCCGAACGCCTCGGGTGTCAGCCCGTACGTGTGCAGATAGCGCTGGGCCGCCATCGCCACCCAGGACGCCGGGGTGAGCAGCCCGAACGGCAGGCTCCAGCCGAGCGCCGCGCCCTCCGCCGAAGGCTCCCGGTGCTGCACCCCCGAGCCGAACCGTCTGCCCGACCGCTCATTGAACGCCCGGTAGCAGACCACCACCTCGGCCACACCGCTCGCCACCGCGAGAGCCGCCTGCTGCACCGTGCCGCACGCCGCGCCTCCTCCGTAGTGCACGCGCGAGAAGAAGGAGAGCTCCCCCATCCCCGCGGCCTGCGCCACGGTGATCTCCGGGCTGGTGTCCATGGTGAAAGTGACCAGCCCGTCGACATCGGCGGGGGACAGGCCCGCGTCGTCGAGCGCGGCCCGGACCGCCTCCACCGCCAGCTTCAACTCGCTGCGCCCGGAGTCCTTGGAGAACTCGGTGGCGCCGACGCCGACGATCGCCGCCCTGCCGCCCAGCCGGTCCCTGCTCCGCACGCTCATGACGTGCTCCCCCCGGCGCGAGGCACGGTGACCGTCACGGAGCCGGTGACATGGCTGCCGATGCCGTTCTTCCCGACGATCTTCACCCGGACCGTGTCGCCCCCTCCCTCGCCCGCGACCTCGGCGACCGTACCCGTCAACACCATCGTGTCCCCTGGGTAGTTGGGTGCCCCCAGACGTATCGCGACCTTTCTCAGCACTGCCGTCGGACCGAAGTGATCGGTGATGTAGCGGCCCACCAGCCCGTTCGTCGTGAGGATGTTCATGAAGATGTCGGGGGAGCCCTTCTGCCGCGCCAGCTCCGCGTCGTGGTGCACGTCCTGGTAGTCGCGGGAGGCGATCGCCCCGGCGACGATCAGGGTCCGGGTGACCGGGATCGCCAGCGGCGGCAGCTCGGCGCCCACCTCCAGCAGGATCTCGCTCTCGCTCATGCGGATTCACCTACGATCAAGTCGCCCAATTCCTCGAGTACTTCGCGGCCGCCGCCGAGGTACCCGTCGAGCTGCCGGCCCCACAAGAAGTGCCGATGAACCGGATGTTCCAGGTCAGCGCCCATCCCGCCGTGCAGATGCTGTCCCGTGTGCACGACGCGGCGGCCGCCCTCGGAAGCCCACCAGGCCGTGGTCAGCGCATGGCTCCGGTACGCGAGCCCCTCGTCGCGACGCCAGGCCGCCTCGTAGGCGGTGACCCGGATGGCCTCGACATCCATATGCGCGTCCGCTGCTCGTAGTTGCACGCCTTGCTTGGCGGCGAGGGGACGTCCGAACTGCTCCCGCTGATTCGTGTACTCCACCGCTCTGGCCAAGGAGCCGGCGCAGACTCCTGCCTGCAGCCCCGCGAACGCCGTCCGTGCCGTCGCCCGCACGTCCTCGTACGCTTCCGGTCCGCCGAGCCGCTCCGCCTCCGCCCCATCGAGCACGAGCCGCCCGGCCGCCCATGGCGCGGTGAGCTCGACCGGCTCCCAGCTCGCACCCGACGTCCGCGTACCCGACGTCTGTGTGTCCGACGTCTGCGTACCCGACATCCGCGTACCCGACGTCCGCGTACCCGGCATCCGCGCGTCCGACGTCCGCGCGTCCGACGTCCGTGTGTCCGACGTCCGCGTACCCGGCATCCGCTTGCCCGGCAGCCCCGTGCCCGGCACCCCTGCATCCGGCACCCCTGCATCCGGCACCCCTGTATCCGGCACTCCCGAAACCGGCACCCTCGAAACCGGCATCCGCACCATCCACAGGCTGTGGGCAACCCCGGCCGCCCGCGCGGGGCCCTCCCGCACCGCCACCACCACATGCGTCGCATCCCGCAGCCAGGGCACCCACGGCACGACCCCGCTCAACCGCGCCCGCCCCGGATCCTCGGCCGCGCTCACCACGATTCCGCCGCGCGCCGGAAAGGCTCCGGTCGCCACGGCCGACCCGTCCCGCAGGCAGGGCAGCAACCGCTCCCGCTGCGCGGCGCTGCCGTGTGCGGCCACCGCGAGCAGGCCGTACGCACAACTCGTCGCGAACGGGACCTGGGCCGTCGTCCTGCCCTGCTCCTCCAGCATCAGCACGAGCCCGAGCAGCCCCGTCTCCTCCACGGCACCGACCAGCCCAGCGTCTATCAGCGCCTTCCACACCTCACTGTCCGTGGCGCCGCCGAGGCCCGTGAGCCGCTCCGGCGTGGAGAGATCGCCGAAGATCTGCGCGGCCAGCTCCCGGGCCGCCGCCTGCTCCGGGGTGGGGGTGAAGTCCATGTCACGCCTCGCCTCCCTCGGAAGCCCGGAAGACAGGCAGCTCCAATTCCTCGTCCACACGCAGGAACTCGAGGCCGACCGGCATCCCGATGCGCACCTTGTCGTAGGGCACCCCGATGACGTTGCTGACGATGCGCACCCCCTCCGCCAGCTCGACCAGCCCCACCGCGTACGGCGGGTCGAAGGCCGGGAAGCGCGGGTGGTGCATGACGACGTAGCTGAACACCGTGCCCTCGCCACTCGCCTGCACCGTGTCCCAGTCCTGGCCGCCGCACGCATTGCACCCCGGCAGCCACGGGAAGCGCAGCGTGTCGCAACCGCGGCAGCGCTGGATGAGCAGCCGGTGCTCCGCGACGCCTTCCCAGAAGCCGGCGTTGTCCCGGTTCACGACAGGGCGTGGGCGGAGCCCCTTCGACGCGCCCGGTGAACCTGGGCCCGGGGGCGCGGACGCCCCGGACCCCCGTGGTACCGGGGCGTACTTCAGGATCCGGAACCGGTGCGTCCCCGCGAGTTCACCGTCGGCCCGGACATCCATGCGTGTCGTGACGAAGTGCCCCGACCCCAGCTTCGTCGTCTTCAGCGGCGACACCGACTCGATGACCGCGTCGAAGCTGATCGCGTCCCCGGGCCGCAGCGGACGCAGATACTCCTGCTCGCAATCGGTCGCGACGACCGAGGTGTACCCGGCGCCGTCCAGCATCGCGAGCAGGTCGTCGTAGGCGCCCGAACGTCCCGCGTACCCGGACAGGCCCGCCATCGTCCACGCCTGCAGCATGGTCGGCGGCGCTATGGCATCCGGCCCCTCGTAGGCGGGATTGGCGTCGCCCATGGCCTCGCACCAGTGCCGGATCATCGCTGCGTTGACCGGGTCCCTGCCCTCGCCCGCCGTGGCCGCGGCGAGCCCCTCGAATGCCTGCAACCCCTCGTACGCCAGCGGCCCCCGATCCGTCCCCGCCGTCGTACTCACCGCTTCCCCCGCTTCATCCCGAGCCGCATCGTCGCCACGATCTCCCGCTGCACCTCGCTCACCCCGCCCCCGAACGTGTTGATCTGCGCCGCCCTGTTCATCCGCTCCAGCTCCCCGTCCCCCACCGCGCGCCCGTCTTCCCCCGACCCTCCGAACGCCCCGGGTGCTCCCCTCCGCAACCACCCGGCCTCACCCGCGATCTGCTGACACATCTGGTACGCCTCGACGGCCGATTCAGTTCCCGCGAACTTCACGCCGCTGGCGTCGCCGGGGGTGAGTCGGCCCGCCCCGACATCCCCCACCAAACGCCAGTTGAGCAGGCGCGTTGCCGCCAGCCGGGCATGCGCCTCGGCCAGCTGGGACCGGACCCACGGGGCGTCAACCCGGCGTTCGCCCGTCACCGGATCGGGCGCGCGGGCAGCCTCGAGAACCCGGGCGTAGAAGTCCTCGGCCTGCATCCCGATCGCGGCGAGCGCCACTCGCTCGTGATTGAGCTGGTTGGTGATCAGCCCCCAGCCGGCGTTCTCCTCGCCGACCAGATGCGAGCCCGGGACGCGGATCCCGTCGTAGTACGTGGCCGTCGTGGTCAGGCCGCCGACCGTCTCGATCGGCGTCCAGGAGAAGCCCGGCGCGTCGGTCGGCACGAGGACGATCGAGATCCCCTGGTGCTTGGGTGCGTCGGGGTCGGTGCGGCAGGCGAGCCAGATCCAGTCGGCGTTCTGCGCGTTCGACGTGAAGACCTTCTGCCCGTCGATCAGCCAGTCGCCGGTGGCGTCGTCCCGCACGGCCCGCGTGCGCAGCGCCGCGAGATCGGTCCCGGCCGACGGCTCGCTGTATCCGATCGCGAAGACCAGGTCACCGCTGAGGATCCGGGGCAGGAAGTACGCCTTCTGCTCCTTGGTCCCGTACCTCATCAACGTAGGGCCGACCGTGTTGAGCGTGACCATGGAGACCGGCGCGCCCGCCCGGTACGCCTCGTCGAAGAACACGAACTGCTCGTCGGAGCCGCGGCCCCGGCCTCCGTACGCGACGGGCCAGCCGAGTCCCAGCAGCCCCTCGGCCCCCATACGACGCAACACACGGCGCTGACCGGCGGCGTCGTCCGCCTCGGGCGGGCCCTCCGGCATCAACGTGCGGAAGAGTTCGCGGAGTTGCACACGGAGCTCACGCTGGCGCTCGGTGGGAGCGAGGTGCACGTGGCGGCCCTCCCGGACCTCGTACGGCAAGGATTTCTGACTGTCCGTCAGATACTGCGAGGTGTCAAGAGAGCGGCCCCACCGCCCGACGCCGTCCGGCGATCTACCGCTTCACCACCCGACACCCGCCCGTGAACCTGCCGCTCCACCACCCGACACCCGCCCGTGAACCTGCCGCTCCACCACCCGACACCCGCCCGTGAACCTGCCGCTCACACGCCTGCGCGGCGGCGCCGAAGCACCGCCGCGCAGACTTTCACGCACCCCGCGGAAGACCCCCGTCGCGCAGGGGCCGCGGGCTCACCAGAGCTCGTTGAAGTTCACGACGAGGTTCTCGTTGGTCTGGTCGATCGCCGTGAAGGCGGAGCCGTTCACCTGGGCGCTGTTGTTCTGGTTCGAGGCACCGTTGCCGACCGCCTGCTGCTGCGTGGTGGACGAGTTGCCGAAGTTGTCATGTCCGACTCCGCTGCCGTTGACCGTTGCCACCCCTGCGTTCGATCCGTTGTCCGCGAAGGAGCCGTTGTCCGCGATCGCCACCCCGGAGAACAGCGCCGCGGCGAGGGGCAGGGCGGCGACGGCGGCGATGACGCGGGCAGTACGGATGGAAGCCATGTTTCCTCCAGAAGGCAGTACACCGGGGCAGAGACGCATGTCCGGTGCCCGGGAAGTACGGGTTTTTCCGGGGCAGTTGGCCGACCGCCTCGGCGATGTTGACGACGTCGCGAGACCAGAGTTGCCCACCGAATCCCCGGCGAACCACCCCGGAAGCCACCATTCGCCCTCAAGCGTGAGGACTTGTCGATAAACCTGCTTCAAGCCCACAGAACGCCAACTCGGCCCGAACGTGACGGTTCCGGGCGATCACGCCCCAGTCCCTCCAAGCGATGAAGCGTTTCGGCACATTTTTAGTAAATAGGCACCTCGCATGGCCCACTCCTCTTCCTTACTTCGAACGTCTGTACGAAAATGGGGTCATGGCCACCACCGATCGGCACCCGCCACAATCCGTTCCGACCTCATCCCTGGCGACCCTGGCCCTCGCGCACGCCCTGTCCGCCGCCGCGCGCGGGTTCGCCGTCATCCCGCTCTCCCGCACCAAGCTGCCGGCCCTGCCCTCACCGCACCGCGACGATCCCCCGACGGCCCCGCGCTGCCACGGCGAATGCGGTCTCCCCGGCCATGGCGTGTACGACGCGACGGCCGATCCGCGCCGCGTGCGCGCGCTCTTCGCCGCCGCTCCCCGGGCGACCGGATACGGGATCGCCTGCGGCCTTCCCCCGCACCACCTCATCGGCGTCGACCTGGACACCAAGACCGGTACGAACTCCTCCGCTTCACTGCGTGAACTGGCCTTACGGCATCTGTTCACGATCCCCGACACCGTGGTCGTGGCCACCCCCAGCGGCGGTCGGCACCTGTGGCTCGCCGGTCCGCCGCACGTGGTGGTGCCCAACTCCGCGGGCCGCCTCGCCCCCGGCATCGACATCCGCGGCGCCGGCGGCTACCTCGTGGGCCCCGGCTCCCGCACGGAGCACGGCGTCTACGCCACGGTGCCCGGCACCGCCAACCTGGCCCCCGCGCCCTGCCCACCGGCGCTCCTCCAGCTGCTCACGCCCCCACCGCGCACACACCACCCCGACTCCACCCGGTCCGGTCAACACGGGGCGGGTCTCGTGCAGTTCGTACTCGGCGCCCATGAAGGGCAACGCAACACCCGCCTCTTCTGGGCAGCATGCCGCGCCTACGAAAGCGGCCTCGGAAGCACCCTCACGGACGCCCTGGTGGACGCCGCTACCCGCACCGGCCTGACGGAACGGGAGGCCCGCTCGACGATCGCCTCCGCGGGCCGCCTCACATCGGGACCGTAAAAAATGCCCCACATACAGGTGCCCCACAACGCCGAGGGCCCACCGCCCCGCATACAGATGCCCCGCACCGCCGGAGGCGGACCTGCCCGCATACGGAGACGTGAACGGCCCCGACCGGAAGCCCGGTCGGGGCCGTTCACCTACGCGGTGGGTGTGGGATTTGAACCCACGGTGACTCGCGCCACGACGGTTTTCAAGACCGTTCCCTTAGGCCGCTCGGGCAACCCACCCCGCGCCCTGAAAGCCGTACGACGGCGATCCGGTGGCGCGGGACCAGCGTAGCGGGTCCGGAAACGGGGTCCGTCAGCTGTCGCCCTTGCGCTCGCCCAGGGTCACGTCGGTGGTGCGCTCCTTGCCGTCGCGCGTGTAGGTGAGCTTCACGGTGTCGCCCGGCGAGTGCGTCCAGATCTGGCCGATCAGGGTCGGACCGGAGTCGATCACCGAGTCGTCCAGCTTCGTGATGACGTCGCCGGGCTTCAGGCCGGCCTTGTCCGCGGGGCCGTTCGCCGTGACCGCCGCGGAGCCGCTCGCACCCTGCTCGGTGATCTTCGCGCCGCCCGTGCCCTCTTCCAGGGACACCGAGGCACCGATCACCGGGTAGACCGGCTGGCCGGTCTTGATGAGCTCCTGGGCGACCATCTTGGCCTGGTTGATCGGGATGGCGAAGCCGAGGCCGATCGAACCGGCCTGGCCCGAGCCGCCGCCCATGCCGCCGCTGGAGGCGGACTGGATGGCCGAGTTGATGCCGATCACGTTGCCGTTCCCGTCGAGGAGCGGTCCGCCGGAGTTGCCCGGGTTGATCGACGCGTCGGTCTGCAGGGCGCTCATGTACGAGGCCTTGCTGCTGCCGGTGCCGTCGCTGGAGGCGACCGGGCGGTCCTTCGCCGAGATGATGCCCGTGGTCACCGTGTTCGACAGGCCGAAGGGCGCGCCGATCGCGATGGTCGAGTCACCGACGGCGACCTTGTCGGAGTTGCCGAGCACGAGGGGCTTGAGGTCGTCCGGCGCGTTCTTCAGCTTGATGACCGCGACGTCGTAGCCCTGCGCGTGGCCGATCACCTCGGCGTCGTACTTCTTACCGTTGGAGAACGTCGCCGAAAGCTTGCCGCCGTCGACGGCCTCCGCCACCACGTGGTTGTTGGTGAGGATGTGGCCTTCCTTGTCGTACACGAAGCCGGTACCGGTGCCGCCCTCGCCGTTGTTGCCCTCGGCCTCGATGGTGACCGTGCTGGGCAGCGCCTTGGCGGCCACGTTCGCGACGGTGCCCGGGTCGCGCTTGAGGTCGGCGGGGTTGGAGGCGGAGACCGTCGTCGAACCGGTGCTCGAGTTCTCGCCCCGCTCCGCGGCCCAGTAGCCGACGCCACCGCCGACGGCGCCCGCGATCAGGGCGGCCGCGATGACTCCGGCGAGCAGCCCACGGCGCCGGCCGCCCGGCTTGGGCTGCGGCGGTTCGTAGGAAGCGCCCCACGACCCACCGCCGCCACCGCCACCGCCCGCGTACGACGGGACCACCGGCGGCGGAGGGGGCCAGTCCCCGACGGGCGCGGGCCCGGCAGGACCGGTGGCACCGGCAGCCGCCTCCGGTGCGTACCCGCCGCCCTCGGAGCCCGCGGGCGGGGGCCCGGCCGGTGTCTGTGCGGGAGCAGCGGGAGCGTCCACCGGCACGGGAGGTGCGGACGGGGCCGGGGGGACCGCAGTGCCCTCGTTCTCGGTGCTCACAGCTTTCTCTCCTCGATCCACGGCTGTTTTCGCCGGTCCGGGCCGGGTGGGCGCTCGATCGTCCTTGAGCGCCGTTCGGTCTCTGCAGCGGCGCTTGGCCGACCGCTGTCACCCGCCGTTCCGGCATGGTCCTGTCACGGTCCAGTGTGTGCAGTTGTACGTGGTCAGCTTTTCCCACAAGGCGTCAGGGCACCATAAGGCGTTCCTGTGCGTCCGCCGCCATCCTTTATGCCGGGCGAAACGGACGCATCCGCTAGGCCGAACTTTCTCGGTGCCCGGCCGCGCGGTGGCACCATGACGCGGTGACCCACGCACGACAGAAGCGCATCCAGGTCGTCGCCCACCGCGGTGCCTCGCAGGACGCCCCCGAGCACACATTGGCCGCATACAAGAAGGCGATCGAGGACGGTGCCGATGCCCTCGAGTGCGATGTGCGGCTTACGGCGGACGGCCATCTCGTCTGCGTGCACGACCGCCGTGTCAACCGTACGTCGAACGGGCGCGGAGCGGTCTCGGCCCTGGAGCTGGCGGATCTTGCCGCTCTCGACTTCGGCTCCTGGAAGGACCTCTCGGGCTCCTGGAAGGACCAGGAAGAAGGGCCCGACTGGGCGGGAGCCTCGGCCGAGACGTCCGTCCTGACGCTGGAGCGTCTCCTCGAGCTGGTCGCCGACGCCGGCCGCCGTGTCGAGCTGGCCATCGAGACCAAACACCCCACACGGTGGGCGGGCCAGGTGGAAGAGCGGCTGCTGATGCTGCTCAAGCGATTCGGCTTGGAAGCACCGCCTCCGGACGAGCCTTCACAGGTACGCGTCATGAGTTTTTCGGCCCGTTCCTTGTTGCGCGTCCAGGAGGCGTCGCCGACACTGCCGACCGTCTATTTGATGCAGTTCGTCTCGCCCCGTCATCGCGAGGGGCGCCTCCCCGAAGGGGTGCGCATCGCGGGCCCCGGCATCCGGATCGTGCGCAACCATCCCGCGTACATCGAGAAGCTCACGCGCGCGGGTCACCAGGTTCACGTCTGGACGGTGAACGATCCGGAGGACGTCGACCTCTGTGTCCGGCTCGGTGTCGACGCGATCATCACGAACCGGCCCGCGGCGGTCCTGCGTCACCTCGGCAGGGACTGATTTCCGGCCACCTTCGCTCCCTTTCATCACAGGGAGTGCTCCGGCGCGTTCGTTGCGTGTTCGATCGTCTCGAGTGCGTCACCAGGGGCTGATTGGCCGGTTTCCGGTCCAGTCCATTGGGGCATCCACACCGTGGCGTGGGGCAAAGGAGGTCTCGGGGGTGGCGTTGGTGGTGGCACAGGAGGTGCCCGCGTCGTCGAGCATGGCCGTTCCCCATGGCCCTGCGGGCGTGGGCGCAGCACGACACAGGATGCGTGATCAGCTGCGTTGCCGCGGGGTGTCGGACTCGGTCGTCGACGATGCGGTTCTGATCCTTTCCGAGCTGCTCAGCAATGCCTGCCGGCACGGCAGACCGCTGGGCGACGACATGGCGGGCGACGGGGACGTAAGAGTCGCGTGGCGAGTGGATGACCTGGGATGTCTCACCGTCGAGGTGACGGACGGCGGCGGGCCCACCCGCCCGGTTCCGGCCACCCCCTCGGTGACCGCGCGCGGCGGCCGCGGTCTCAACATCATCACGGCGCTGGCCGACGACTGGGGCGTACGCGACGACGCGCGCGGAGAGGTCACCGTCTGGGTGGTCGTGCACAAGGACGTGCATGCGGAGGCGGCGGCACACCGCCGTGACGACTTCGCGGCCCGCATCACCTCACCGCCCGCCGCGGAGCTGGTGGGGCTCGATTTCGCGGACGCCTTCGACGAGCTGGGCTGAGCACTGTCGCGGTGGGGGCGCCCGAACCGAATCCCACCCTTGTCAGTACGAGCGGCTAGGCTCGCGCCCGTACGTACGAGAGCCGTATCCGGGAGACGTCCAAGATGGCCAAGAAGCGCCCGCAGACCAAGGGCAAGCCGCAAGTCACCAGTGGAGAGATCCCGGTCGTCGGTGCCCGTGAGCGCTGCCCCTGCGGCAGCGGCCGCCGGTACAAGGCCTGCCACGGCCGGGACGCCGCCCACGCGGTGACCGAGCTGGTGCAGCGCCCCTTCGAGGGCCTGCCGGGCGAGGGTGACTGGGTCGCGCTGCGCGAGCTGGTGCCCGCGGCGACGGTCGAGCTGCCTCTCAAGGAGAAGCTGCCCGAGGGCGTCCCGTCGGTGACCCTCGCGACCGTGCTGCCGATGGCGTGGCCGGCCCTGCGCCGTGACGACGGCACGGTCCTGCTCGGCCTGCAGAACGACACGTCGTCGGGTGACATCAGCCGCGACCTGGCCGACACCCTGCAGCGCGCGCTGACCGCCGAGCCGGGCAGCCCGGTGCAGGCCCGCCGAGCGCCCGCCGACGGCCCGCGTCTGCAGGACCTCCTCGACGCGGACGGCACTTTCGAGCCGGTCGTGCACACGGGCTTCGAGTTCTGGGTGCCGGACTCGGAGAACGCGTCGGGTGAGGTCGCCGCCTCACTGGAGCGGGCCAATGCCGCGGCCATCCCGACCGTGAAGCTCACCGGTGTCGACAGCGCCTACTGGTGCGAGACCCCGGAGAAGAACCACCTTCGCTGGGTCATGCCGCACCCGGAGGAGAAGCTCCTCGACGCGCTCGCGCGGCTGCACGCGGCGGGCACGTCCTCGCTCGGCGAGGGCACGCGTCTCGTCGGTTCGTTCCGGGCGCACGGTCTGACGGTTCCCGTGTGGGACCTGCCGAGCGCGGTGAAGGCGGAGGACGTCGAGAAGCCGGCCGCCGAGTTCGCCGAGCGGCTCGCCGCCGCGCTCGCCACGGACGCGCCGCTGACCGCGGACGAGCGTCGCGCGCGTGGGGGGCTCACCAACCGACAGGTGACGCTCAGCTGAAGCCGTACCGGAGCGGGTGACTCCGGTCACAACTCCCGGTAGTTGCAGGTAAATCCATGTCCGAATAGAAGAGATCGAATTTGCTAACTGCCGATCTCTTGTTACCGTTCAAGTAGCCCGGTTGCTGGTGCATCCCCCGTCGCCAGCAACCGGGCGCTTTCATGTCCGCGTCCGCCCGACGCCGCTCAACGCCCGTACGCAGGCGCGGAGTTGCTCCCCGACCGGAGCAGCAGCGGCCCGTCGCCGTGCGCCGCGTACTCCGCCACCGCGGCGTACCGAGCGGGCTCCGCCCGGGTCCGTCCGCGCGGTGTCTCACACATACCCGGCTCGTCCTCGGCGCCCACCACGCAGGTGATCTGCACGGTGCGTCCGCCGGGCGCCATCAGGGTCAGTACGGCGCTCAGCCCTCCGCCCGTCGTGTTGCGGTAGTAGGTACGCGCCCAGGTGTCCCGCTCCTGCCGCAGGACACAGGTCTGCGCCTCGATCCCTTCGGGAGAGGTGAGTTGAGGGCCGCACTGGGCGGCAGCGGCCAGCCCCAGGCCGGTCAGCAGGGAGGAGGACGGGCGATCAGCCGCGGCGCCGGACTTCTCGTCCGCGGTGCCGTCGGCCGGGACGCTCGCGGCGCCGTCCGTCCGGTCGTCACCCTTTTCGGCCGTGCCCGCCGGCGCGGCCTCCGTCTTCGATGCGGACTTCTTCGATGCGGAGGTCTTAGGTGCGGACGTCTTAGGTGCGGACGTCTTAGATGCGGACTGCCGACCTGGTTCGTCGCTCACGGGGCCCGCGGACGCGCCCGCCAACGGCAGCGCGGCGGTGAGTACGACCCCGGAGACAAGACCGAGCAGTCGAAGGCGCGAAGGGGGCCTGGGCCTCCCCTGCTCGAGCCCGTTCGGAACCGTGGGGGGAGGGGGCGCGGCAGGCATGCGCCGAAGATATCGGCGCACGCCCGTCACGGTGGCTCGCCGCGCGCCGCATACCGCTACAACTCGGGCGCGCTCACACCCGTACGAGTGAGCGCGTCCACGACCGCGTCGACCACGGCCTCCACATCGGGTGTCCAGGGAGCCGCCGAACCCGGCAGCGGCGCGCGCTCCCAGCGGACCTGCCCCGCGCCCGTGGCGGACGGCGGCAGAGCGAGGTAGCCGCCCTCGCCGTGGAACCGCAGCGAGCCGGGGACGAAGTCCTGCGCGTACAGAAGCTCGCCGAGCTGCTCCATGGAGTACGGCGCCACGAGGATCGCGAGCCGCTCCGGGGTGGCGATGACCGGGCCGAGCCGGACATCGGCACGGTCGAGCGCGGCGAGCGCGCGGGCGCCCGCGACAGCAGGAAGGCTCACGGCGCAGGGTGCGCGCCCCCCGGACGCCCCGGACGAGGCACCAGTAGCGAGCACGACCGGTGCTCCGGGCCGGTTGGTCCACCACCAGCGGATCATGCGCTCATCGGTCGTCGCCGCGAGCAGTCCCGGGTCGAAGGGGTGGGCGCCGGGCACTGTGCACTCCGGGTCGGGGCAGGCACAGCGGACTCCGTCGCGGCGTCCCGCCGCCGCGAGCGCTATGCCGGGCAGAACCGGCCACTGCCACGATGTCGCGTACGTGAGGGCCGCGCTGATCAGGTCAGACTTCCCGCTGTCACGCCTGGACAGGAGCCTGCGTCGCCTTCCGAGGATCTCGCGCATGAGCGCTCGTTCCTTTCCGTTGACCGAAGAGAACGCTGTGGGCCACATCACACCATGTGTCGAACAGTCACTGTGCGTACGAGCTGGAGCGCTTGACCTCAGCCTGTGCTGCCGGCCTGAGGCAGGGGTAACCCCTATAGTCCGAGCGCCTGCCGTGTCCTTTAAAAGCCTGGCGTGGGGTGGCGGCGCCTGGCGTTTGCCGTCCCGCGTATTTCTCGTCGCCTCCCCCACGGGAGGATGGGGCACGGTCGTCGATGGTTAAGACGCCCGGGTCCGTCACCAGGTTCCGGGTTGATCCCAACTGCCCCTGGTCTTCACCGAGTACGTACCCACCGCGGCCGCTATGACGCTCCGTCGAACAATGCCAGTCGACCTCAATACACCGTTCACCGAGTCGGTTTTCGGCCATCTTGGAACGATCTGGATGGCTGCAGGGCGGCCGGGGGAGAACAGAGATCGCATTACCGCAAAAACCACTTGAACACCACAGACACCAGGAATCCCAGCAGGACAATGCTGGACATCCCCTCTCCAGTGCGTGTACATGTGGAGACATTGCTGGCGACGCAGAATGACATGGGGGTTTGCGATGCTATCGAGCAATACGCGCCGGTCGGAAAGCCGGAAGCCATGACAACCCCACGTCTGCCGAAAGTGGCCGGAATCGATTCCCCTCCTGGACAGGTTCCCCCTCCCGCCCACACTGTCGCGCCCGCGCCCGCGGCTTCACCGGCCCCTCCCGCACCGGCCGCCCCGGGAGCCGTGATCCAGGACAGACTCGCCGGCTGGGTCTCCGACCTCACGACACTGCACGAACTCACGGAACGGCTGGCCCGCACAGCGGCACTGGAAGAAGCACTGCACGAACTCCTGCGCGCCGGAGCCGCCCTGGTGGGCGCCCGGCGCGGTCTCGTCGTCCTGGAGCCGGGCGACGGGCTCGGCCCCGACACCACCGTCGGCCTCGGCCTGTCCCGCCCCGACCTCGGCCACATCGAGACCGTCCCGCGCGGCGCGACGTCGTACGGGCGCATCCTCGACGGTTTCAGCACCGAGGACGAGACCCGCGCC
Organism: Streptomyces kunmingensis; assembly: GCF_039533535.1. NCBI lineage: Bacteria > Bacillati > Actinomycetota > Actinomycetes > Kitasatosporales > Streptomycetaceae > Streptomyces > Streptomyces kunmingensis. Next base: position 80,380 of record NZ_BAAATS010000017.1, read on the forward strand.
GACCTGTTCGCCGAGGACGGGCTCGACCCGCGCCACCGCGAGGTCGCCGCCCGCCTCGGCTACGCGGCGAGCTACGCGCTGCCCCTCGCCACCGACGACGCGGGCCGGCTCGGCGCCGCGGTCTGGTTCTACGACGAGCCGGCCGCGCCCGTCGAACGCCAGCGCCACCTCATCGGCCTGTACGCGCGCTACGCCACCGAGCACCTGGCCCGCCTGCTCGAACTGGAGCGCACGCGCGCGTGGTCGCGCACGGTCGCCGACGAACTGCTGCCCGCGCGGCTGCCCCGCGTCGCGGGCGTACAGCTCGCCGTGCGCCATCGCAGCGGACCGCGCGGCGGCGGCGACTGGTACGACGCGCTGCCGCTGCCCGAAGGAGCACTCGGCCTCGCGGTCGGCTCCGTCACCGGATCCGGCGCCAGCGCGCTCGCCGCGATGGGCCGGCTGCGCGCCTCGCTGCGCGCGTACGCGGTGATGGAGGGCGAGGACCCCGTCGCGGTCCTGTCCGATCTGGAGCTGCTGCTCCGGCTGACCGAGCCTGCGCGCAGCGCGACCGCTCTCTTCGCCTACTGCGAGCCCGCGCTACGCAAGATCGTTCTCGCGGGCGCGGGGCACAGCCCGCCCCTGGTGATCGGCGAGCGGCGGACGGAGTTCGCGGAGACGACGCTCTCCGCGCCACTGGGGATGCTCGCCTGCTGGGAGGCGCCGAGCGTGGAGATCGCGCCGGACCCGGGCGAGACCGTGCTGCTGTACACGGACGGTCTCCTGCACCGCACCGGCGACCCCATGGACCGTGCTTTCGCCCGGCTGCACGCGGCCGCGGCGGGCGTCCCCAAGGCGCTGCGCGAGGACCCGGGCGCGATCGCCGACCATGTGCTGCACGCGATGCTCCCCGAGGGCCTCGACGCCGTCGACAGCGACGAGGACGTCGTGCTGCTCGCGGCCCGCTTCGCGTAGCCGCCACCGCACTCCGGGTAAGAGGCCCTCCGGCCCTGGACCCCCTTCCGTACGCTCGTACGATGGAGGGGGTCCACTGCCATATCCGGCCATACCCAGGTCATTCAACGGACCCGTCGAGGAGGAACCGTGTCGGAGGAGCTCACCCCGGAGAACCCGGAGGCCCCTGAGGGCGACGAGCCCATCAAGCAGCGCAAGAACGGCCTCTACCCGGGCGTGTCCGACGAGCTCGCCGAGAACATGAAGTCCGGCTGGGCCGACACCGAGCTGCACGACCTGCAGCCGATCGCGCAGGCCGCCGAGACGGCCGCCCGCCGCGCCGCCCTGTCCGCCCGCTTCCCCGGCGAGCGGCTCGTCGTGCCCGCGGGCAACCTCAAGACCCGCTCGAACGACACCGAGTACGCCTTCCGCGCCTCGGTCGAGTACGCGTACCTCACCGGCAACCAGACCGAGGACGGCGTCCTCGTCCTCGAGCCGGTCGCCGGCGGCCACCGGGCGACGATCTACCTCCTGCCGCGCTCGAACCGGGAGAACGGCGAGTTCTGGCTCGGCGGCGACGGCGAGCTGTGGGTGGGTCGCCGGCACTCCCTGGCCGAGGCCGAGAAGCTCCACGGCATCCCCGCCGCCGACGTGCGCGAGCTCGCCGACAAGCTGCGCGAGGCCACCGGCCCCGTACGCGTCGTACGTGGCTACGACGCCGGTATCGAAGAGGCGCTGACCGACAAGGTCACCGCCGAGCGCGACGACGAGCTGAAGACCTTCCTCTCCGAAGCGCGGATCGTGAAGGACGCGTTTGAGATCGGCGAGCTGCAGAAGGCCGTCGATTCGACGGTGCGCGGCTTCGAGGACGTCGTGAAGGTCCTCGACAAGGCCGAGGCGACGAGCGAGCGTTACATCGAGGGCACGTTCTTCCTGCGCGCACGCGTGGAGGGCAACGACATCGGCTACGGCTCCATCTGCGCCGCCGGTCCGCACGCCTGCACCCTGCACTGGGTCCGCAACGACGGCCCGGTCCGCTCCGGCGACCTGCTGCTGCTCGACGCCGGTGTGGAGACGCACACGTACTACACCGCCGATGTCACGCGCACGCTGCCGATCAACGGCACGTACAGCGAGATCCAGCGCAAGATCTACGACGCCGTGTACGCGTCCCAGGAGGCCGGTATCGCGGCCGTCAAGCCGGGTGGCAAGTACCGCGACTTCCACGACGCCTCGCAGCGCGTGCTCGCCGAGAAGCTCGTCGAGTGGGGTCTCGTCGAGGGGCCCGTCGAGCGCGTCCTGGAGCTGGGTCTGCAGCGCCGCTGGACCCTGCACGGGACCGGTCACATGCTCGGCATGGACGTCCACGACTGCGCGGTCGCGCGGACCGAGACGTACGTGGACGGCACGCTGGAGCCCGGTATGGTCCTCACCGTCGAGCCGGGTCTCTACTTCCAGGCCGACGACCTTACCGTGCCGGCGGAGTACCGCGGCATCGGTGTCCGCATCGAGGACGACATCCTCGTCACGGAGGACGGCAACCGGAACATGTCGGCGGGGCTGCCGCGGCAGGCCGACGAGGTCGAGGCCTGGATGGCACGTTTGAAGGGCTGACCCTCGGCATATAGACGCGATCGGGCGGGGTCGTGGACGCGGTCGGCGTTCACGGCCCCGCCCGATCGCGTTCTCAGACCGCCATGAGCGGAGTGTCCGTCCGCCACTTGAGCATCTTGTCGAAGCTGACCACCACACCGTCCCTGCCGGGCCTGTTGTCTACGTGCACGTGGTCGGCGAGTTCGTGGATGAGACAGAGGCCCCGGCCGTTCTCGGCGTCGTCGGATGCCTGGCGGAGAGGCGCACGGCCCCGGAGCGGGGGGAAGCCCGGACCGGAGTCGGCCACTTCGATGCGGCACATCTCGCCGTCCAGGTACGCGGTGACCCTGTACGCGTCCGACGTCTCGCTCTCGGCCGCGCCGCCCCCGTGCTCGACGGCGTTCGCACACGCCTCGCTGAGGGCGACCGACAGGTCGTAGGAGATGTCCGGGTCGACGCCCGCCGTCTCCATGGTGCCGACGAAGAGGCGCCTGGCGAGCGGCACGCTCGCAGCCTCGCGCCGCAGATGGAGGGACCACCAGATGCTCATGCTCCAGCCTCCTGGCCGCGGCTTGACATACCGATACGTATTGCCGCCAGAGGCCCTCTGCAATCGCTCAGTTGACGTGATACCGCCCATATGGCCGACGCGAGCGGGACACCCGGCGCGGTAGGGGAGATTCCGGACCTTGTGGACCTGCCGTATGGGACGGCAAAGGCCAGTGGGATGATGACCCCGCCATGTCTGCCCCCCGCCAGCGCAAGGCGCGCAGTGCGGCCGATCTCCGGCTGCTGAGGGCCGCGGTGTTCGCCGCGGTCTGCGTCGTGCTGTCCGCGGCGGGGCACGTCCTCGGTTCGACCGCCACCGTTCCGCTGTGGACGCTGTCGCTCGGCTTCCTCGCCGTCTTCTGTGTGGCCGTTCCGCTGGCCGGCCGCGAGCGGTCGCTGCCGGGCATCGCCGTCACGCTGGGGATCGGGCAGATCGGTCTGCACAGCCTCTTCGGGCTCGGGCAGCAGGCCTCGATGGCCACGGGCGCGGCGGAACCCTCCGTCGTGGAGCGGGCCGCGCACCTGATGTGCGGGGCGGGTGCCTCGGCGCTCAGCCCTGTGCAGGCGCAGCGGATCCTCGACCACGCGCGCGTCCCCGCGGACGCCGCGGGCGGGATGCACCACGACGTGGCGGTCGTGGCCGGCTCCTCGATGCCGTTGCTGCCGTCGCTGCCCATGCTCATCGGGCACTTGCTGGCCGCGGTCGGCGCCGGGTGGCTGCTGCGCCGCGGCGATCTCGCCGTGGGCCGGATCGTGCGGCTCTCGAAGCTGTCGGCGCAGGGAGTCGCGGAAGCCACGCTCGTACGTTCCCTGCGGGCCGCGCTGGGTCTCGTACGCGCTCTGCGGGCGGGCCTTCCCGGGGCGCCCGAGGCGCTTCTGTGCGCGCCCCGCGCCGGGCTCCGTGCCCTGCCCGCCCTGCGTACGGCGGAACTTCAGCACTCCGTGATCCGGCGCGGGCCACCGGCCGCTGCCGACACGTTCCTTCTCGCCGCCTGACACAGCTCCCGTAACTCCTGCGCGACCCGAGTGGTCCCTGTGGGTGAGGCGTGCTGTGCGGCACGCGCGCGTACCCGCGTTTTCCGCCGCTACTTAGTGCGGTGTTCCGCCGCTACCTGGTGCGGTGCTGCACCGCTACTTGGTGCGGTGCTGCGCGGACGCGCCCCTCACCCTTCGCTGGATCCCGCTGAACGTGGAGTTCTCTCTGTCATGAAGAAGATGTCCCGCGCCGCTCTCGTCGGTGCCGCCGCCGTCTCCTCCGTCGTCCTCGTCTCCGCTCCCGCCTTCGCGCACGTGAGCGTGCAGCCGGAGGGCGCCGCCGCCAAGGGCGGTTACGCCGTGGTCGACTTCAAGGTCCCGAACGAGCGCGACAACGCCGCGACCACCAAGCTCGAGGTCAGCTTCCCGACGGACCACCCGCTCGCCTCGGTGATGCCGCAGCCGATCCCGGGCTGGAAGGCCGAGGTCACCAAGTCGAAGCTCGACAAGCCGCTGGAGATGCACGGCGAGAAGATCACCGAGGCGGTCTCCAAGGTCACCTGGACCGCGACCGGTTCCGGCGCCGACAAGGGCGTCCAGCCCGGCTACTTCCAGAAGTTCCCGGTCTCCATCGGCGCCCTGCCGACCGACGCCGACGAACTCGTCTTCAAGGCCATCCAGACGTACGACAACAAGGAGGTCGTGCGCTGGATCGAGCCGCAGCAGAAGGGCGAGGAGGAGCCGGAGAACCCGGCGCCCACCCTCGCGCTGACGGCCGCGGCCGATGACGAGCACGGGGCGTCCGGCGCCTCCGACGACGACAAGGGCGACGACAAGGAGGCCACCGCGGCCTCCAGCACGTCGTCCGACAGCTCCGACAGCGACACCACCGCCCGCGTCCTCGGCATCGTCGGCATCGTCATCGGTGCCGCCGGTGTGGCGTTCGGCGTGCTGGCGGGCCGTCGGCGCACCACCAGCTGAACCACCCGCGGCGGTTGCCGAGGTCGCGGTGGGCGACCCCGGCAACCGCCGGCCCCCTCACATCTGGGACATTTTTCTATGCGCAAGACCATGAACAAGAAGTTGCTCGCCGCCGCCGGACTGGTCCTGGCGGCCACCCTCACCCTGTCGGCCTGCGGCAGCGGTGACGACAGCGGCAAGGCCGTCGCCGACGTGTCGACCGAGGCCGGTTCGCAGAAGGCCGCGACGGTCCTCGACAAGCCCTTCGAGAAGCCGGACCTGGTCCTGACCGACACCCACGGCAAGAAGTTCGACCTGCGTGAGCAGACCAAGGACAAGCCGACGCTGATCTACTTCGGCTACACGCACTGCCCGGACGTCTGCCCGCTGACGATGAGCAACATCGCCGTCGCCAAGAAGGCCCTGCCCAAGTCCGAGCAGGACAAGCTCCAGGTCGTCTTCGTCACCACCGACCCCGACCGTGACACTCCGGCCGTGCTCGGTAAGTGGCTCAAGGCGCAGGACTCCGACTTCATCGGCCTGACCGGCGACTTCGCCACCATCCAGGGCAGCGCCCGCACGCTCGGCATCTCCATCGAGCCGACGCAGAAGGACAAGAACGGCAAACTCGTGTCGATGCACGGCACGCAGGTCATGGCGTTCTCGCCGAAGACGAACGGCGGCTACGTCCTGTACGGCGAGGAAGCCACCGTCGACGACTACACCAAGGACCTCCCCAAGCTCATCCAGGGGGCCAAGCCGTGAAGCGCACCCCCTTGGCTCTGGGCGCCATAGTGCTGGCCTGCGGGCTCGGGCTCACCGCCTGTGGGTCTGACAGTTCTGATGGCACACCGGAAGTGAAGGTAGAGGGCGCGTTCATCCCCGAGCCCGCCTCCGGTGACATGGCGGCCGGGTTCTTCCTCGTCCACAACAGCGGCGGCGCCGACACCCTCTCTTCCGCCAGCAGTGACATCGCCGGGCAGGTCACCCTGCACACCACCGAGGGCGGCGCGATGAAGGAGCAGAAGTCCTTCGCCGTGCCCGCGGACGGCGAGCTGGACTTCGAACGGGGCGGCAACCACCTCATGTTCGAGAACCTGAAGCGGAAGCCGAAGGAGGGCGACAAGGTGTCGGTGAAGCTGCACTTCACGAAAACCGGCACCGTCACCGTCTCCTTCCCGGTGAAGGCCGCGACCTACAACCCGACGTCGCACGCGTCGCACGCTTCTCACTGAAGGGGCTGACCCGTACGTGAAGACCATCGCTCCCCGTTTCCGGCACCTGGTGCTGCTGTTCCTCGCCGTCACCGGCGCGCTCCTGGCCGGTGCCGCCCCCGCGTCCGCGCACGCCGCGCTGACCGGGAGCGATCCCCAGCAGGGAGCGGTGGTCCAGACGGCACCCGAGCAGGTGTCGCTGACCTTCTCCGAAGGCGTCGCCATGTCCAGTGGCGCGGTGCGCGTGCTCGACCCCGCGGGCAAGCGGGTCGACAACGGCAAGGTGGGCCACCCCGGCGGCACGACCTACACGGTCGGGCTCCACGCGGGCCTGCCGGACGGCACGTTCACCGTCGCCTACCAGGTCGTCTCCGCCGACAGCCATCCCGTCTCCGGCGCCTTCACCTTCTCCGTCGGCGCCCCCTCCAAGACCACCGCGGTCCTGACCGACCAGAACGCCGGCGGAGGGCTCGTCGGCGGCCTCTACGGCATCGCCCGCTACGTCTCGTACGCGGGCTTCACCCTGCTCGTGGGCGGCGCCGCGTTCGTCCTCGGCTGCTGGCCCCGCGGCGCCGCGATCAAGCCCGTACAGCGGGTCGTCGTCGGCGGCTGGACCGCGCTCACCACGGCCACCCTCGCCCTGCTGCTGATGCGCGGCTCGTACACCGGCTCGGGCAAGCTCGGCGACCTCTTCGACATGACGCTGCTCGGGCAGGTGCTGCAGACCAAGACCGGCGCGGCGCTCACGTCCCGTCTCCTGCTGCTCGCCGCGGCGGCCCTCTTCATCGCCGTGCTTTTCGGCGCCTACGTGAAGAGGACCGAGGACGGCGACGAGAAGGAGGTCAAGGACCTCACCTTCGGGCTCGCCATCGGCGGCGCCGTGGTCGCCGCCGGGCTCGGCGCGACCTGGGCCATGGCGGAGCACGCCTCCACCGGCATCCAGGCCGGTATCGCGATGCCCGTCGACGTGCTGCATCTTCTGGCCGTGGCCGCGTGGCTGGGCGGCCTGACGACGCTGCTCGTCGCGCTGTACCGGGCGCCCTCCATCGAGGGTTCGGCGGTACGCCGCTTCTCCCGGGTGGCGTTCTGCAGCGTCGTCGTGCTTGCCGCGACCGGGCTCTACCAGTCCTGGCGCCAGGTCGGCTCCTGGTCCGCGCTGACCGGGACGCGCTACGGGCAGCTGCTGCTCCTCAAGGTCGGGCTCATCGCCGTACTCCTCGGCATCGCGTGGTTCTCCCGCAGGTGGACGGGGCGGCTCTCCGAGCGGCTCTCTCCCGAGGCCGCCGCCACCGCCGTCGTGGAGCAGCGCACGTCCGAGACGAAGACGCCGGTCACGGTCGGCGCCAGTGCCAAGGAAAGCGGCCCGGAGGAGGACGGCTCCGAGGCGGCCGTTCCCGGCGCGGACGGCTCCGCCGGTGCCGACGGTGCCGACGGTGCCGACCCCGAGCGGGCCGCCCAGCTCGCCCGCCAGCGCGCCGCGGTCGCCACCGCCCGTGAGAAGCGCGTCCGCGACGCCGACCCGCACCGCTTCGGCCTGCGTCGCTCCGTGCTCGCCGAGGCGGGTGTCGCGGTCGTCCTGCTCGCCGTCACCACGGTGCTGACCTCGACCGAACCGGGCCGCACGGAGGAAGAGGCCAAGTCCGCCACCTCCGCCGCTCAGACCCAGTCCGGCCCGCTGTCCCTGAAGCTGCCGTTCGACACGGGCGCCGCGGACGGCAAGGGCACGGTCCTGCTCGACCTGGACCCCGGCCGCACCGGCAACAACGAAATGCACGTCTACGTAGAGCGGCCGAACGGCAAGGCCTTCGACGTCCCCGAGGTGAAGGTCGCCTTCACCCTGGAGGCGAAGAAACTCGGCCCCCTGCCCGTCGTGCCCGACCACATCGCCACGGGACACTGGAGCGCGAGCGGCGTCCAGGTCCCGGTGGCCGGCGAGTGGAAGATCGCGGTGACCGTGCGCACCTCCGACATCGACCAGGTCACGGTCACCAAGAACGCGAAGATCGGCTGAACCAGCATGGCTGACACCCAGAGCCGTACGGCACCGGAGACGGACTCCGCGACGCCCGGAGGCATCACCCGGCGCCGTCTGATCGGGACGGCGGGCGCCACCGGCGTCGCCCTCGGAGCCGTCGGCGCGGGCGCGGGATACGCGGTGGCCTCGTCCAACTCGCCCGAGCAGTCCACCGCGTTGGCGTCGCTCGGCGCCGACAAGGCGATGTTTCACGGGAAACATCAGCCCGGCATCACCACCCCGATGCAGGCCCGCGGCCATCTCGTCGCCTTCGATCTGGCCGCGGGGGCGGGCCGCAAGGAAGCCGCTGCCCTGCTGCGCCGCTGGTCGGCGACGGCCGAGCGGCTGATGGCGGGCGAGGCACCGACGTCCGAGGACACCGACGTCGCCCGGGACGCGGGCCCGTCCTCCCTGACGGTCACCTTCGGCTTCGGCCACAGCTTCTTCTCTCGTACGGGCCTGACGAAGCAGCGCCCTGCCGCTCTCGACCCGCTGCCGGACTTCTTCTCCGACCACCTCGACAAGGCGCGCAGCAATGGCGACCTGTGGGTCCAGATCGGCGCCAATGACTCCCTGGTCGCCTTTCACGCGTTGCGCGCGCTCCAGAAGGACGCGGGCGGGGCGGCGAAGGTGCGCTGGCAGATGAACGGCTTCAACCGCTCGCCCGGGGCCACAGCCCAGCCGATGACGGCCCGCAATCTGATGGGCCAGATCGACGGCACCAACAATCCCAAGCCCGCGGAGTCCGACTTCGACAAGCGGATCTTCGTGCCGGCTTCGGGCTCCCCCGCCTGGATGGCGAACGGCTCGTACGTCGTCGTACGCCGGATCCGGATGCTCCTCGACGACTGGGAGAAGCAGTCGAAGGCGGCGCAGGAGGACGTCATAGGCCGCAAGAAGTCGACCGGCGCGCCGCTGACCGGCGGTGACGAGACGACCGAGCCGGACCTGGAGAAGACGGACGCGAACGGCGACCTCGTCGTCCCGATCAACGCGCACGCCCGCATCAGCCGCCCCGACCAGAACGGCGGCGCCGCGATGCTGCGCCGTCCGTTCTCCTTCCACGACGGTTTCGACGCGGACGGCACCCCGGACGCCGGCCTGCTGTTCGTCTGCTGGCAGGCGGACCCGCTGCGCGGCTTCGTGCCCGTCCAGCGCAAGCTCGATCGCGGGGACGCCCTGTCGCAGTTCATCCGGCACGAGGCGAGCGGCCTGTTCGCGGTGCCGGGCGGGGCGCAGAAGGGCGGATACGTGGGCCAGGAGCTGCTGGAGGGCTGAGCGGACGCATCCGGGAGCCGGGCCGCACAGGGCCCATTAGGGTGACCTCATGCCAGCCAGCTACGCGTATCTCGGCCCCGAGGGCACCTTCACCGAAGTCGCCCTGCGCACGCTCCCCGAGGCGGCCACCCGGGAACTCGTTCCCATGCTGTCCGTGCCGGCGGCGCTCGATGCCGTCCGCGGTGGCGAGGCCGAGGCCGCGTTCGTGCCGATCGAGAACTCCGTCGAGGGTGGCATCACCACGACCCTCGACGAGCTGGTCGCCGGCCGGCCGCTGATGATCTACCGCGAGGTGCTGCTCGACATCACCTTCGCGCTGCTCGTGCGACCCGGCACGAAGCTCAGCGACATCAAGACGGTCACCGCGCACCCGGCCGCCCAGCCGCAGGTGCGCAACTGGATGAAGGCCCACCTTCCCGACGTGACCTGGGAGTCCTCGGCGTCGAACGCGGACGGTGCGCGCCTGGTGCAGGAGGGGCGCTACGACGCCGCGTTCGCCGGGGAGTTCGCGGCCGCTCGCTACGGGCTCGAGCCGCTGGTCACCGAGATCCACGACGCGGAGAACGCGCAGACCCGGTTCGTCCTGGTCGGCCGGCCCGCCCGGCCCGCGGCCCCGACGGGTGCGGACAAGACCTCGGTGGTGATCTGGCAGCGCGAGGACCACCCCGGCGCGCTCATGGAGCTGCTCCAGCAGTTCGCGATCCGCGGGGTCAACCTGATGCTGTTGCAGTCCCGGCCCACCGGTAAGGGCATCGGTGACTACTGCTTCGCGATCGACGCGGAGGGCCATATCTCGGACCGCCGGGTGGCGGAGGCGCTGATGGGCCTGAAGCGGGCGTGCCCGGAGGTGCGCTACCTCGGCTCGTATCCGAGGGCCGGTGTCGCCGTCGAGGACGTACGGCCGCCGCGGACGGGGACGTCGGACGGCGAGTTCGTGACGGCGTCCGACTGGCTGGCGCGCTGCCAGGACGGCCGGTTCTAGCCCGCTTCCCGTGTCCCTCCCGCATCCGGGGTTGTCCACCGTCGCAGCCGACTCCCGGCTGCCTCCGGACCCGGTCCGACCAGCGGATTTTCTTCATCCACAAGAGTTATCCACAGGGCGGGATACCGACCTGGGGACAAGTCGACAGGAAGCCGTGACATGGTCGACAAATCGCCCTACAGCCGTCAAGTGCGTCCACAGCCCCACACGTCACCCCTCGTCCATCCTTTTCCCTTGATCAACTCTTTGGAGTGAAGCATTTCCACCCGAAAGTGAGCATGGGGCCGGTTTGGATCGGGAATCGTTCGCGATACATGCGGCTTTCGCAACGTTCCCTTCCCGTGTCCACAACCGTTTCTCACAGCCTGTGGATAACCCTCCGGAATCTCGGTCTCCTGTGGACAACGGGCCGTCAAGTCCCGCCCGGCACAAGGGAGTCGAGTCAAGCCGTCTCGCCCCACCTGGCCCTTTCGGGAAAAGGTGACGTTCTTATTGACGTGCACCACAAGGGCTCGTCCTGATCTTTTTCGGCCAGGTTCCGCCTCAAATTCACATTCCGGCAATTAGGGCATAAAGCCACGCAACGGATATCGGGTCGAGAGCCGGAACCCCGCACCGGTAGCCTGGAGGGGTGATTGACCTTCGCCTGCTCCGTGAGGACCCCGACCGTGTTCGCGCCTCCCAGCGCGCCCGTGGAGAGGACGTCGCGCTCGTCGACTCCGTCCTGTCCGCCGATGAGCGGCGCAGGTCGTCCGGGCTGCGCTTCGACGAACTCCGCTCCGAGCAGAAGTCGCTCGGCAAGCTGATGGGCAAGGCCACGCCCGAGGAGCGCACCGAACTGCTCCAGAAGGCCGAGGGCCTCAAGGCGCGCGTGAAGGCGGCCGAGTCCGAGCAGCGCGAGGCGGAGGAGGAGACCCAGCGTCTCGCCCTCCAGCTGGGCAACATCGTGCACCCCGACGTCCCGCGCGGCGGCGAGGAGGACTTCGTCGTCCTGGAGACGCACGGCACGATCCGCGACTTCGGCGCCGAGGGCTTCGAGCCCAAGGACCACCTGGAGCTCGGCGAGGCGCTCGGCGCCATCGACGTCGAGCGCGGCGCGAAGGTCTCCGGCTCGCGCTTCTACTACCTGACGGGCATCGGCGCGCTCCTGGAGCTCGCGCTGGTGAACGCGGCGATCGCGCAGGCCACCGAGGCCGGCTTCACGCCGATGCTGACCCCGGCCCTGGTGCGCCCCCGCGCCATGGAAGGCACGGGCTTCCTCGGCCAGGCCGCGGAGAACGTGTACCACCTGGAGAAGGACGACTACTACCTGGTCGGCACCTCCGAGGTCGCCCTCGCCGGCTACCACATGGACGAGATCCTCGACGCGGGCCAGCTGCCCATGCGCTACGCCGGCTTCTCGCCCTGCTTCCGGCGCGAGGCGGGCACGTACGGCAAGGACACCCGCGGCATCTTCCGCGTGCACCAGTTCGACAAGGTCGAGATGTTCTCCTACGTCGCCCCCGAGGACGCGGAGAACGAGCACCAGCGCCTCCTGGAGTGGGAGAAGCAGTGGCTGACCGGCCTCGAGCTGCCCTTCCAGGTGATCGACGTGGCGACGGGCGACCTCGGCTCGTCGGCCTCGCGCAAGTTCGACTGCGAGGCGTGGATCCCGACGCAGGGCAAGTACCGCGAGCTGACGTCGGCGTCGAACTGTGACGGCTTCCAGGCGCGCCGCCTGTCGATCCGGATGCGGGACGGCAAGAAGGTCCAGCCGCTCGCGACCCTGAACGGGACGCTGTGCGCGGTGCCCCGCACGATCGTCGCCCTCCTGGAGAACCACCAGCAGGCCGACGGCTCGGTGCGCGTGCCCGAGATGCTGCGGCCCTACCTCGGGGGACGCACCACTCTTGACCCCAAGTAACCGCAGCCTGGAGCCGAACACCAAGTGAGCCACCCCGCTCCCCCCGCCCCCGCCTTCCCGTACAAGCTCGTCGCGACCGACCTCGACGGAACGCTTCTGCGCCCCGACGACACGGTCTCGGAGCGGACGCGTGAGGCGCTCACCGCGGTCACCGCGGCGGGCGCCGCGCACATCATCGTGACCGGCAGGGCCGTGCCCTGGACCCGCCACATCCTCGACGACCTCGGCTACGACGGTCTCGCGGTGTGCGGCCAGGGCGCGCAGGTCTACCACGCGGGGGAGCACCGTCTCCTCACGTCGGTGACGCTCGACCGGCAGCTCGCCGGGCTCGCGCTGTCCAAGATCGAGGCGGAGATCGGTCCGCTGGCGCTGGCCGCGAGCCGTGACGGGCTCGACGGCGAGGTCATCGTCGGCCCCGGCTACCGCGAGGGGGGCGGCGACCTGCCCGCCACTCCGTTCACGGACGTCGCGGAACTGTGGGCGGCCCCGCTGAACAAGGTGTACATCCAGCATCCCGGCCTGAGCGACGACCAGCTGGCGGAGGTCGCGCGTACCGTCGCCGGCGATCTGGTGGGCGTCACGATGGCGGGGGAGGGCATCGTCGAGCTGCTCCCGCTCGGTCTCTCCAAGGCCACGGGGCTCTCCCTCGCGGCCCGCCGTCTGGGCGTGAAGTCCTCCGACACGATCGCCTTCGGCGATATGCCCAACGACATTCCGATGTTCGCCTGGGCGGCTCACGGCGTCGCGATGGCCAACGCCCACGAGGGCCTGAAGGCCGTGGCGGACGAGATCACGACATCGAACGAGGACGACGGCATCGCCGTGGTGCTCGAGCGCCTGCTGGGCTGAGCCGGGGTCCGTCGCCCCGAGCGGGATCTTGCGGCGCCGTGGTGCGGCGCGGGTGACTTGCGGAGGATGCGCGGATCGAACGCGCGCGGGGCGTCAACCCCGACGACGGCTTAGCAAGCCGCTGCCTTACCACTCGGCCAATCCTCCGGGTGGGCGGCCCGCGTGCCGCTGAGGACACGCGCTCGAAGCGGCCGCCCCGGGCAACACCCCTGGGCGGGGCTCGACGGAGTGCAATGACTACTCCGGAGCCTGCCTCGGGCTGCCCTGCAGGGAGCTCGACGGACTACTGACAGACATCGCCGCGCTCCTCTCCCAGTGGACGGGCGCCGGTGGTCGACCGGCGCGGTGTTACGCCAACTACTGTGCCGTGGCGTCGTTTTCGGCGCCACCGAATTACCCGGGGGTGCTCACCGGCGCCGCGGTGAGCACCCGGGCCGGCCCGCGCCGAGGGTGTCGCCGCGGGCCGCAGGGGATCCCTACTCCTCCCCCGCCAGCTTCAGGGACCGCAACCGCTGCCCCGCGTACCAGGTCGCCAGCACGGTCACGGCCACCAGCAGCACCGTCGCCAGCGGCAGTCCCACGTCCGAGGTGATGAGGTCGCCACCGGCCACCTTGTGGGCGACCGCGAGGGACCACTGCTGGACGCTGAGAGTGCGGGCCCCGGCTACCAGGGAGCCGAAGAGCGCCTCCCACACGAGGGCGTAGACCAGGCCGAAGACGACCGCGTGCCGGGTCACCGTGCCGAGCAGCAGGAAGATCGCCGCGTACGCGATGGAGGCGACGAGGGCCGCGATCGTGTAGGCGACGGCGATCTGCTGCCCGTTCCCGTTCAGGATCAGGCCCGCGATCAGCGTCGGGACGGCCGAGAACACCATGGTCACGGCGATTGCCACGATGAGCTTCGTGAAGATGATCGTGGGGCGCTTGACCGGCTTGGACAGGAGATAGACCACGGACCCGTCGTCGATCTCGGGGCCGATGGCGCCGGTGCCCGCGATGACGCCGATGAGCGGCACCATCGTGGCGAGCGCGAAGCCGCCCAGGACGTCGGACGCGGTCTGGTCGTCGGCTCCGGTGAGTCCGCGCACCAGCGCGGAGATCACGACGAGCAGTACGGGCAGCGCGAAGAGGATGAGAGCCCGGCGGCGGCCGAGCAGGGCCCGGTAGGTGAGCCGGGCGACAGTGGGGTCGTACATCAGGGCCTCCTACGCCGCGACGAGATACGAGAAGACGGACTCGAGGGACTCGTCGGACGGCGAGACCGTGAGCAGACGGATGCCCTGCGCCCGTGCGACCTTCGGCAGCAGCGTCGTGAACCGCCCGAAGTCGACGGCCTGGATGCGCAGGGCGCCTTCCTTCAGGTCGACCTCGATGCCCGCGGTCGACGGGTCCGCGATCAGCGCGGCGGCCAGTGCCCGGTCGTCGCTGGAGCGGACCAGGTAGCGGTGCGGGCGGTCGGTCATCAGCCGTCGGATCTTGCGGAAGTCGCCGCTGGCCGCGTGCCGTCCGGCGACGATCACCTCGATGTGCGAGGCCAGTTGCTCGACCTCTTCGAGAATGTGCGAGGAGAAGAGCACGGTGCGCCCCTCGGCACCCATGCGCCGCAGCAGGTCCATGAGCTGCATGCGCTGACGCGGGTCCATGCCGTTGAACGGCTCGTCCAGGAGCAGCACGGACGGCTCGTGGACGAGCGCGGACGCCATCTTCACGCGCTGCCGCATGCCCTTGGAGTACGTGGAGATCTTGCGGTCCTGCGCGTACTCCATCTCGACCGTGGCGAGCGCCTTCTGAGCCTCCTTCTTGCCGAGGCCCTGCAGTTCGGCGTTGGCCACGACGAATTCCTGGCCCGTGAGGAAGTCGTACATCGCCTCGCGCTCGGGGACGATCCCGATGTGGCGGTAGATCTGTTCGTTGCGCCAGATCGGCTGCCCGTCGAGCGTCACCGTCCCGTTCGACGGGGCCAGGAAGCCGCCCATCATGTTGATGAGGGTGGACTTTCCCGCGCCGTTCGGACCGAGCAGGCCGGTCACGCCGGGGCCGATCGTCATCGTGACGTCGTTGACGGCCACGACGTTGCCGAACCAGCGCGAGACGTGGTCGATGTTGATGGCGGTCACATTCCGACCTTCCGGTAGCGGCGCATCAGCAGCCCGTAGGAGCCGGCGATGAGCCCGAGTACGACGAGCAGGTAGACCACGCCCTGGCCGCCGGAGGGGCCGTCGGCGCCGGGGAAGGCGGAGGTGGCACCCAGGAAGGCGGTCTGTACGCCGTCGATGAGCGTGATCGGCGAGAACAGGCCCAGCCAGGACACCGCCATCCCGTTGTCCTGCGTGTCCGCGATCGCCTGGACCGTGGAGACCGCTCCGTAGGAGATGGTCAGGACGGCGATCACGGCGGCGATACCGAAGCCGCGGCGCGGAGTGACGGCGGAGACGACGAGCCCGATCCCGGCGAAGAGCAGCGACAACAGCGCCACGGAAACCAGTCCTTGGGCGAATCCCTTGGTCTGCTCGGTGAAGTCCAGCTTGGCGAGCAGAGAGCCTACGTAGAGGACGAGCAGCGGAGCGGCCGTGAGGATGAAGAGGGCCGACGCCATGGCGGCGTACTTCGCGACTACGTAGTCCACACGCTCGATGGGGCGCGAGAAGTACAGCGGCACCGACTTGAAGCGCAGGTCGCGGGAGACGGCCTGGGGCGCCTGCGACGCCACGTAGAGGCCGATCACCGCCTGGAGGACGACCGCGTAGCGCGTGTAGTCGAGGGGCAGGTCCTTCGCCTTCGTGGCGACGGCCACCGCGACCATGATCAGCGCGGGGACGCACATCACGACGAAGAGCAGCATCGGCAGCACCTTGGACTTGGCCGAGCGGCCGAGTCCGTACGCTCCGCGCAGGCTCTGCGAGAACAGCGAGCGGCGGGCGTACGCACGGCCCAGGCGGGGGCCGTCGTAGTGGCGGTAGCCGATGTTGTGGATCTGGGTGGACGCACGGTCCGTGGCCATGGGCTCAGTGGTCATCGCGCGACCCTCCCGTCTGCTGAGCGGCGGTGGCCGCCCAGGCCGCGGCGCGCTCGGAGGTCTGCTTCTGCTGCGGCTCGTCCTGCTTGTCGGCGGGGTGGAAGACCTCCGCGATGTGGTGCCTGCGCTGCTCCATGCGGATCAGACCGAGGCCGAGGTCCGCGACGACGTCGCGCACGATGTCGTACGTCTCTTCGCCCTGCGCGGTGAGGAGCACGGTGTGGCCCGCGCCGGGCAGCTCGCCACCGGTGGTCGTCTCGATGCCGCGCGCGGCAAACGCCTCGCGCAACGCGGTGGTCCCGTCGGGGTGTTCGTCGCTGTCGGTGACCTCGATGGCGAGGGTCGCCGTGTTCTGCGTGAAGTCGGTGGTGGAGCTGGAGCGCAGCAGCTTGCCGCCGTCGATGACGACGACGTGGTCACAGGTGCGCTCGAGCTCGCCGAGCAGGTGCGAGGTGACCAGGACCGAGATGCCGAAGTCCGTGTGGACGCGGCGGATGAGGTCGAGCATGTCGTCGCGGCCGACCGGGTCCAGGCCGTTCGTCGGCTCGTCCAGGAAGACCAACTGCGGGTCGTGGACGAGCGCCTGGGCGAGCTTCACGCGCTGCTTCATGCCCGTCGAGTAGCCGCCGATGGGGCGGTAACGCTCCTCGTACAGGCCGACGTGGCGCAGCGTGTCGGCGGTGCGCTCGCGGGCGGCGGTGGGCGGCAGCCCCGACATGCGCGCCATGTGCACGACGAACTCGGTGGCCGAGACGTCGGGGGGCAGGCAGTCGTGCTCGGGCATGTACCCCACGCGCTCGCGGATCTCACCGCCCTTGGTCGCGACGTCGAGACCGAGCACTTCGGCACGGCCCTCCGAGGCGGGGGACAGACCCAGCAGGATCTTGATCATGGTGGACTTGCCGGCTCCATTGGCTCCGACGAGTCCGGTCACCCCGGGCCCGATATCCATGGTCAGCCGGTCAAGCGCGGTCACCCGGGGGAACCGCTTGCTCAGGCTTTCGGTCGCGATCACAGTCACGGTTCGACCGTAGTGTCGCGGGCCGCACGAAATCGTCAGACCACAGGGTCGACCTCTTATGAGACCTGAGTATTACGGGTCCCTAGGGGTCCTCCCTGAGTAGCCTTCCGCGCTCCGGCCCCTCACCCGACGCGGTGGTGACTCTGTACACATCGCGGACGTTTTCCACAGTCTGCCGCAGGCCCCTTGACGTCGCCGCCAGGCATTGTCACATTCATCAGTGTCAAGTTACGAGCGCGTACGGCGACGGTCCGGTCCCGGGCGGCCGGGACACGGACGGACGGTGGCATGACCTCAGCAGTGGTACGGGAACTCTCCGCGGAGCTACGGGGGTTCAGAGCGGTCCAGAGGCTCGCGTACGAGTGCGCGGAAGCGGTGGCGGCTCAGCTGAAGCCCGGCGTGACGGAGCGGGAAGCGGCGCGGATGCAGCGGGACTGGCTGCGCGAGCGCGGGGTGCGGGACTGGTTCCATCTGCCCTTCGCCTGGTTCGGGGACCGCACGGCGTTCGCGAACTTCCGGATCCCGCTGCAGTTCTTCCCCACGAACCGCGAGCTCGAGCCCGGCATGCCGTTCATCCTCGACATGGCCCCCATCCACCACGGTTTCCCGGCGGACATCGGGTACTCCGGCTGTCTCGGCCTCAATCCCATGCACGACAGGCTCCTCGCGGATCTGGAGGCGCACCGCGAGCTGCTCCTGCGGGAGGTGCGCGAGCGCCGCCCCCTGCGCGAGATCTATGAGGACGTCGACCGGCTGATGGTCCGCCAGGGCTATGCGAACCGGCATCGCGCGTACCCCTTCGGCGTCATCGCGCACAAGGTCGACCGGGTCAGGGAACGGCGGATGAATCCCACGCTCTTCGGCTTCGGCACCCAGTCGCTGAAGGGCCTCGCGAGCGACGCGCTGCACGGGCACCGGGACGGCTGGTCGCCGCTGTGGTCGCCGTACCGGTTCTCCGACCATCCCCCGCGGCCCGGCCTGTGGGCGGTGGAGCCGCACCTGGGATTCCGCGGCACGGGCGCCAAGTTCGAGGAGCTCCTCGTGGTGACCGACTCCAAGGACCCCGAAGAGAGCGCTTTTTGGCTGGACGACGATCTGCCGCACGTGCGGCGCTGGGCGGAGGGCATCTGATGACGGACCTCACGAAGATTCACGGCGCGCACGAGCGCTGGGTGCGTACGGGCGGGGTCGAGCTGTGCGTGGTCGAACTGGGCGACACGACGCGACCGACCGTCGTCCTCGTCCATGGCTACCCGGACTCCAAGGAGGTCTGGTCCGAGGTGGCCACACGCCTCGCGGACCGCTTCCATGTCGTGCTCTACGACGTTCGCGGGCACGGCCGCTCCACGGCGCCGTCTCCCCTGCGCGGCGGTTTCACCCTGGAGAAGCTGACCGACGACTTCGTGGCGGTCATCGACGCCGTGAGTCCGGACCGGCCCGTGCACGTGGTGGGGCACGACTGGGGTTCGGTGCAGTCGTGGGAGTTCGTCACGGTCAGTCGCACGGAGGGCCGCATCGCGTCCTTCACCTCGATGTCGGGGCCTTCGCTCGACCACTTCGGGCACTGGATCAAGCAGCGCATGAAGCGGCCCACACCCCGCAAGGTGGGCCAGTTGCTCGGGCAGGGTGCCAAGTCCTGGTACGTGTACATGCTGCACACCCCGGTCCTCCCGGAGCTGGCCTGGCGCGGGCCGCTCGGCAAGCGCTGGCCGAAGATCCTGGAGCGCGTGGAGAGGATCCCGGCCGGCGACTACCCGACGGCTTCGCTCCCCTCGGACGCGGCACACGGCGCATGGCTGTACCGGGACAACGTGCGGGCGAGACTGCGCCGGCCGCGCGAGGACGCGTACGCGCACGCGCCCGTGCAGCTCATCACGCCCCTCGGGGACGCGTTCCTCTCTCCCCGGCTCTACGACCGGCTCGAGCAGTGGGCGCCGCAGCTGACGCGCCGGTCGCTGCCCGCCAAGCACTGGGTTCCGCGCACCCGGCCCGATCAGCTCACCGCCTGGATCGGCGAGTTCGTCACGGCCCACGAGGAGCGGGAAGCGGGTGTACCGGCCCTCCGCAAGGCGGCCGACGGAAAGTACGCCGACCGGTTCGGCGGCCAGCTCGTCCTGGTCACCGGCGCGGGCAGCGGGATCGGCCGGGCCACCGCTTTCGCGTTCGCCGAGGCCGGCGCGCGCGTGATCGCCGTCGACCGGGACGCCGAGAGCGCCCGACGCACCGCCGAGATGGCGCGGCTCATCGGGGCCCCCGAGACCTGGGCCGAGACCGTGGACGTCTCGGACGAGCAGGCCATGGAGAAGCTCGCCGACAGGGTCGCCGCCGAGTACGGCGTACTCGATGTGCTGGTGAACAACGCGGGAGTGGGTCTGTCCGGCTCGTTCTTCGACACGACACCGGAGGACTGGAGAAGGGTCCTCGACGTGAACCTGTGGGGTGTGATCCACGGTTGCCGCCTGTTCGGCAGGCAGATGGCCGAGCGCGGCCAGGGCGGCCACATCGTCAACACCGCGTCCGCGGCGGCGTACCAGCCCTCGAAGGTGCTCCCCGCCTACTCCACCTCCAAGGCCGCCGTCCTCATGCTCAGTGAGTGCCTGCGCGCCGAGCTGGCCGGACAGGGCATCGGGGTCTCCGCGATCTGCCCCGGCCTGGTCAACACGAACATCACCGCGACAGCCCGCTTCGCCGGGGTCGACGCCGACGAGGAGAAGCGGCGCCAGAAGAAGTCCTCCCGCCTGTACGGCCTGCGCAACTATCCGCCGGAGAAGGTCGCCGACGCGATCCTGGGCGCCGTCGCGCACAACAAGGCGGTCGTTCCGGTCACCCCGGAGGCTCGCGCGGCGCGTCTCATGTCCCGTTTCACGCCCAAAGCCCTGCGGGCGGTCGCGCGGATGGAGCCGCCGTTGTGAGCCCGCCGACGGCAGCCGGGTCCAGCCGTACCCCGCCGCCTGCGCCGGTCGTACCATCCCTCACAAGAGGTTCGCTCGACCGGTGCCGTCGAAGATCTGACGGTCCGGCCTGCGGCCGGGGTCAAGGCCGAGGGGCGTGAGGTGTGACGGAGCAGCAGTCGGTCACCGAGTACCGGATCGAGGACCTGGCCCATCACAGCGG
The DNA here is from genome assembly GCF_039533535.1 of Streptomyces kunmingensis. Lineage (NCBI taxonomy): Bacteria > Bacillati > Actinomycetota > Actinomycetes > Kitasatosporales > Streptomycetaceae > Streptomyces > Streptomyces kunmingensis. The sequence goes on from NZ_BAAATS010000017.1 coordinate 100,781, forward strand.
CGCCACGGTCCGCACGATCCGCGCCTATCAGGATCGTGGGCTCCTGCCGCGGCCCGAGCGCCGTGGCCGGGCCAATGTGTACACGGCCGCGCATCTGTCCCGGTTGCGCCAGATCGCCGACCTCCTCGACCGCGGCTACACCCTGGCCTCCATCAAGGAGCTCCTGGAGGCCTGGGACGCGGGCCGTGGCCTGGGCGGTGTGCTCGGCCTGGTCGCCGAGGTGGACGGGCCGTGGACGGACGAGCGGGCGGGCCGCATCTCCCGGGCGGAGCTGGACGAGCGGTTCGGCGGCCACCCCGACGAGGCTGCCGTGCAGGACGCGCTCGAGCTCGGCGTGCTCGAACCGGTACCGGGACGGGACGACGAGTTCCTCATCCCGAGCCCTCAAGAGCTCGCTGTAGCTGTGGAGTTGCACGCTGCGGGTGTGCCGCTGTCCGCGATCTCCGGTCACCTGCGGGAGTTGAGGGGGCAGGTGGAGCATATTGCGGCGCGGTTCCTGGAGTTCACGACCGAGCATGTGTTCGCCCGCTACCTCGGCTCGTACCCGCCGACCGACATGGAAGCCGCCGAAGCCGCCTCGCTCGTACGACGCCTGCGTCCCCTCGCTCAGCAGTCGGTCGACGCCGAACTGGCGCGCGCGATGCGCCTGTTCGCCAACAAGCACCTGCACCGCCACCTCGCGGACGGTCCGGCGGCCACGGCGTCGGAGGAGCCGCAATTCGTCGCCATACCGGCAGACACAATGCGCGCAGTGCGAGAACTGGTTGGTGCTGAGAACGTCTCGGCCTTCGTGGCTACGGCTGCCGAACGCGAGGTACAAGCCCGAGCATTGGACGCGTTGACTACAAAAGCCGCAAATAATCGTCAAATTGGGCAAGTGCCGCAAGGTGGACGTTAGTTGTCCACAGAATTCTCAAATTGCCTGTGGATAAACCGAGTTGGCTGTGGATCAAACATGCGAGTGCGATCTCCCGGATGAAATGTGGGTGCACCGCGGGCGGCTCCCCGGGCACCCTGACGCCATGAATGAGCAACGCACCGTCAAGGTGTCGAAGTACCTCTCGAAGCATCTGCGACATCAACCGGACCGCATCGGGCTGACGCTCGACGAGGCCGGCTGGGTGGAGATCGACGACCTGCTCGCCGCGGCCGCCGCGCACGGCTTCCGGGTGAGCCGGGCCGAGCTGGACCAGGCGGTCGCGGAGAACGACAAGCGGCGCTTCGCCGTCGACGGGACCCGTATCCGCGCCAACCAGGGCCACACGGTCGGCGTCGACCTGGGCCTGGCGCCGGAGCAGCCACCGCCGTACCTGTACCACGGCACCGTGGCCCGTTTCCTCGACGCGATCCGCACCGAAGGACTGCGGCCCATGAACCGGCACGACGTGCACCTGTCCGCGGACCGCGAGACCGCCACCCGGGTCGGGGCCCGACGCAGCCGGGCCCTCGTGCTGTCGGTCGACGCGGGGGCGATGCACCGCGACGGTCATACGTTTTACGTGAGTGCCAACGGTGTCTGGCTCACCGCCACCGTCCCCCCGCGTTATCTGCGCTTGCCTGGCTGAGGTGCGGGGCCGGGGTCTCCCTGCGCCCACACCCCTGCCGCCCCAATCACCCCAAGCGCCTCATCACCCCAACCACCCCTACCGCCCCTACCGCCCCAACCACCCCAAGCACCGGCGGAGCCCTCCGCATACGCTCGCAGGCATGAACGACACGGCCCGCACGCCCCAGACCCCGCTCCGCCTGAGCACCGTGATCCTGCCCCACCGCCGCTGGCACGAGGGCGCCCGCGAGACCTGGCTGCGCGCCGAGGAACTGGGCTTCCACACCGCGTACACGTACGACCACCTGTCCTGGCGCGTACCGTTCCGCAACGGCCCCTGGTTCGGCGCGGTCCCTACGCTGACCGCCGCGGCGGGGATCACCGAGCGGATGCGCCTGGGCACCCTTGTGACCTCGCCGAACTTCCGGCACCCGGTCACCCTCGCCAAGGAACTGATCACCCTCGACGACATCTCGGGCGGCCGGATCACGCTCGGCATCGGCGCGGGCGGCACGGGCTTCGACGCGAGCGCCCTCTCCCACAGCGGCCAGGAAGCGTGGACGCCGCGCGAACGGGCCGACCGGTTCGGCGAGTTCGTGCCCCTGCTCGACCGGTTGCTCACCGAGGACACGGTCTCCTACGACGGCACCTTCTACTCGGCGGGCGGCGCCCAGAACATTCCGGGCTGCGTGCAGCGTCCCCGGCTGCCCTTCGCGGTGGCCGCGACCGGGCCGCGCGGCCTCAAGCTCGCCGCCCGTCACGGCCAGGCGTGGGTGACCACCGGTGACCCGAAACTGTACGAAAACGGCACCCCTGAGCAGTCGATTCAAGCCATTCGCGGTCAGATCGGAAAGCTGACTGCCGCATGTGACGACATCGGCCGTGACGTGTCCGAACTCGACAAGACCCTGCTCACCGGTTTCACTCCGGACCGCGGCCTCCCCATGGAGTCCGTCGACGCCTTCGTGGACTTCGCGGGCAACCACCGTGAGCTGGGCTTCACCGAGATCGTCGTGCACTGGCCGATCCCCGACACCGCCTTCGCGGCCGACCAGAAGGTCTTCGAAGCCATCGCGACGCAGGCCCTCGCGCAGCTCGGCTGACCCACGGGTTACGACAGCACGGGCCGGGCGGGGCGCATGTGGCGGCAACGTACTCATCTGCGCGCCCCGCCGCACGCCCGTGCGCGCATATGCGCGACCATAGAGCGGTGACCTCACCGACTCCTGGGCCCCGGACCCCGGCCCCCTCCGCCCCCGCGCCCCGGCTGATCGCCACGGACCTCGACGGCACGCTGCTCCACGACGACAAGACCGTTTCTCCACGGACGGTCGCCGCGCTCGCCGCCGCCGAGGAAGCCGGCATCGAGGTCTTCTTCGTGACGGGCCGCCCCGCCCGCTGGATGGACGTCGTCAGCGATCACCTGCACGGTCACGGCCTGGCGATCTGCGGCAACGGAGCCGCCGTCGTGGATCTGCACGGCGGGCCCGGCAACCACCGCTTCGTCACCATCCGGGAGCTGGCCGTCCCGGACGCGCTCGACGTCGTGGGCGTCCTGCGCGCGGCGGCCCCGGGCACGGCGTTCGCGGTCGAGCGGACCGGCGGCCTGCACCACGAGCCGACGTACCCGCCGCTGCACCTCGACCCCGGCGAGAGCGTCGCGCCCGCCGAGAAGCTGCTCGCCGCGGACTTCGAGGACTCCGCCGTCGCGGACCAGCCCGTCCTGAAGCTCCTCGCGTACCACCCGGAGCTCGGTCCCGACGAGTTCCTGACCCTGGCGCGCACCGCGGCCGGTGATCTGGCGGCCATCACGCGCTCCAGCCCCAGTGCCCTCCTGGAGATCAGCGGACGGGCCGTCTCCAAGGCGAGCACGCTCGAACTGTGCTGCGCGGAACGCGGTATCTCCCCCGCCGAGGTCGTCGCCTTCGGAGACATGCCCAACGACATGGAGATGCTCACCTGGGCGGGCACCTCCTACGCGATGGGCAACGCGCACCCCGACGTACTGGCCGCGGCGACCGGCGTCACAGCGACCAACAACGAGGACGGCGTGGCCCGCGTCATCGAGTCCATCCTGGCCGCTCGCTGAACGGGCCCGCACATGGTGCCCGTCCCGGGCGTCCCGGCCGCTAAAGCCGCACGCCTCGCTCGGCGAACCATGTCACCGGGTCCACCCCCGACCCCAGATACGGCGTGAGCCGCACCTCGAAGTGCAGGTGCGGCCCCGTCGAGTTCCCGGTGGTCCCCGACTGCCCGACCCACTGCCCGGCCCGCACCTTCTGGCCTTGATCGACGGTGACGGCAGCGAGGTGCGCGTACTGCGTGTAGTAGCCGCCCCGGTGCCGCACGACGACCTCGATGCCGAACGCGCCGCCGCAGGACACCCGTGTCACACGCCCGTCGCCGGCCGCCCGCACGGGCGTGCCGATACCGACCGCGAAGTCCTGTCCGGTGTGCCGGTGCGCCCAGCGCTCGCCCGCGCTGTCGAAGCCCGCGGACAGTGTGTACGTCTTCACGGGCGGCACCCACGCGCGCGTGGGGCGCAGGTCCCGCTGTTCCAGGCGCACGGCACCACGGCACCGCCCCGCCGCCACCGACCGGTCGGCGTCACCTTGCAGCTCCCACTGCGCCTGTTCGAGTTTCCTCGTGATGCTCTTCTTCAGTTGTGCGAGTTGTACGTTGCGCTCTTGTAGGGCGTGCCATTGGGCTGCCGCTTCGCGCTGTCCTTCGGCGAGCTTCTTCTCCGCACGACGGCTCTTGCTCACGGCGTTGTTGAGCGCCAGGTCGGCCTGCCAGACGGCATGTTGCCCGCGCATCAGCTCTTCGGGCTCGTCCGCGAGCAGCATCTGCGCGGTGAGCGGGAGGTCGCCGCCGGTCCGGTACTGGGCGCGGGCGATGCGGCCCAGGTCGTTGTGGAGCACGGTGATCTCGCTCCGCTCCCGGACCAGCAGCCGCTCCATCCTCCGTGCCTCGCCCTTCTGTACGCGGGCGGCCCGGCGGCCTGCTTCGTAGTGCTGCGTCGCCGCGGACGCCTCCTCAAAGAGGCGCGCTACTCGGGCACTCGCCTCGGGGCCTTCCGCGCCCTGCGAGAGCGTGGGCGGACCGCCGAGTGCGGCAAGAGCGCACAACAGCGCCAGGACGACGAAGGAGCGGCGGGGTCGTGGGCGCATGTCCCGGATGGTTGCCCGCCGCGCCGCCGCCCTCCCAGGGGACTCGTGCGGCTGGGGGAACGCGTGCCCCGTACGGCGCAGGAACGTACCGCCGAACCAGGTACCGCCACCTCCCGGCTCCCGGCCTCCCCACCCGTCCGCTCAGTTCGGCGCCTGCCAGACCACCGTCGTGCCGCCCCCGTCGTCCCCGAGGCCGGGCCCGTTCCAACTGTCGCCGCCGAGCGACTCGGCCCGCCTCTTGAGGTTCTTCAGGCCGCTGCGCCGCCCGCCCTCAGGGATGCCCACACCGTCGTCGGAGACGGTCAGGCGGACGCCCTGCGGACCCTCCGGCAGGAGGACAGTCGCGTCCACGACGACATCGATCCGCGAGGCCCCCGCGTGCCGGAACGCGTTCGAAAGGGCTTCCCGCAGGGCCGCGATGAGGTTCTTCCCGCTGAGTTCGCCGACGGCCGTGTCGACGTCACCCAGAAACCGGAGCGAGGGCTTGAAACCGAGCGGCACAGCAGCCGTGTTGATCTCCCGCAGCACGCGCGTGCGCAGGCTCGACGGTGCTTCCGCAGGGCCTTGGTGCAGCGCGAAGATGGCCGTGCGGATCTCCTGGATGGTGACGTCCAGCTCATCGACGGCCTTGCCGACGCCCCGCTGCACCTCGGGCGCCTCGGACCGGCGCTGGGCCGTCTCCAGCATCATCCCGGTGGCGAACAGCCGCTGGATCACGAGGTCGTGCAGATCACGCGCGATGCGGTCGCGGTCCTCGAAGACGGCGAGCCGCTCCCGGTCGCGCTGCGCCTCGGCCATCATCAGCGCGAGCGCGGCCTGCGAGGCGAACTGCGTGGCGAGCGTGCGCTCCCCCTCCGTGAAAGGACGCCCCCCACGCGCGCGGGGCGTCACCAACGTCCCCAGCACGCGTCCGTCGCTCTGGAGCGGCAGCAGCATGGCAGGGCCGTAACCCCGCGCGAGGTCCGTCGTCACGCGCGGATCGGTGGCCGTGTCCTTGATGAACACGGCTTCCCCGTCGAGCAGTTCGGAGACGATCTCGTTCTCCGGCGGGACGATCATCCCGAGTGCGACGGAGGGTTCGTCCGAGGCGACGGCGACGATCTCCATGCCGCCCTCCGCGGTCGGCAGCAGCACTATGCCGGCCGCCGAATCCGAGAGCCTGCGCGCCTGTTCGGCGACCACCTGCAGCGCGTCGTCGGCGTCTCCGCCCGACAACAGGGCGGTGGTCACGGCCACCGATCCGTCGATCCACCGCTCCCGCTGTCTGGCCGCTTCGTAGAGACGCGCGTTGCCGATCGCGATACCTGCCTCCGTGGCGAGCACCCGGACCATGTTCAGGTCGTAGTCGTTGAACTCGCCGCCTCCGCGCTTCTCCGTGAGGTAGAGGTTTCCGAAGATCTCTCCCTGTACGCGGATGGGGACGCCTAGGAACGTCCGCATCGGTGGATGCCCCGCGGGGAAGCCGCACGAGCGCCGGTCGTCCGCGAGGTCCGCCAAACGCATCGGCACGGGGTCGTGGATGAGTGCGCCGAGCAGTCCCCGGTGCCCGTCGGGCAGCCGTCCGATGCGCAGCGCGGTCTCCTCGTCGACGCCGTAGTAGACGAAGTCCGAGAGCCCGGCGCCGTCCTCGGCCACGACGCCGATCGCCGCATACGTGGCGTCCGCCAGCTCGGCGGCGGTCTCGCAGATCCGGTCGAGCGTGGAGTGCAGCTCCAGGCCCGTGCCCACGGAACGCATCGCTTCCAGGAGCTGGGGCACCCGCGCGGTCAGCTCCGTGGACAGCCCTTGGAGGCTACGGGTGGCTTGGGCCGCTGTCTCCACGGAGTCCGCGGAGGTCTTGGCCGGGTGCGGGGCGGAGGATCCCGTGGGTGCTGCCATGCCCTTGAGCCTAGTTAGTCCCATTTACGGAGGAAAGTCGGTGCCGTCAGTGCGGCCTGGACAGGCTCACCGCCCCGCTCCCACCCCGACCAGCAGCTCCGCCGCGTCCTCCCGCTCCCGCAGCTCCCGCAGCGGGCCGTCGACAGCGGCCAGTTCTGCGTAGGAGCCGCGCTGCGCGACCCGCCCCTCGTCGAGCACGATCACCTCGTCGACGGCGTCCAGACCGGCGAGCCGGTGCGTGATCAGCACGGTCGTGCGCCCTTGGGTCGCGTCCAGCAGATCCGCGGTGAGGGCGTCCGCCGTCTCCAGGTCGAGGTGTTCGGCGGGCTCGTCCAGGACCAGGACCGGGAAGTCGGCGAGAAGAGCGCGGGCCAGCGCGAGCCGCTGCCGCTGCCCGCCGGACAGCCGCGCCGCGTGCTCGCCCACCAGGGTGTCGAGCCCTTCGGGCAGCGCGTCCGCCCACTCCAGAAGGCGTACGCGGCCGAGCGCGGCCCGCAGTTCGTCCTCGGTGGCGTCCTTCTTGGCGAGCAGCAGGTTCTCGCGGACGCTGCTGTCGAAGAGGTGGGCGTCCTGAGCGCACAGCCCGACCAGCCGCCGTACGTCGTCGCCTTCGAGGACGTACGCGTCGCTTCCGCCGAGCGTGTACGACCCGGCATCCGCGTCCAGGAAACGCAGCAGCACCTGGGCCAGGGTGGTCTTGCCCGACCCGGAGGGTCCGACGACGGCGATCCTGCGGCCCCGCTCCAGCGTCAGGTCGACCCCGGCGAGCGCGGGCCGCGTCGCTCCCTCGTACCGGGCGGCGAGGTCCCGTACGACGAGAGGGAAGGGGTCCTGCGGCGCCTGAGCGGGCCGTTCGGGCTCCCGTACGGGTTCGGGGGCGTCCAGGACCTCGTAGACCCGCTCGGCGCTCTTGAGGACCCGCTGCCGGTACTGCACGGCGAGCGGCAGTCCGAGTACGGCTTCGAACGCGGCCAGCGGGGTCAGGACGACGACCGCCATGGTCACCCCGTCGAGCTGTCCGGCCCGGACGCCCTGCACGCCGACGAGTGCCGCCGCGGCCACGGTCAGGCCGGTGATCAGCGCGGTGAGCCCGTCGCCGAGCGCGGTCGCGGTGGCGGCGCGCGACGCGATCCGGGTGAGCACCGAGTCGGCCTCCTCGGCGTCCTTCGTACGGCGCGGGAGGGCGCCGGAGACGGTCAGCTCCGCGGTCCCGGTGAGCAGTTCGGCCACCCGGGTCGCGAGCACCCCGCGCGCGGGAGCCAGCCGCCGTTCCGCGCGCCGGCCCACGGCGCCCGAAAGCAGCGGCACACCGACTCCGGCGAGCACCAGTCCCGCGGCCAGTACGGCGCCGGCCGCGGGCAGCAGCCATGCGGTGAACGCCACCGAACCCACGCCTACAAGGGCCGCAACCGACGCGGGCAGCAGCCAGCGCAGCCAGTAGTCCTGGAGGGCGTCCACGTCGGCGACGAGCCGGGAGAGGAGATCTCCTCGCCGCGTCGTGCGCAGCCCGGCGGGCGCGAGCCGCTCCAGGCGCCGGTAGACGGCGACCCGGGTGTCGGCCAGCATCCGCAGCACGGCGTCGTGCGACACGAGCCGCTCCGCGTACCGGAAGCAGGCCCGGCCGATGCCGAACGCGCGCGTGGCCGTCACCGCGACCATCAGGTAGAGCACCGGCGGCTGTTGCGAGGCCCGCGAGATCAGCCACCCGCTGGTCCCCATCAGACCCACCGAGCTGCCGAGCGCGAGCGCCCCGAGCAGCAGCGCGAGAGCCAGCCGCGAGCGGCGCGGGCGCGCCGCGGCACGGAGCCGGGTGAGGGCGTGACGCCGACCGGCGGGCGCGTCCTGCGTCCGCCGGTCCACGGGTTCGGCCTCGGCCGCGAGCGGCTCGGGCATGCTCTTCGCAGCCACCTCGAGCGGCTGTTGCGATCGTCCGGTGGCGGGCGCCTCGAGTCGGATCACCCGGTCGGCCACGGCCAGCAGGGCCGGCCGGTGCACCACCAAAAGCACGGTGCGGCCCACGGCCAACTTGCGCACCGCCTCGACGATGCCAGCCTCGGTCTCAGCGTCCAGCGCGGCCGTCGGCTCGTCGAGGAGCACGACGGGCCGGTCGGCGAGGAACGCCCGGGCCAGCGCCAGCCGCTGCCGCTGTCCGGCCGAGAGCCCCGCGCCGTCGTCACCCAGCTCGGTGTCCGCGCCGTCGGGCAGCGCCTCGACGAACTCCAACGCTCCGGCCTCCCGTAGCGCGGCCCGTATCGCCGCGTCGTCGGCCTCGGGCCGGGCGAGCCGCACGTTGTCCGCGATCGACCCGGCATACAGCTGCGGCCGCTGCGGAACCCACGCCACGCGCGCGTGCCACTGTTCCCGCTCCACCACGGCGAGGTCGGCGCCCCCGACGAGGACCCGCCCGCCACTGGGACGTACGAACCCCAGCAGGGCGCTCAAAAGCGTCGACTTGCCGGCTCCGCTGGGCCCCACCAGGGCCACGGTCTCGCCGGGAGCGACTTCGAAGGAGGCATGGGAGACCGCGTCGTCGAGGCGTCCTTCATAGCGGACGGAGACGTCGTCGAAGACGACACCCGAGGTCGCCAGGACCGGCTCGGAGCCCGACTGCGGCAACGGCGTCTCCAGTACGGCGAAGATCTCCTCCGCCGCCGCGAGCCCCTCGGCCGCCGCGTGGAACTGCGCCCCGACCTGCCGCAGCGGCAGATATGCCTCGGGCGCGAGGACCAGGATGACGAGTCCTACGTAGAGGTCCATGGAGCCGTGCACGAGCCGCATGCCGACGGTGACAGCGACCAGGGCGACCGACAGCGTCGCGAGCAGCTCCAGAGCGAAGGACGACAGGAAGGCGATCCGAAGGGTCCGCATCGTCGCCCTGCGGTACTGGTCGGTGATCGTACGGATGGACTCGGCCTGCGCCTTGGCGCGGCCGAACACCTTCAGGGTCGGCAGGCCCGCGACCACGTCCAGGAAGTGCCCCGACAGCCGGGACAGCAGACGCCACTGACGGTCCATCCGGGACTGGGTGGCCCAGCCGATGAGCATCATGAAGATCGGGATGAGAGGCAGTGTGCCGACGATGATCGCCGCCGACACCCAGTCCTCGGTGACGACCCGGGCGAGCACCGCCACCGGGACCACCACCGCGAGCCCCAGCTGCGGCAGGTAGCGCGAGAAGTAATCGTCGAGCGCGTCCACGCCCCGCGTGGCGAGCGCCACCAGTGAACCGGTGCGCTGGCCGCTCAGCCAGCCCGGACCGAGCTGCGCGGCCTGCTTCAGCAGCCGGCCCCGCAGCTCCGACTTGACCGCCGCGCCGGCCTTGTGGGCGGCCAGTTCGGTCAGCCAACTCACCAGCCCCCGCCCGGCCGCGACGACGACCAGCAGCAGCAACGGCGTGCGCAGGTCAGCCACGTCGAAGCCGTGCTGGAAGGCCCCCACCACCACCTCGGCGACAAGCATCGCCTGGGCAATGACCAGGCCCGCCCCGGCAGCACCGAGGACGACCACGGCCAACAGGAAGAGGCGGGTGGCCCGGGCGTACCGGAACAGGCGCTGGTCGATCGGTTTCACGTGAAACACACCCTCACGTAGGCGCGTAGGTACCTGGTCATGCAGGCAGGACGGGGTTCAGTGCGCGGCGTCGGCGATGTGCTTCGTGCCGATCCGCTTGCGGAACACCCAGTAGGTCCACGACTGGTAGAGCAGCACGAGCGGTGTAGCGATCGCCGCGAGCCACGTCATGATCTTCAGCGTGTACGGGCTCGACGAGGCGTTGGAGACCGTGAGGCTCCACTCCGCGTTGAGCGAGGACGGCATGACGTTCGGGAACATCGTCAGGAAGAGCATCGCGAAGGCCGCCGCGATGGTGATGCCGGAGAACGCGAACGACCAGCCCTCACGCCCCACCTTGATGGCGCCGATCGCTCCGAAGAGCGCGACCACGGCCACGATCATCGCGATGAGCGAACCGCTGTCTCCCTTGTCGGTCTGGGTCCAGACCAGGAACACGAGCGCCAGCACCGCGGTCACCAGACCGAGGGTGAGCGCCAGCTTCCGAGCCCGCGCCCGGATGTCGCCGAGCGTCTTGAGCGACGCGAACACCGCGCCGTGGAAGGTGAACAGCGTCAGGGTGACCAGGCCGCCCAGGATCGCGTACGGGTTGAGCAGATCCCAGAAGTTGCCGACGTACTCGAAGTCCTTGTCGATCTTCACGCCGCGCACGATGTTGCCGAAGGCCACGCCCCACAGCAGCGCCGGGATCAGCGAGGTCCAGAAGATCGCGTGCTCCCAGTTGGTCTGCCACTTCTCCTCGGGCCGCTTCGAGCGGTACTCGAAGGCGACACCGCGCACGATCAGGCAGACCAGGATGATCAGCAGCGGCAGGTAGAAGCCGGAGAACATCGTCGCGTACCACTCGGGGAAGGCGGCGAACGTCGCGCCGCCGGCCGTGAGCAGCCACACCTCGTTGCCGTCCCAGACGGGGCCGATCGTGTTGATCAGCACCCGCCGCTCGGTGCGGTCGCGCGCCAGGAGCTTGGTGAGGATGCCGATCCCGAAGTCGAAGCCCTCCAGGAAGAAGTAGCCGATCCAGAGGACCGCGATGAGGACGAACCAGACGTCGTGGAGTTCCATGACTGAAGCGCTCCCTTGGCCCTAGTAGGAGAAGGCCATCGGCTTGTCGGCGTCACGGTCGCCGCCGATCTTGGTGGGCGGGTTGAGGTCGTCGTCGGTGAGCTCGGGCGGCCCGGCCTTGATGTACTTGACCAGGAGCTTGACCTCGATGACGGCGAGCACCGCGTAGAGCAGGGTGAAGACGGTCATCGAGGCGATGACCTCGCCCTGCGAGACGCTGGGGGAGACGGCGTCGCGGGTTTGCAGGACGCCGTAGACGACCCACGGCTGGCGGCCCATCTCGGTGAAGATCCAGCCCCAGGAGTTGGCGATCAGCGGGAAGCCGATGGTCCACAGGGCGACGAGCCAGTAGAGCTTGGTGAACTTCGGGCTGAGGGCCTTGTTCTTGAAGAGCACGAGGTTCGGCGCTTCGTCCTCACCCGTCCGCAGATGCTGCGGCAGCATGAACTTCTTGCGGGTGAGCCAGAGTCCGGCCAGGCCGATGGCGAAGGACGCCATGCCGAAACCGATCATCCAGCGGAAGGCCCAGAAGGTGACGGGAATGATCGGCCGGTAGTCGCCGGGCCCGTGCTTCTCCTGCTCGGCCTTGTTGGTGTCGTTGATGCCGGGGATGTGCGAGGTGAAGTTGTCGTCGGCGAGGAAGGACAGCACTCCGGGGATGGAGAACTCGACGCTGTTGTGGCCCTTGCTCACGTCTCCGTAGGCGAAGATCGAGAACGGGGCGGCGTCCTGCCCGTCCCACAGCGCCTCGGCCGCGGCCATCTTCATCGGCTGCTGCTTGAACATGACCTTGCCGAGCTGGTCGCCGCTGATCGCGGTGAGCATGCCGCCGATGACGAGGGTGATCAGACCCAGCCGCAGCGAGGTCTTCATCGTCGCGATGTTCTTCGGCTTCTTGCGCGCCAAGTGGAAGGCCGCGATACCGACCATGAATGCGCCGCCGGTCAGGAACGAGGCGGACAGCGTGTGGAAGGCCTGGGTGAGCGCGGTGTTCTGCGTCAGCACCTGCCAGAAGTCGGTGAGTTCGGCGCGGCCTGTGGCCTTGTTGTACTTGTAGCCGACCGGGTGCTGCATCCAGGAGTTGGCCGCGAGGATGAAGTACGCGGACAGGATCGTGCCGATGGACACCATCCAGATGCAGGCCAGATGGATCTTCTTCGGCAGCTTGTCCCAGCCGAAGATCCACAGACCGATGAAGGTCGACTCGAAGAAGAACGCGATCAGCGCCTCGAAGGCCAGCGGCGCTCCGAAGATGTCACCGACGAAACGCGAGTAGTCGGACCAGTTCATACCGAACTGGAACTCCTGCACGATGCCGGTGACGACGCCCATCGCGATGTTGATCAGGAAGAGCTTCCCCCAGAACTTGGTGGCCCTGAGGTACTTCTCCTTCTCCGTGCGCACCCAGGCGGTCTGCAGCCCGGCGGTCAGCGCCGCGAGCGAGATCGTCAGTGGGACGAAGAGAAAGTGGTAGACGGTGGTGATGCCGAACTGCCATCGCGCCAGGGTCTCCGGCGCCAGAGCCAGGTCCACTGCGTCATCTCCTTACATCACCGCGGCCACACGGCAGCGATTTGCCCCTTAGATCCCGCACTTCTCCGGAGGAACCGGGACACGCTTGTGAACGCGTTCACATTCACAAGCATTATGTCGTACTGGTTGTCGGAATCCGAAGCGGGGTCCCCCTACTGCGAGCAACGCCACAGTGGGCCGGCAAAGCGGGCCAACGAAAACGCGAGGCGGCCCACGCCACCCCGCGTCTTTGCTCGCCCGGACCGGCCCGGCTCAGAGCTCCTTGCGGAACGCCTCCGCCGCGTGCAGGAAGACGTCGTTGGCCTCGGTCTCCCCGATCGTGGCCCGCATCCCCTCTCCGGCGAACGGCCGCACGACGACCCCGGCCTGCTCGCACGCGGCCGCGAAGTCCATGGTCCGCTCACCCAGCCGCAGCCACACGAAGTTGGCCTGCGTCTCGGGCACGCTCCAGCCCTGCGCGCGCAGCGCCTCGACGACCCGGGTGCGCTCGTTCACCAGCGAACCGACGCGGCCCAGCAGCTCGTCCTCCGCGCGCAGCGAGGCCACCGCCGCGTCCTGGGCGAGCTGGCTGACCCCGAAGGGGACCGCCGTCTTGCGCAGCGCCGCCGCCACCGGCTCGTGCGCGATGGCGAACCCGATCCGCAGCCCGGCGAGCCCGTACGCCTTCGAGAAGGTCCGCAGCACCGCCACGTTCGGCCGGTCCCGGTAGATCTCCACGCCGTCCGGCACCTCGGCGTCCCGGATGAACTCCCGGTACGCCTCGTCGAGCACGACCAGTACGTCGGAGGGCACCCGGTCGAGGAAACGTTCCAGCTCGGGCCGGCGGATGGCGTTGCCCGTGGGGTTGTTGGGGTTGCACACGAAGATGAGACGCGTGCGGTCGGTGATCGCGTCGGCCATGGCGTCGAGATCATGGTCCTCGCTCGGCGTGAGCGGCACCTTCACCGACGTGGCGCCGCTGATCTGCGTGATGATCGGGTACGCCTCGAAGGACCGCCAGGCGTAGATCACCTCGTCGCCCGGACCGCTGGTCGCCTGGAGCAGCTGCTGGGCGACGCCGACCGAGCCCGTGCCGGTGGCCAGGTGCGTGACCGGGACGCCGAAGCGGTCAGCCAGCTCGTCCATCAGCCCCGTGCAGGCCATGTCCGGGTAGCGGTTGAAGGTGCCGGCCGCGGCGATCGCCCGCTCCATGACACCGGGCAGCGGGGGATAGGGGTTCTCATTGGAGGACAGCTTGTACGCCGCCGGGCCCCCGGCAGCCGCCGGTCTGCCCGGCTTGTAGGTGGGGATCCCCGCCAGCTCCGCACGCAGCTTGGGGTTCGTCTCGCTCACCGCAGTCCTCCTTGTGGCCACCGTTCCAATACTGCACACCTTAAGAGGATTGGCCGCCCGCCCCAATGGGCCGGTCCTTGCCGTCCGCCAGAAGGTGCGTGAAGGCGTACGGGGAGGGGGAGCGCTCCGTCCCATGGCGCACGCCGGTGGCTCGCGCCGTGGCGCGCATCACCCGTGAAGGTGAGTTGAGACCTACTCGCAACATCGCCGACTTGGCAGGCGGGTGCGTGCCGACACGTGACGCACCCTTGTCGGGACCGCCAACTGCCTTACAATGAAAGGCAACTGACGGCATATCACCTTGCAGAAACGTGCCTGTCAACGCGTGCATATGCGCCCCCGCCATGCAGCCACATGAGCCCTACTATCGGCCTGCCATGACAGCAGCAGGGAAGCACCAGGTGAGCCGGGCTGAGACGACCCGCAGGGGCACCCGGCCGGGCCGGGCAGGCATCAGAGACGTTGCCGCCGCCGCCGGGGTCTCGATCACGACTGTCTCCGATGCGCTCAACGGCAAGGGCAGGCTCCCGGACGCCACCCGACGCCATGTCCGCGAGGTCGCCGACCGGTTGGGCTATCGCCCCTCCGCGGCCGCCCGCACGCTCCGTACCGGCAAGTCGGGCCTGATCGGCCTGACAGTGACGACCTACGGGGATGAACCTTTCACCTTCACCGAATTCGCGTACTTCGCGGAGATGGCGAGAGCCGCGACCTCCGCAGCCCTGGCCCGCGGCTACGCCCTCGTCATCCTGCCCGCCACCTCACGCCACGACGTGTGGTCGAACGTCGCCCTCGACGGCACCGTCGTCATCGACCCCTCCGACCACGACCCGGTCGTCAGCGAGCTGGTCCGCCAGGGCCTGCCCGTCGTCTCGGACGGACGTCCCGCGGGCACCCTGCCCGTGACCGCCTGGGTCGACAACGATCACGAGGCCGCCGTCCTCGGCATCCTCGACCACCTCGCCGAGGCCGGCGCGCGCCGCATCGGCCTGCTCACCGGCACCACCACGGACACCTACACGCACCTCTCCACCTCCGCCTATCTGCGCTGGTGCGAGCGGATCGGGCAGGAGCCGGTCTACGAGTCCTATCCCGCGCACGACCCGTGCGCGGGGGCCGTCGCCGCCGACCGGCTGCTCGCCCGGCCCGACCGCCCCGACGCGGTCTACGGCCTCTTCGACCCCAACGGCACCGATCTGCTCGCCGCGGCCCGCCGCTACGGTCTGCGCGTCCCGGACGACCTGCTGCTCGTGTGCTGCAGCGAGTCGACGGTGTACGCCACCACGGAACCACCCATCACGACCCTTTCGCTCAAACCGCGACGGATCGGCACGGCCGTCGTCCAACTGCTCATCGACGCCATCGAGGGGGTCGATTCCAACCAACCGGTCGAGCAGGTGATACCGACCGAACTCATCGTCCGGACGTCTTCACAGCGCCGCCCACAGCGCACCACGGTCAGCCCGCCCCGCTCCCCGGGACCGGGCTGACCGGCCCCGGCCGGCCGCCGACGCCCACCGCCGCCCCCGCGGACGAGAGGAAAAGTCCACACCAATTCGGGAGAAAAGTGTGGTGAACAGCCGCCCGTCACCGATTCACCACCCCTGGTGCATCACACAGCGCGAGCCGCATTCCTATGATGGGCGGACGACACCGCGGGCCGCTGCGACCAGGCAGTCCGATCCGGTGCACAGGCGGCGCAATGGTGGAGGGGTCGATGACTCAGGGGGCCGGTCAGGGACCCGCAGCGCGCACGGAGACGCTGCGTGACTTCCGCGTTCCCGCGTACGTCCATGACGTACCGGCAAACGTGATGCCGACCGATCCTGTTCCCGACTCCCCCGAGCCGGCGCAGTTTCCCGACGGCTACACCCCGACCGAGCGTGATCTGCCGGTCATCAACCGGGGGGACACGGTGCAGGTCGAGGTCGTTCAGCCGGTGTCCCGGCCGAGCGACGAGATGGGGCCGCTGTTCGTCGTCGGGGACGTGCACGGCTACCTCGACGAGCTGCTCGCCGCGCTCCGCGAGAAGGGCCTGGTCGACGCCGAGGGCACCTGGGCCGCGGACAACGCACGCCTGTGGTTCCTCGGCGACTTCACCGACCGCGGGCCCGACGGGATCGGCGTCATCGACCTCGTGATGCGTCTGAGCGCCGAGGCGGCCGCCGCGGGCGGCTACTGCAAGGCGCTCATGGGCAACCACGAGCTGCTGCTGCTCGGCGCGAAGCGCTTCGGCGACACGCCCGTCAACTCCGGCGCGGGCACCGCCACCTTTCAGGCGGCCTGGTTGTTGAACGGCGGCCAGAAGTCCGACATGGACCGCCTTCAGGACGTACATCTGCAGTGGATGTCCCGGCTCGACGCGATCGAGATCGAGGACGACCACCTGCTCATGCACTCGGACACCACGGCCTACCTCGACTACGGCGACTCCATCGAGGCGGTCAACGACACGGTCCGCGAGACGCTCACGCGCAACGACGCGGACGAGTGCTGGGACCTGTTCCGCAAGTTCACCAAGCGCTTCGCGTTCCGGGACGGCGAGTCGGGCCCCGGCGCCGTACGGGAACTGCTCGGCGCCTACGGCGGCTCACGCGTCGTGCACGGCCACAGCCCGATTCCGTACCTGCTGGGCGAAGTCGGCACCGAGGACGCCGACGGCGAGGACAACGGGCCGGTGGTCGAGGGTCCTCACGTGTACGCGGGCGGCCTCGCCATCGCCATGGACGGCGGCGTGACCATGGCCGGAAAGCTACTGGTCCAGCAACTCCCCATGGATATCTGACAGTTCACCGGGCAGGCGCGGTGCACGCGGGGACCGGCAGGCCAGGGGGCAATTTTCGGAAACCCCCTGTCACCGCGTGCCGGGACCGCTCTACCATCGGCTTATCCGTAGCAGGCTCCCCTCCGTTTCTGCCCGACGGCTCGTAACCATGCGGGCCACCAAGCCCTACGGAGCATCGGGGGATGCACATGAACAGCGCTCCGCATTTGCTGAACGAGGACCGCCCCGAGTTCGAGCGGATCCTCGATGAGGCGCTGCGTACCGCACCCAACCGGCCTGATCTCGCCGCAGTGGGCCAGCGGCTCAACCCCGAACAACTGCGCACCATGGCGCTCAACGCGGCCGCGATCATCAGCACGGCGGCCGCCACCGAGTACGAGCACTACACCAAGGTCCGCGACGAGCTGCGCACCGCGCCACAGCCCGTCCGTCCGCTACGTGAAGGAGGCACCTCCAGCACGTCCGAATCCGGTGGTGGCAGCTCACTGGGGATCGCCGCCACCGTGGGCGAGGTCGCGGAGACCACGGGACCCGGCATCGCCGCGGTCGCCGTCGTGCTGGCCCCCGTCCTCGCCGGGACCGCGGCCGCGATCTTCCTGCTGGTCGGCTACATCCTGAAGATGCTCAACCCGCCGCCGGACTTCGCCGACACCCTGCTGTCGGTCGGCTGGGTCTTCGGCGCGGTCACCGCGGCGGGCATCCTCGTCGCCGCGGTCTGCCTGCTCCTGACGGCCCTGCGCAACGGGTCGACCTCGCTCCAGGCCAACGCCCCGGGCGAGGCCAGCGAGGAGGTGACGCGCGCCAGGGAAGTCTGGGGCAAGGCACTGCTCGAGCGCGGCATCCTGCCGTTCCTGCGCAACGCCCAGGCGGGCCCGCAGACGGGTGGCACGCCGCTCGGTGGCGGCCGGGGCGGCGGCTCCAACAGCCGCATGCCCCAGCTCGGCTACAACCGGCCGGGGTTCAGCAGTCCCGACGGCGGCGGCACCGCCACGGGACAGCGCGCCGGCTTCTCCAGCCCGGACTTCACGAGCCCGGACTACGGCGGCCCCGAGCACCAGCCCGACTGACGGCCGGGCTGAGCACGGAGCCATGAACCGGGCTCGGGGCTGTACGCCCCGAGCCCCTCACCTTGTGCGGGCGCGCTCTAGTCGGCGAGCGGCAGATAGACGCGGTTGCCCGCCTGGGCGAACTCCTTCGACTTCTGCTCCATACCCGCCTCGACCTCGGCCTTCGTGGAGCCGTGCTCGCGGCGGATGTCCTGCGAGATCTTCATGGAGCAGAACTTCGGACCGCACATGGAACAGAAGTGTGCGGTCTTCGCCGGTTCGGCGGGCAGCGTCTCGTCGTGGAACTCCCGTGCCGTGTCCGGGTCGAGAGCCAGGTTGAACTGGTCCTCCCAGCGGAACTCGAAGCGGGCGTCGGAGAGCGCGTCGTCCCAGTCCTGCGCGCCGGGATGCCCCTTGGCCAGGTCCGCCGCATGGGCCGCGATCTTGTACGTGATGACGCCGGTCTTCACATCGTCGCGGTTGGGCAGGCCCAGGTGCTCCTTGGGCGTGACATAGCAGAGCATCGCCGTGCCCCACCAGGCGATCATCGCGGCGCCGATCCCGCTGGTGATGTGGTCGTACGCCGGAGCGACATCCGTGGTCAGCGGGCCCAGCGTGTAGAACGGCGCCTCCTCGCAGATCTCCTGCTGAAGGTCGATGTTCTCCTTGATCTTGTGCATCGGGACGTGCCCCGGGCCCTCGATCATGGTCTGGACGCCATGGCGCTTCGCGATGGAGTTGAGCTCCCCGAGCGTCCTGAGCTCGGCGAACTGCGCCTCGTCGTTGGCGTCCGCGATGGAGCCGGGGCGTAGTCCGTCACCGAGCGAGTACGTGACGTCGTACGCCGCGAGGATGTCGCACAGCTCCTCGAAGTGCTCGTAGAGGAAGCTCTCCTTGTGGTGCGCGAGGCACCATGCGGCCATGATCGAGCCGCCGCGCGAGACGATGCCGGTCTTGCGGTTGGCGGTCAGCGGGACGTACGGGAGACGGACGCCGGCGTGGACCGTCATGTAGTCCACGCCCTGCTCGGCCTGCTCGATGACCGTGTCCTTGTAGATCTCCCAGGTCAGTTCCTCGGCCTTGCCGTCGACCTTTTCGAGGGCCTGGTAGAGCGGCACGGTGCCGATGGGGACGGGGGAGTTGCGCAGCACCCACTCACGCGTGGTGTGGATGTTGCGGCCGGTAGAGAGGTCCATGACGGTGTCGGCGCCCCAGCGGGTCGCCCATGTCATCTTCTCCACCTCCTCCTCGATGGACGAAGTGACCGCTGAATTGCCGATGTTGGCGTTGACCTTCACCAGGAACCGCTTGCCGATGATCATCGGCTCGATCTCCGGGTGGTTCACGTTGGCGGGCAGGACCGCTCGGCCTGCCGCGATCTCCTCACGGACGACCTCGGGCGTGACGTTCTCCCGGATGGCCACGTACTCCATCTCCGGGGTGATCTCGCCGCGCCTGGCGTACGCGAGCTGGGTCACGGGCTCGCCGTTCCTGCCGCGCCGCGGCTGGCGCGGACGACCGGGGAAGACCGCGTCGAGGTTGCGTAGTCCGCCGCGCGGCGAGGTGTGCTTGATGCCGTCGTCCTCCGGGCGGGCGGGCCGGCCCGCGTACTCCTCCGTGTCGCCGCGGGCGATGATCCAGTTCTCTCGGAGGGGCGCGAGGCCCCGGCGGACGTCGGTGTCGACGGTCGGATCGGTGTACGGGCCTGAGGTGTCGTACAGCGTGACGGCCTGGCCATTGGTGAGATGCACCTGGCGTACCGGCACGTTGAGGTCCGGGCGCGAGCCCTGGATGTACCCCTTGTGCCAGCCGATGGACTTCCCGGCCTCCGGCTCCGAGCCGCTGGAGGCAGGCGTGCGTGCGTCCGTTGTGGTCATGAGACCTACTCCCTACGCCGGCATTACCCGGTAACAGGTTCGGCGGTCGACGCAGCGTTGTTCGTCGTCGCGCTTCACGCTGTTTCACGTGAAACGCACTGGGACGAAGGTCAGCGCCCTCTCAGCCCGGTGCTCCGAGCTCCCGCGTGTGCAAAGGTGCCTCCACGCTAGCGTCAGTTCGGACGCGTTGAATAGAGGGCCCCTGCCGTTCTTGCGATGATCGGGCGGTGACCACCACCCAGCAGCCCCCGCCCCCGCCGCCTCAACCGCCGCACGGGTCAGGCCCGTCGGGCATAGGGGACGGCGGCCATGGACACGGCCATTCCCACAGCCACGGCCCCGCCGCACCCGTCTCCAAGCACTTGCGCAAGGTCATCGCAGCCATCCTGGTGCCGTTCTCCGTCGCGGTCGTCGTCGGACTGGCGGTCCTGTGGCCCGGGGGCGCCCCGGGCCATGAGCGCACCGGTGTCGGCTTCGACCGGCAGACGCAGCAGGCCACGGTCACCGTGGTCGAGAAAGTCGACTGCAAGTCCGTGAACGCCTCGGGTGAGACCCCGACCGGTGACACCTCCACGGCCGAGGGCTCGTCCGCGCTGCAACAGGCCACCGGCACCTGCGGGAAGGCCACCATCCGAGTCGACACCGGCAAGGACAAGGGCCGTACGTTCACGGAGATCGTGCAGCCGGACTCACCCCGGCGGCTGCACGAGGGCCAGAAGGTGATCGTCGCCTACGCGCCCGACGCCCCGGACAACCTGCAGTACTCGGTCACCGACGTGAACCGCAAGGTCCCCATGGCGCTGCTGGCCGGGATCTTCGCCGTGGTCGTGGTCGTGGTGGGCCGCCTGCGTGGCGTCATGGCGCTGGTGGCGCTCGCGGTCAGCTTCCTGGTGCTGACGCTGTTCATCCTCCCGGCGATCCTTCAGGGATCAAATCCCCTGGTGGTAGCGATCGTCGGGGCGAGCGCGATCATGCTGATCGCGCTCTACATGTGTCACGGGCTGACGGCCAGAACCTCGGTCGCCGTCCTAGGCACCCTGGTGTCGCTGCTGCTGATCGGGCTGCTCGGCTCACTGTTCATCGGCTGGGCGGCGCTGACCGGCAACACGGACGACAACACCGGCCTGATCCACGGGCTGTACCCGGGCATCGACATGAGCGGTCTGCTGCTCGCCGGCGTCATCATCGGCTCGCTCGGTGTCCTGGACGACGTGACCGTGACGCAGACATCCGCGGTGTGGGAGCTGCACGAGGCCAACCCGACGATGGGCTGGCGCGGCCTGTACCGGGCGGGCATCCGCATCGGCCGCGACCACATCGCGTCCGTCGTCAACACCCTGGTCCTCGCGTACGCGGGCGCGGCGCTGCCCCTGCTGCTGCTCTTCTCGATCGCGCAGAGCAGCGTGGTGGACGTGGCCAACAGTGAGCTGGTGGCCGAGGAGATCGTGCGCACGCTGGTCGGCTCGATCGGCCTGGTGGCCGCGGTACCGGTGACGACCGCGCTGGCCGCACTGGTCGTCTCCGCCGACCGGCCGGGGTCTCAGGAGCCCGCGCAGGCCGCTCCTCCGGCGCGTGGCGGCGGCAGGGGGCGGCGACGCAAGCGCTGAGCGGCGCGGAACGGCTCGGGTGCACCGCGCTGCTGAAGCGTTACGTCAACTGCCCTGACGGCCGGCCGGGGGGTCAGCCCGCGTTCTGCTCCTCGCCGAGAATCCGGTCGAGCGCCTCGTCGAGTTCGGCCTCGTAGTCGACCAGGGCCTGCTCCTGGCCGAGCGGGACGAGCTTGTCGGTGCGGTCGAGGAACGCGATGAGGGGGGCGACGCCGGCCCGGAACAGCGCCTGATCGCTGCCCACTTGGAGCCGGATGTGCACCTCGCCCGGCATCTGGTCGGTGCCGCCGCCCTCGGCGAGCTCCACGGGGGAAATCCGGACATCGCCGTCACCGGTCGCCCCGTTGACCCCGTCGACGAGGAGTTCCCGGCCGAACGCCCAGGTCACAGGCGCGTCCCCGGGAAGATGGAAGGTGAGCCGTACCGCATACGGGTCCCCGGACTCGTACCGGAGCTCCACCGGGATGCGGAAGGAGAGCTCCTCGGAGACGAGGAAGCTCATCATGACCTCTGCCTGAACTGCTTGTACCGACTCGCGCATCGCCTACCCCGTCAACTTGCCGTCGATTGGCCAGGAATGACCTTCCTGACACTGCTGGCATCTTGCTCAACGTACACGGGGGATTACAAGGAGTGAGTTTTCAGATGCTGATAGAGAAGGCGAGTGTCCCTACGAGGCTGCCGATCTCGTCCTGCAACTGACGGGCGGCGGGCAGCAGTCTCCCGGCCTGATGGGTGGGGAGAGAAATGGCCAGCGCCGCCGCGGTCGAGCCGATGGTGACCGGGAACGCGGCACAGGCCGTGCCGAGCGCGTACTCCTGACGCTCGATAAACGGTTCCATCCGCCCCACGGTCCTCAGCTTGCGCAGCAACGCCCGGCCGTCACGCACCGTGTACGGGGTGAGGGACCGGGCCGGATAGCGGTCGAGATGGTCCCGGCGTGCGTCCTCGTCGAGCTGGGAGAGCAGACACTGGCCGATCGCGTGGGCGTGGCCGGTCTCGCGGAAGTCGGCCCATTCCTCGACGGCCGGACTGGCCGGGGTGTCGGCGACGGCGACGATCTCGATCTCGCCGTCGCGGTAGATCGCGAAGTAGACGGGAACGCCGAGGGCGTCCCCCCAGTGCCGCAGCGCCTCGGTGATCATGCCGCGACGATTCTGCCGCGCTCCGCTGCTGCTCAGCCGCTCGGCCGCGTCCCCGAACACGAAGACGCCCCTCTCCTTGCGGAGGTAGCCCTCGTGGGCGAGCGTGCGCAGCAGGTGGTAGGCCGTGGGAAGGGCGACCCCGGCCTCCCGGGCGAGCTGCTTGGCGGGAGCACCTTCGCTGTGCGAGGCGACCGCCTCGAGCAGCCGCAACGCTCGCTGGACGGAGCCGATGAGCGTCTGCGGGGCTGCGGGTGGGGGATCAGCCGTGGCCAAGGTTCACTCCCGATACGCGTGAGTCCCCCGCGTACCCCCGGGCTCACGGGGGTGGAGCCGTCGGATTCCGGACTTTAACCCTTGGCCACCGCTTGGTGCGGGTCCTGTACGGAAACTTCCCCCGGTCGTGCGAACGGTCGCACCGCGCAACCACCGGGGCCCTCACCCGCGTCCACGCCGCACCTCACCAGTCGCCGCGCGAGGACGACCCCGCCATGAACTTCCGTACGACGTAGATGAGTCCACCGACCAGCGCGGCGAACACCAGCACCTTGAAGAGCAGGCCGATCACGAATCCGACGACGCTGGCGATCAGCCCGCCGAACACGACCAGGGCGATGACCGGCACCGCGACCCACTTCACCCACCACGGCATGCCCGCGAATATCTCTCGCACAGCCATCGCTCCTTCGCTTTCGAGGCCCTTTGTCGGGACTCTTCTGACTTCCTGCACCCGATGCTGACACGCCGGGGCCCCGCGTGGGGCTTCGCGATCCCTTGTCCTCCCCTGACCCGACCCTTAGGGAATCCCAGGGTCCGGGGTCAGCTCTCCGGGGGAGAGAAGACGACCAGAACCCGCAGGTCCTCGCTGATGTGGTGGAACTTGTGCGCGACGCCCGCCGGTACGTACACGACGCTGCCGCGGCCGACCTGTGTGGTCTCCATGCCGACGGTGATCGAGGCGCGCCCGCTGACGACGAGATAGACCTCGTCCTGCTGGTGCGGCTGCTGGGGGTCGTGCTCCCCCGCGTTCAGCGCGTACAGCCCGACCGACATGTTCCGCTCGCGCAGGAACTGCAGATACGCACCGTCGTTGGCGACGCGTTCCGCCTCCAGTTCGTCCAGCCGGAAAGCCTTCATCGACCTCGTCGCCCTCGCTGTCCACGCTCGTCACCGGCCTCGCGCCGGTCTCGTCTGCCACGATCAGACACATGATGAATTTCGTAGTCAAGACGATCGCCAACGCGGGGGCCCTGGCCGTCGCGGTCTGGGTGCTCGACAAGATCACACTGACCGGGGACAGCACCGGCAAAAAGGTCGGCACGCTGATGCTGGTGGCGCTGATCTTCGGCCTGGTCAACTTCCTTGTGAAGCCGGTCGTGAAGGTCCTCACCTTCCCGCTCTTCATCCTCACCCTGGGCCTGATCACGCTGATCGTGAACGCCCTGATGCTGCTGCTGACCTCGTGGCTGGCCGACAAGCTGGACCTGAGCTTCCACGTCGAGGGATTCTGGACGGCCGTCCTCGGCGGTCTCATCATCTCGATCGTCTCCTGGGCACTGAACGTCGTCCTGCCCGAGAAGGACTGAGCGCCTGCCATGACCTTCCGCGTCTGCTTCGTCTGCACCGGCAACATCTGCCGCTCACCCATGGCCGAGCACGTCTTCCGCGCCCGCGTCGAGGAGGCCGGTCTGTCCGGCGCCGTCGAGATCGACAGCGCGGGCACCGACGGCTGGCACGTGGGCGAAGGCGCCGACCCGCGCACCGTCCAGGTCCTCCGGGAGGGCGGCTACTCGGCCGAGCACACCGCCCGCCAGTTCCACCAGGACTGGTTCGACCGCCACGATCTGGTCCTCGCCCTCGACGCGGGTCACCTGCGCACCCTGCGCCGGATGGCATCGACTCCGCAAAACGCGGAGAAGGTGCGCCTGCTGCGCTCCTACGATCCCGCGGCCGCCGGCGACGACCAGAACGTCCCGGACCCGTACTACGGCGATCTGGACGGCTTCAAGGAGTGTCTGAGGATGGTCGAGGCGGCGAGCGACGGACTGCTCGACGCCGTGCGCGACACGGTGGAGGGCCGGGCGGCATGATCCCCGGGGCCGCCGGCCGAGCCGTCGGCACGGACGGTACTTCACCGGCCAACTAGTACTGCGCTACGTACAACGGACGGCCCGAGCCTCCCCCCTCGTGGCTCGGACCGCCCCGGTTCTGCGCGCGAAGAACCGCGCGAACAAGGCTAGTTGACTCTGTGTCAGTGTCCAATCACAGTAGCGACAGAGACCTATCGACTTATTTATAGTTGAGCGCGACCCAAGGCCGGAGGGGAGACGCGTCGTCATGGACCTCGCCCTGCTGCGCACCTTTGTGACGGTCCACCGGGCCGGGTCGTTCACCCGCGCCGCCGCGCTGCTCGGGCTCTCACAGCCCGCGGTGACCTCTCAGATACGGACGCTGGAGCGGCAGTTGGGCCGCCCGCTGTTCCTGCGTCAGGCGCGTGGCGTGACCCCCACGACCATCGGCGACGAGCTGGCGCACAAGGCCGCCCCGCATCTCGACGCCCTTGTGGAGATCACCGAGATCGGACTCGACGAGGAGTCCGCCGTCCGCACGCTGCACCTCGCGGGGCCCCCGGAGTTCACAGCGGAACGAGCCCTGCCCGCGCTCACGGCGCTGACCAGGGACAACGGCCAGAGCATCGCGTTACGCGCCTCCTTCGGCACCGCCGAGGAATCCGTCGAAGGGCTCGCCGCCGGGCATCATGATCTGGCCATCACGACAGCCCGCCCGCGCGGCCCCCTGCTCACGGCGACTCCGCTCTGCGACGAGGAGCATGTACTGGTCGCCGGCCCTCGCTGGGCCGCCCGGATCGGCTCCGGCACGCTGCACCGCGACGCTGCGCCCTCCCTCGAGAAGTTCCCGATGGTCGAGGTCCACGAATCGCTGCCGCTGGTCTCGCGCTACTGGGCCTCCGTCTTCGACTCCCGCCCCGTCGTCTCCGGCACGGTCGTCGTGCCGGATCTGCGAGCGGTACTGGCGTGTGTGATCACAGGGGCGGGCCTCGCCGTCCTGCCCCGATATCTCTGCGCACCCGCCCTGGAGCGCGGCGAGGTCGTCACCCTGCTCGATCCGCCGGTGCCTCCCCTGCGCACGTACTTCCTCGTCGTACGCACCGGCACACTCGCTCTGCCGCATATCGCGCGGGCGCACGAGTGGCTGCTGCGCGCTGCTGTCGACTGGTCGTGAGCGGGGCGCACCCGGTGCGAAATGTTTCACGTGGAACCGGCCGGGCCACATTTCTCCCATGACCGTCCGACCCGTGGTCAAGCGCACCGCACGCGCCGTTCTGCTCGATGGCGATGATCTCGTCCTGATCAAGCGCACCAAGCCTGGTGTCGATCCGTACTGGGTGACCCCAGGTGGCGGCGTCGAGCCGGAGGACACCACTGTCGTGGAGGCTCTGCACCGAGAGGTGCACGAGGAACTCGGCGCCAAGATCATCGATGTGGTGCCCTGCTTCGTGGACACCGTCGAACACATCGGCGAGGACGCCGCCACGACGGGGGTGAAAGTCCAGCACTTCTTCGTCTGCCGACTGGAGTCGATGGACCTCGACCAGCGCCACGGCCCCGAGATCGAGGAGCCGTGCGGCGAGTACGAGATCGTGCGCGTGCCGTTCACACGCGTCGGCATCGCCTCGGTCCATCTGGTGCCGCTGTCCCTGCGTCATTACCTGGACGGCAACATCGAGGGCGTACGGGCGATGCACGCGCCGGATCTCGGCTGAACCTCTTCCGTACGACTCTCAGGGACCGGCCTTCTCCGCAGTCGCCTTCCTACGCGGACGGGACTCAGTTCGCGACGGTGACCAGTTCCTCGATCGAGTCGTGGCGGATGCGGTCGAACGGGATACCGATGGATCGCAGGGCGTGGACACCGTTGCGGATCATGCCGGGCGGGCCGGATAAATAGGCGTCGTACTCGTACCAGGGGCCGTACTCCCGCACGGCGTCCGGGAGTTGCAGATGGGCCAGCTGGTCGATGATCGGGCGGACCGAGAGCCAGTGATGGCTCTGCTGGAGCCGCAGCATCGTGTCGATGTCGTACAGGTCGAGGTCCGTGCGGGCGCCGTAGAACACCTCGACGGGCCGCCCCTCACCGTGCTCGGCGACGTCCTCGACGAGCGCCTTGATGGGTGCGATGCCGGTGCCGCCGCCAAGGCAGAGCAGGCCGCTGTCGGTGCTGTGGTCGACGGTCATGGAGCCGGCGGGCGGGCCGAGCCGCAGCACGTCGCCGGGGCGGGCACGGTGCACCAGGGCGTTGGAGACCCACCCGGCCGGGACCGCCTTCACGTGGAACGACAACAGCCCGTCGGGACGGGGCGCCGCCGCGAACGAATAGTGCCGCCAAATGCGCGGCCACCACGGCGTCTCGAGCGTCGTGTACTGCCCGGCCAGGAACGGGTACGGGTGATCGGTCCGCACCGTGACCACCGCTATGTCGGGTGTGCGCAGATCGTGTGCGACGACCTCCCCCAGCCACCAGGCGGGCGCCTTCAACTCGTCCTCGGCCGCCGCGTCGATCATGACCTGGGAGATCGTCGTGTACGTACGGATCCACGCGGCCTCGGTCGGCGCGTCCCAGGTGGTGGTGGCGTACCGGGTGAGCGCCGCGATGAGGCACTCGCCGACGGCCGGGTAGTGCTCGGTCCGCGTGCCGTACTTGCGGTGACCGCGGCCCAGGTTCGCCAGATACGGAACCAGGACGAGCTTGTTGTCGACGTGCTCCGCGGCCGTCAGCAGTGCCTTGAGAAGGCGGTCTCGCTGCGCGTCCATCGCGGGAGGGAAGAGCTGGCGCAGCTCGGGGTGGCGGACGAAGAGCAGCGCGTAGAAGTACGAGGTGACCTTGTCCGCGACAGGTCCGACTTCGTCCATGGTGCGGCGGATGAGGTCCGCGTCGGATGTGGTGTTGTCACGAACGGAACGTCTGGAGCGGGGCTCTGCGGTGGTGGACCGCGCCAGGGGTGAGCTCTGAGGTGGCTCGGGCTGGCTGCGCGAGCGCGACTGCTGGGGTATTCGCTCCTCGTCCGCCCCGTCCGAGGCGGCCCTGGGCCTGCCCACGGGACGTATCGAAGAGATCCGGCGGCCGTCACCGGGCGCCCCGTCAGGAACCGACGGGGCCTGATGCGGTCCCGGGGTGATGCGCGGTGTGAACCAGCCGTCCCCGGCGCCCAAACCGGAATCGGTCGGCGTAGTGGTCGGAGCGTCCATTGCTATGCCTCGCCTCGAACAATCCTGGGTCGATGACCTGGTCCGCAGTCCCCTCACCGCAGCTTGCCATCAGATTCGCTCGTATCGAACGCAAACAGGAAAGTTCGTGTTTTCGATCTTGATGTCCGGTTACGCTGCAACGGCCTGGGTGCGCGCCCCTTTGGTCTCCGCAGTCCCCTTTTTGTTGAGACGTAGGCCCCACGCCTTGTTTCACGTGAAACTTCCCCATGGGGCCGGGCCGACATGGTCGACAGCATCGGGCCACTGCCCGCAAAGCGGTGGACGCCAGCCCGCTCCGTCCGACAGCCTGACCTGCGTGTCGACACCTCTTCTCTCCGACCTACCCATTCGCCGTCTCACCCCGCGTGACAAGCACGCGTGCGCCGACCTCTCCGAGAACCGGGGCTGGCCACGCGAGGAACACAAATGGGGCCTGCTGCTCGCGGCCGGTACCGGCTACGGCATCGACGACCCTGACGGCGGACTCGTCACCGCCTGCGTGGTGACCGAATACGGACCCCGAGAACGGCCCGAACTTGGCGCGATCGGCATGGTCCTGGTCGCCGAGCGGCACGCGCGCAGAGGGGTGGGCCGACGTCTGATGCGGTACGTCGTCGAGCAGGCGGGCACGACACCGCTGACACTGCACGCGACGCCGAACGGGCAGCCGCTCTACGAGGAACTCGGCTTCAAGGTCACCGGCCGGGCGGAGATGGTGCGCGGCCGTTTCATCGCCGGCGGCACGGAGCCCGCTGTTGTCACGCGCCCGGCCACCGCTGAGGATCTGTCGGCGATCCTGCGCTTGGACGCCGAGGTGTTCGGTCCTGACCGCACCCACGTCATCGCACGCCTTCCGGCCTTCGCGGACCAGTTGCGGGTCGCCGAGGACGGTGGTCGGCTCATCGGTTACGCCGCCGCCTGGCCCAATATGGACACGCACGTCATCGGCCCGCTCGTCGCGCGCGACACCGAGACGGCGAAGTCCCTGGTCGCCGCCCTCGCGGCAGGCACGGACCGGCCGCTGCGGACCGACATCGACGTACGCCACGAGGAGCTGCTCGCCTGGCTCAAGGAGCGCGGCCTCGAGGGCATCGCCCTGAACGCGGTGATGAACTACGGCGCCCAGGACCTGCCCGGTGACTGGACCCGCCGCTTCGCCCCGCTGACGGTCGCGGCCGGCTGAGAAGCCCGACGGGCCCGCTTCCGAGCGTCGCTGTGCAGCGGCCTCTCGGGAGCGGGCCCGTCCGTGTGTGTCGCTGGCTACGCGAGCGTTTGCACGGCTGCCGCGGCGAAGCCGTGGTCCTGCTCGGGGGCGCCGCCACCGACACCGATCGCCCCGATGAGCCGGCCGTCACGGTGGATCGGCTGGCCGCCCGCGATGAAGAGCAGCGGCCGGTCGAGCGCGGTGGGCAGGCTGTGGAACGGCCCGTCGGGCTTGACCAGGTCGACGAGGTCGGCGGTCGGCGCGTTCAGCTGCAGTGCGGTGTACGCCTTGCGGGTGCTGGTCTCTCCGGAGATGAGGACGGCACGGTCGTCGCGACGGAAGGCGAGGAGGTGACCGCCGGCGTCGAGAACGGTGACGCTGACGGTGACTCCGGCCGCTTCCGCGGCGCGACGGGCCGCGTCCACGAGCGTCTCGGCGTCCTGAGTGGTCAGCGGGGCGATGGCGGTGGTGGTGCTCATGATCGGGCTCCTGCGGGGGCTTCTGTGGGGGCTTCTGTGGGGGCTTCTGGCGCGGACGTCTGGCGGGGCGCCGTACGACGGGCGTTGTCGAGAGCTACGTCAGTGGTGGGCCGGCTCGGCGTGACGCTGCTCGGCGGGGGCGGCGACCGGGGTCGGCCCGGGCGTGCGGCGCTCCAACGCGGCTGACACGACGGCGAGGACTAGGGCGCTCGCGGCGAGCACGGCACCGACCCAGTTCGGGGCGGTGTAACCGAGGCCCGCGGAGATCACCATGCCGCCGAGCCAGGCGGAGAGTGCGTTGCCAAGGTTGAAGGCGCCGATGTTGACGGCCGAGGCGAGTGTGGGCGCGCCGGAGGCCTGATCGAGGACCCGCTTCTGCAGCGGCGGCACGGTCGCGAAGCCGAGCGCGCCGATCAGCGCGATGGTGACCGCGGCCAGGATCTTGTTGTGCGCGGTGACCGTGAAGAGGCCGAGCACGATCGCGAGGGCGCCCAGGGAGACGTAGAGCAGGGGCATCAGGGCCCGGTCGGCGAACTTGCCGCCGACGAGGTTGCCGCCGACCATGCCGAGGCCGAAGAGGACCAGCAGCCACGTCACCGATCCGTCGGCGAAGCCGGCGACGTGCGTCATCATCGGCGCGATGTAGGTGATGGCCGCGAAGACGCCGCCGAAGCCGAGCACGGTCATCGCCATAGCGAGCAGGACCTGCACGTTCTTGAACGCGACGAGCTCGTGGCGGAGCTGTACGCCCTCGGGCTTGGGCAGATCCGGTACGAGCTTGGCGATGCCGATGAGCCCGATGACACCGAGCGCGGCCACGATGGTGAACGTGAAGCGCCAGCCGGCGGACTGGCCGATGAGGGTGCCGAGCGGCACGCCGACGACGTTGGCCACGGTCAGGCCGGTGAACATCATGGCGATCGCTCCGGCCTTCTTCTGCGGGGCGACCAGTTCGGCCGCGACGACCGAGCCGATACCGAAGAAGGCGCCGTGGGCGAGCGAGGCGACCACTCGGCCGATCAGCATCACGGCGAAGACGGGTGCGACGGCGGAGAGAAGGTTGCCGACGATGAAGAGCCCCATCAGCAGCATCAGCATGCGCTTGCGGGAGATCCGGGTGCCCAGGACGGTCATGAGCGGGGCGCCGATCATGACACCGAGGGCGTAGCCGGTCACCAGGAAACCGGCCGTGGGGATGGAGACACCGAAGTCACCCGCAACCTCTGGGAGCAGTCCCATGATCACGAATTCGGTGGTTCCGATCCCGAAGGCCCCGATCGCGAGGGCGAGAAGCGCGAGAGGCATGGGGGGTCATCTCCAGACTGTTGCGGGTGCGCTTTACGAGACCTCACAATACTTGCAGACGCCGACTAATTGCAAACGCGGGCAATCGCGAACATCGACTACCCTGGTGTTCAGCCGGTCCCGGGACGGAGGAACCACGAGCCATGACTGCGACAGATCCCGCACTCACCGCCCTTTCACAGGGCTGGTGCGCGCTTTCCCTGCTCCACGGGAAGATCGAGGCCCACATCGAGCGCGCCCTGCAGGCCAAGCACGACCTCAGCGTGCGCGAATACTCCCTGCTCGACGTTCTCAGCAGGCAGCACGACGGAGAGGGCGGCCATCTGCAGATGAAGCAGGTCGCCGACGCCGTCGTCCTCAGCCAGAGCGCCACCACCCGCCTGGTGACGCGCCTGGAGGACCGCGGACTGCTGCTGCGCTACCTGTGCCCCACCGACCGGCGCGGCATCTACACGAACGTCTCCGACGCAGGCCTCGAGCTTCTACGGGCAGCCCGTCCTACGAACGAGGCGGCCCTGCGTGAGTCCCTGGACACAGCGGCCGAGAACCCCGAGCTCGCCCCGCTCGTCCGAGCCGTCGAAGCATTGCGCATTCCCGCCTGACCAGCGTCGACCGCCCAGGACGGCCACCGCGTCGGCTGCCCCGGACGATCTCCCATGCCGGACCTAGGCTGCCGCCATGAAAGATCTTGAGATAAGAGCGGCCGTGCTCGAGGACGTCCCGGCGATCGTCGCCATGCTGGCCGACGATCCGCTGGGCGCCCGGCGCGAGTCGCCGGGAGACCTCACGCCGTATCTCGCCGCCCTCGCGCGACTGTCCGCCGACCCGAACCAGCACCTCGTCGTCGCCGTACGCGAGGACCGTGTGGTCGGCACCCTTCAGCTCACCGTTGTCCCGGGCCTGTCCCGGATGGGAGCCACCCGCTCGATCATCGAAGGCGTACGTATCCACTCCGACGAGCGCGGCAGCGGACTGGGCACGCAGCTCATCGAATGGGCCGTCGCGGAATCACGGCGCCAGGACTGCCAGTTGGTGCAACTGACCTCCGACGCGACCCGCACCGACGCTCACCGCTTCTACGAACGGCTCGGCTTCTCGGCCTCGCATGTGGGATTCAAGCTTCAGCTGTGACGGACCATGAAGCCGAGGCAGGTCGACCCGTTTCACGTGAAACACCCGACGTGGCCGTTTCACGTGAAACAGGCTGACTCCGGATGCCCGGCTATCGCGGCAGGCCCCGCCACCCCTCCGGGTCCACCCCGCCGGGCACCGGAGAGTCCGCGCCGTACGGCTCCCGCGTGAAGACGAACGACCCGAGATCCAGATGGCTCACCGAACCGTCATGGCGCCGTTCGGCCCGAAGCACCTCCCCTGCGTAGTAGCCGTCCAGGCCGGTCCAGGTGCCGTCACCGTTCGGCCGGAACCGGGAGCGCCGCCCACCGCCGGCCGCCGGCCCCAGATCCACCCCGCCGTCGGCTGACAGACGCAGGGCCACTACTTGCGTCCCCCAGTACCAGGGCCCGGCCAACTCAAGGACTGAGGCGTCGACTTCGGGTAGCGGCCGCCAGGGCTCGGGCATCCGCGGCTCGGCCTCGGCGACGATCTTCAGAAGGTCCGCGGCCACGGTGGCGGCCGGTACACCCGAGGTGCAGTTGACGAGCGTGACCGCCGCGAGACCGTCCTCCTCGCTCAGCCACAGTCCCGCCACGAACCCCGGCAGCGAACCGGTATGCCCCACCAGTGTCCGCTCGTCCCGTCGCAGCACCTGCATCCCGAGCCCGTACGACGCCTCCCACTCACCCGGCAGGACCGGTGCCGCCGGCGTCCGCATCTCCCGTACGGACTCCGTACTCAGCACGCGGTCGTCGCCCGTGACGAGGAAGGCCGCAAAGACGGCCAGGTCCCGGGCCGTGGACCAGAGTTGGCCTGCGGGTGCCATCAGCCCGAGGTCCTGATCGGGCTCCGGCAGCAGCACATCGGCGTATGGATGCACGGCCCAGCCCCCGGCGTGCGGGGCCTGCGCCTCGTAGCTGGTGCGGCTCAGCCCGAGCGGTTCGAGAATCTCCTTACGCAGTGCCTCCTCCCAGGTCACCCCGCGCGTCGCCGCCACCAACGCACCCAGCAACGTATAGCCGGGGTTCGAGTAGTGATGGCGACGGCCGACCGGATGCCGGAAAGGCTGCTCACCGAGGACATCGGCGAGGGTCGGACGCTGCGTGGCGGATGAGCGCTCCCACCACTCGCCCGGCGTCTCGGCGGCCAAGCCGCCGGTGTGTGCGAGGAGTTCGGCGATCGTGACCTCTCCCGCCCCGGTCCCGGGAAGGTGCTTCTCCAACGGGTCACCCAGATCGAGCAGCCCCTCGTCGCGCAACCGCAGCACGAGCACGGCGGTAAAGGTCTTGGTGATCGAACCGATCCGGTACTGCACGTTCTCGTCAGGTCCGTGCCCGTCCACCGAGGTGCGTGAACCGGTCCACACGAGCTCTCCGTCGCGCGCGACCGCGGCGACAAGGGACGGCGCGCGCCCGTCGCGCTGCGCGACGGCGATGCGATGCAGAAGAGCGCGGCTGGTGGCGGGCAACAGCTCCGCGGATGTCGTCATGCGCACAGTCCACCGTGCGTACCGGGCCGCGTCGAGCCGATTTCACCCGAGGCTGATCAGGCTCCCGGCCCGAGGGACCGGCCCGGTCAGGTCTGTGCCATGTCCACGAAGCGCGAGTAGTGGCCCTGGAAGGCGACCGTGATCGTGGCCGTCGGGCCGTTTCGGTGCTTGCCGACGATGATGTCGGCCTCGCCCGCGCGCGGTGACTCCTTCTCGTACGCGTCCTCACGGTGCAGCAGGATGACCATGTCGGCGTCCTGCTCGATGGAGCCGGACTCACGCAGGTCGGACACCATCGGCTTCTTGTCCGTGCGCTGCTCGGGACCACGGTTCAGCTGGGAGAGCGCGATGACGGGGACTTCCAGCTCCTTGGCCAGCAGCTTCAGGTTTCGGGACATGTCCGAGACCTCCTGCTGGCGGCTCTCGGAACGCTTCGACCCACCGGCCTGCATCAGCTGCAGGTAGTCGATGATGACGAGCTTGATGTCATTGCGCTGCTTGAGACGGCGGCACTTCGCGCGGATCTCCATCATCGACAGGTTCGGGGAGTCGTCGATGTAGAGCGGCGCGGCCGAGACCTCGGGCATCCGGCGCGCGAGCCGCGTCCAGTCCTCGTCCGTCATCGTGCCGGACCGCATGTGGTGCAGGGCCACGCGCGCCTCGGCCGACAGCAGACGCATCGCGATCTCGTTGCGCCCCATTTCGAGGGAGAAGATGACGCTGGGCAGGTTGTGCTTGATCGACGCCGCGCGTGCGAAGTCCAGCGCGAGCGTCGACTTGCCCATGGCCGGGCGGGCGGCGATGACGATCATCTGCCCCGGGTGGAGGCCGTTGGTCAGCGAGTCGAAGTCCGTGAACCCCGTCGGCACACCGGTCATCTCGCCGCTTCGCGAGCCGATCGCCTCGATCTCGTCGAGTGCGCCCTCCATGATGTCGCCGAGCGGGAGGTAGTCCTCGCTGGTGCGCTGCTCGGTGACCGCGTAGATCTCGGCCTGCGCCTTGTTGACGATCTCGTCGACGTCGTCGTCGGCCGCGTATCCCATCTGCGTGATCCGCGTGCCTGCCTCGACGAGGCGTCGCAGCACGGCCCGCTCGTGGACGATCTCCGCGTAGTACTCGGCGTTCGCCGCGGTCGGGACCGTCTGGACGAGCGTGTGCAGATACGACGCGCCGCCGACCTTGTTGATCTCCCCGCGCTTGGTCAGCTCCGCGGCGATGGTGATCGGGTCGGCCGGCTCGCCCTTGGCGTAGATGTCGAGGATCGCCTGGAAGATCGTCTCGTGCGCCGGCTTGTAGAAGTCAGCGCCCTTGAGGACCTCGACGACGTCCGCGATCGCGTCTTTCGACAGGAGCATGCCACCGAGCACCGACTGCTCCGCGTCCAGATCCTGGGGCGGCACGCGCTCGAAGGTGGCCGGACCGTCGTCCCAGGCCCCGCCTTCCCGGCCGCGCTCG
Source organism: Streptomyces kunmingensis (assembly GCF_039533535.1). Classification (NCBI taxonomy): domain Bacteria; kingdom Bacillati; phylum Actinomycetota; class Actinomycetes; order Kitasatosporales; family Streptomycetaceae; genus Streptomyces; species Streptomyces kunmingensis. The sequence goes on from NZ_BAAATS010000017.1 coordinate 135,641, forward strand.
TGCTCATCACCCTGGCCACGGCCACCGCTACGGCTCTGCCGGGAAGGGGGAAGGCGGTCGCTGGGACCGCTGTCGGCCCAGGGGTCGTCCAAGGGCTCGGAAATACTCACCGGGCCACCTCCTCCCGTCCGCCGAGCGGACCTCGCCGTGCGTCTCATTCCTACGGCACGACACTGACAAAACAAGGGGCCCGATTCCGGTTCTGACGCGTCGGTTTCACGAGGTTTCCGGGGCCGGATGACACGGTGGGCGCCGCCCCACGGTAGGCCCGTCGGCACCGTCAGCCAATCTGGTTATCCACAGGCGCTGTGGACGACGGGCCTCTCGCTGTGGAGAACTCGGGAAAACCTGTGCACGGCCCGGTGGACAGCCCTGTGAACAAGCCCTCAAGCGTTTCCACACACAGGCCCTGACCTGCGCATATCCCATCCACTGGCTGTGCAGAAGAAAAACTTCCCCAGTCGGCCCAAGATCTCTGGAAACGCGGTTCCACAACGCGTGCGAGGCCTTCACAAGTAAGGGTCTAAGTCGCATTGCATCTCTTACCTGTGGAAGATTAGATTGGTGCCCATGACACAGGCTCCCGCTCCGCCCAAGGCCGTCCGCCGACGGCACGACCGAGAGATCCTCACTCTCGCCGTCCCCGCCTTCGGCGCACTCGTCGCGGAGCCTCTCTTCCTCATGGCGGACAGCGCCATCGTCGGCCACCTCGGCACGGCTCAGCTGGCCGGCCTCGCCATCGCCTCGGCCCTCCTGACGACCGCGGTCAGCGTCTTCGTCTTCCTTGCTTACGCGACCACGGCCGCTGTCGCACGCCGGGTCGGTTCGGGCGATCTGCGGGCGGCGATCCAGCAGGGCATGGACGGAATCTGGCTCGCTCTCCTCCTGGGCGCTGCCGTCATCGCGGTCGTTCTGCCCACAGCTCCGTCGCTGATCGAGCTCTTCGGCGCGTCGGACACGGCCGCGCCGTTCGCGGTCACGTATCTCCGCATCTCAGCCCTCGGCATCCCCGCCATGCTCGTGGTTCTGGCCGCCACCGGCGTCCTGCGCGGCCTCCAGAACACGAAGACCCCGCTGTACGTGGCCATCGCCGGCTTCGTCGCCAACGCCGTACTCAACGTCGGGCTGGTCTACGGCGCCGACCTCGGCATCGCCGGCTCCGCCTGGGGGACCGTCATCGCCCAAGTGGGGATGGCTGCCGTCTATTTGATCGTGGTCGTCCGGGGAGCCCGGCGCCACGGCGCGTCCTTGCGCCCGGACGCCGCAGGCATCCGGGCCTGCGCCCAGGCCGGTGCGCCCCTGCTCGTCCGTACGCTCTCCCTGCGCGCGATCCTGATGATCGCCACGGCGGTGGCGGCCAGACTCGGCAACGCGGATGTGGCCGCGCACCAGATCATCCTGTCCCTGTGGAGCCTGCTGTCCTTCGCGCTCGACGCCATCGCCATCGCCGGGCAGGCCATCATCGGCCGATACCTCGGCGCCGACGACGCCCCAGGTGCCCGCGACGTCTGCCGCCGCATGGTGCAGTGGGGCATCGCCGCGGGCGTGGTGTTCGCGGTGCTGGTCATCGCGGCTCGCCCGCTCTACGTCCCGCTGTTCACGAGCGACCAGGCCGTCCAGGACGCAGCCCTGCCCGCGTTGATCGTGGTGGCGCTGTCCCAGCCCATCTGCGGCATCGTGTACGTACTCGACGGCGTCCTCATGGGCGCGGGCGACGGACCCTACCTGGCCTGGGCCATGCTGATCACTCTGGCGATCTTCACTCCGGTGGCCCTGCTCGTCCCGGTTCTCGGCGGCGGGCTCACGGCTCTGTGGGGTGCGATGACGCTGATGATGGCCGTGCGCATGGCCACGCTGTGGATGCGCTACCGCTCCGGGCGCTGGGTTGTCACGGGCGCGACCCGGTGACGCAGGGGCGCCGTTTCGCGTGAAACGGCGACGCCCGTCCAGCGATTGCCATGACGCACCACGACCGTACGCGTGTGGGGCCGTACCCCGAAGGGTGCGGCCCCACATGTGCTTCAGCTCTGCTCAGCGCAGGGCTCAGGCAGCGACGACCTCGACGTTGACCTTGGCGGCAACCTCGGGGTGCAGACGCACGGACGTCTCGTGGGCGCCCAGCGTCTTGATCGGCGAGCCCAGCTCGACACGACGCTTGTCGATCTTCGGGCCACCAGCAGCCTCGATCGCCGAAGCGACGTCAGCCGGGGTGACGGAGCCGAAGAGACGACCGGCGTCGCCGGAGCGGACGGCCAGACGGACGTTCACACCCTCGAGCTTGGCCTTGATCTCGTTGGCCTGCTCGATCGTGGCGATCTCGTGGATCTTGCGCGCACGACGGATCTGCGCGACGTCCTTCTCGCCACCCTTGGTCCAGCGGATCGCGAAGTTCCGCGGGATCAGGTAGTTACGGGCGTACCCGTCCTTGACGTCGACGACCTCGCCGGCGGCACCGAGGCCGGAGACCTCGTGGGTAAGGATGATCTTCATGATTCGGTCACCCTTCCTTATCGCGCGGTGGACGTGTAGGGCAGCAGCGCCATCTCACGGCTGTTCTTCACGGCCGTGGCGACGTCACGCTGGTGCTGCGTGCAGTTGCCGGTCACGCGGCGGGCACGGATCTTGCCACGGTCGGAAATGAACTTCCGCAGCATGTTCGTGTCCTTGTAGTCCACGTACGTGACCTTGTCCTTGCAGAAAGCGCAGACCTTCTTCTTCGGCTTGCGCACAGGCGGCTTCGCCATGGTGTATCTCCTGTGTGATCAAGAAGTGGGGGTACGGCCCACCCTCGGCCCGAAGGCTTAGAAGGGGGGCTCGTCCGAGTAGCCGCCGCCGGAACCGCCGGAGCTTCCGCCCCAACCGCCACCGCCGCCGCCCTGCTGCTGGCCGCCGCCGCCGGCCGGCGCACCGGTCGCCCAGGGGTCGTCGGCGGGAGCACCGCCACCGCCACCCTGCTGCTGACCGCCACCGGAGCCACCGCTCCAGCCGCCGCCCTGCTGGCCGCCACCGCCGCCGCCGTAACCACCCTGGCCACCGCGACCACTGGTCTTGGTGACCTTGGCCGTGGCGCTGCGCAGGCTGGCGCCGACTTCCTCGACGTCCAGTTCGTAGACCGTGCGCTTGACGCCCTCACGGTCCTCGTAGGACCGCTGCTTCAGCCGGCCCTGCACGATGACGCGCATGCCTCGCTGGAGCGACTCCGCGACGTTCTCCGCCGCCTGACGCCAGACCGAGCACGTCAGGAACAGGCTCTCGCCGTCCTTCCACTCATTGGTCTGCCGGTCGAAGGTGCGGGGAGTGGACGCGACACGGAACTTCGCGACCGCCGCACCGGAGGGGGTGAAGCGCAGCTCGGGGTCGTCGACAAGATTGCCGACGACCGTGATGACGGTCTCGCCTGCCATGGGGTACCTCTCGGCGGGATTGCTGCGGACTGCTTGCTGCTACTCGGATCCCAAGTACCGCTGAACTAGGAAGTTCAGTGGGTCTCGGGACGGAGGACCTTGGTCCGGAGGACCGACTCGTTCAGGTTCATCTGTCGGTCGAGCTCCTTGACGACCGCAGGCTCGGCCTGCAGGTCGATGACCGAGTAGATGCCCTCAGGCTTCTTCTTGATCTCGTAGGACAGACGACGACGGCCCCAGGTGTCGACCTTCTCGACCTTTCCGTTGCCCTCACGGACGACGGAGAGGAAGTTCTCGATCAGCGGGGAAACAGCGCGCTCTTCGAGATCGGGGTCGAGGATGACCATCACTTCGTAGTGACGCATGTGGAACCCACCTCCTTTGGACTCAGCGGCCACGGTCGTTCCGTGGCAGGAGGGTTGTTATGCGTGCGCAACGGTATCGGCCGCCACTGACAATCGGCCTTCCGGAGGAGAGCCGCGTGGATCAGTGGGTACTAGTCCCTCGTCGGAACACGAGCAGACACCAATGCAGACGGTACAGACTACCCGCACCTCGGCTTCCGGTTGAAATCCGACAGCGAAGGACCGCAATCTGTACACGTCGGGTGTGTATGGCGCTACGATGCGCCGCCTTCCGCAGGAGGTGCCCTCATGGCACAAGCAATGCGACCGAACAGCACCAGCGCCGGCTCTCTCTTCGCCTCGGACGGGAAGTCCCATCCGCTCCCGGACACGCTGGTCGCGCTGACCGCGGTGCTCGGAGTGATCGCCCTCGTCACCTCGCTCTGGCACGGGCTCCATCTCCTGAGCTCCTGGGCCGGCCTCATCGGGATTCTGACCGGGGCCTACGGACAGTTCGTCTCGGAGACCACCCGGGAGCGCTTCGCCCTGGTCCTGGGTCTCGGAGCCTCCGCTGTCGGCTTCTTCATCGGCATGGCCCATGGCGGCCTCTTCGGCGGGATCATCGGCTGAGGTCAGCACCCCCACCGGGGGTGACCTCCCATACGGCCAGTCGGGGCGCTCACAGGGCGCAGTAGGCTTCGCGCGAGAGCCGGAGCCCCTGTACCCATGGGGACACACCAGCCCGAGGAGCGCCCCGAATGAGCCTGACCCTGAGGACCATCAGCCGAGAGCAGCATCTGGCATACCTCCAGAGCCTGCCCGCGGCCAGCCACATGCAGGTCCCGGCATGGGCTGACGTGAAGGCTGAATGGCGCTCCGAGAACATGGGGTGGTTCGACGACCGCACCGGCGAGATGGTCGGCGCGGGCCTCGTGCTGTACCGCCAGCTCCCCAAGATCAAGCGGTATCTCGCGTACCTCCCCGAGGGCCCGGTGATCAACTGGTACGCGCCCAACCTCGACGACTGGCTACGCCCGATGCTCGCGCACCTGAAGCAGCAGGGCGCCTTCTCGGTGAAGATGGGCCCGCCCGTCATCATCCGGCGCTGGGAAGCCGCTTCGATCAAGAAGGGCATCCAGGACCCGGACGTGAAGCGGCTGCGCGACATCGAGGCCGACTTCATCGAGCCGCGCGCCTTCGAGGTGGCCGACAAGCTGCGCCGCATGGGCTGGCAGCAGGGCGAGGACGGCGGCGCCGGCTTCGGTGACGTCCAGCCGCGCTATGTCTTCCAGGTACCGCTCGCCAACCGCTCCCTGGAAGAGGTCCACAAGAACTTCAACCAGCTGTGGCGCCGCAACATCAAGAAGGCCGAGAAGGCCGGTGTCGAGGTCGTCCAGGGCGGTTACCAGGACCTTGCCGAATGGCAGCGTCTGTACGAGATCACGGCCGTGCGCGACCACTTCCGGCCCCGCCCGCTCTCGTACTTCCAGCGCATGTGGACGGCCCTCAACTCCGAGGACCCCAACCGCATGCGGCTGTACTTCGCGCGCCACAACGGTGTGAACCTCTCGGCGGCCACGATGCTCGTCGTCGGCGGGCACGTCTGGTACTCCTACGGCGCCTCCGACAACATCGGCCGTGAGGTCCGGCCCTCGAACGCGATGCAGTGGCGGATGCTGCGCGACTCCTACGCGCTCGGCGCCACGGTCTACGACCTGCGCGGCATCAGCGACTCGCTCGACGAGACCGACCATCTCTTCGGCCTGATCCAGTTCAAGGTCGGCACGGGTGGCGAGGCCGCCGAGTACCTGGGCGAATGGGACTTCCCCCTCAACAAGCTGCTGCACAAGGCGCTCGACATGTACATGTCGCGACGCTGACCGTGAGGCCGGGCACGGCGGCCTCAGCAACCCGTCCCGGCACACCCTGCTCCGCTTTCCCCGCGGACCCGGCACAATTCACGTAGCTCCAAAGACTCTCCATACCTCTGATACACCGCAGCCACGAGAAAGGTTCCGGGACCGGCCATGGCGCTCACGCTCTACGTCGACACCGCGCGCTGGCGGGCACACCACAAGCACGTGCTCGAGCAGTTTCCGGGGCTCGTGCCCGTTTGCAAGGGCAACGGATACGGCTTCGGCCACGAACGGCTGGCGGAGGAGGCAACCCGCCTCGGCTCCGACATCCTCGCCGTCGGCACCACGTACGAAGCCGCCCGGATCAAGGACTGGTTCAGCGGCGATCTGCTGGTCCTGACCCCGTTCCGGCGCGGTGAAGAACCGGTTCCGCTGCCCGACCGTGTCATCCGCTCCGTCTCCTCCGTCGACGGCGTGCACGGCCTCGTCGGCGCCCGCGTCGTCATCGAGGTCATGTCCTCGATGAAGCGGCACGGCGTGACCGAGCAGGACCTGCCTCAGCTCGCACACGCCATCCAGGACGTACGCCTCGAGGGCTTCGCGATCCACCTGCCGCTCGACCGCACCGACGGCTCGGACGCCGTCGAGGAGGTCATCGGCTGGATGGACCGGCTGCGCGCGGCCCGGCTGCCGCTGCACACCATGTTCGTCAGCCACCTGAAGGCCGAGGAACTGGCGCGCCTGCAGCAGCAGTTCCCGCAGACCCGCTTCCGCGCGCGGATCGGTACGCGGCTGTGGCTGGGCGATCACGAAGCGACCGAGTACCGCGGCGCGGTCCTGGACGTCACCCGCGTCGCCAAGGGCGACCGGTTCGGCTACCGGCAGCAGAAGGCCGCCTCCGACGGCTGGCTCGTGGTCGTCGCGGGCGGTACCTCGCACGGTGTGGGCCTGGAGGCACCGAAGGCGCTGCACGGCGTCATGCCGCGTGCCAAGGGCGTCGCCCGCGCCGGCCTCGCGACGGTGAACCGCAACCTCGCACCGTACGTCTGGTCCGGCAAGCAGCGCTGGTTCGCGGAGCCGCCGCACATGCAGGTGTCGATCCTCTTCGTGCCGTCGGACGCGGCCGAGCCGAAGGTCGGCGAGGAGCTGGTGGCCCATCTGCGGCACACCACCACGCAGTTCGACCGACTCGTGGACCGCTGAGCCGACTTCTGTCCGAGTATCTACTCGGCTTCTGCTCAGCTTCTACTGAAGAACTGAAGACGAACGAGATCGGGGCCGGGCACCTAGAAGGTGCCCGGCCCCGATTTCGTTCCCCTCACGCGCCCTGTTCGCTCAGAGCGAACCGCGTGGGTCCTTGCCCCAGTTCACCGGCGGCGGCTGCTCTGCGTCGTGGAACCCGTAATGCGGGGGATGGGCCGCGTACCCGAACACGAAGACGTCCTCCGCGCCGTCGAGCACGCCGCCCGACGGGTCGTCCTCACCGGAGCGGCGCACCACGTCCCGGTCGGGCATCCAGATGTCGCGGATGATGACGGCGCACAGGTACAGGGTTCCCACGAGGTGGGCGGCGATGGCCACCTGGTACCCGTCGGTCGGCAGGCCCTGGTGCTTGTCGCCGCTGGTCGTGTAGGCGAGGTACAGCCAGATCCCCAGGAAGTACGCGACCTCGCAGGCCTGCCAGATCAGGAAGTCCCGCCACTTCGGCCGAGCCAGGGCGGCGAGCGGGATCAGCCACAGTACGTACTGCGGCGAATAGACCTTGTTGGTGAGGATGAACGCGGCGACGACCAGGAAGGCCAACTGCGCGAACCGCGGACGGCGTGGGGCGGTCAGCGTGAGGGCCGCGACGCCGAGGCAGGCCAGCACCATCAGCGCCGTGGCCAGGGTGTTGACGACGTCGGTGTTGAGCGGTGTGTCCATGTGCTGCTGGATGATCAGCCAGAAGGAGCCGAAGTCGACACCGCGTTCCTGGCTGAACGTGTAGAACTTCGACCAGCCGTCGGGGGCGAGGAACATCACCGGCAGGTTCACGACCAGCCACGCAACGGCCGCCCCGACCGTTGCGACGGCGAACGCCCGCCACTTCCCGGCCCGCCAGCACAGCACGAACAGCGGGCCGAGCAGCAGAACGGGATAGAGCTTGGCAGCGGTCGCGAGCCCGAGCAGCACACCGAAGGCAAGGGTGCGGCCGCGCGACCACATCAGCATCGCGGCCGCTGTGAGCGCCACTGCGAAGAGATCCCAGTTGATGGTGGCGGTCAGCGCGAAAGCGGGCGCCAGAGCGACCAGCAGGCCGTCCCAGGGGCGCCGGCGGTGGGTGCGGGTGACGCAGACGGCGATGACCACGGCGCAGATCATCAGCATCCCGGCGTTGACCATCCAGTACACCTGTTCCTGGTGCTGGATGGTGCCGCTGCCGGGCGTCAGCCAGGAGGCGACCTCCATGAACACACCGGTGAGGACCGGGTATTCGAGGTACTCCATGTCGCCGGGCAGCTTGTCGAAGTACGGCACCAGGCCGTCGGCGAAACCGCGTCCCTGGTAGAGGTGCGGAATGTCCGAATAGCACGCGTGCGTGTACTGGGAGCTCGCTCCGTAGAACCACGAGCCGTCGTAGCAGGGGAACTTCTGGATCATCCCGAGCGCGAACATGCCAAGCATCACGAGCGCGATGACACGTACTGGAGTCCACCACGAACGGCCGAGCAGCGCCCGCCGGCCGAGGGGCCCGCCGATGAACTCGCTGCCGGCCGCCGCGACCGCGTCCTCCCTGGTCGGCTGTACCGGCTCCGGCTCCTGCCGGCTCACATCCGTCGTCTCTGCACTGGGCATGCCGCACATCCTGCCGTACGAGGCTGAGAAGACGGCGAGGGCCGCCGCACCTGGTTCGGTGCGACGGCCCCGTGTTCACGACGTCAGTTCACATTGAGCGCGTCGTCCCAGGCGGACGTCCGCACCACGGCACCTTCCCTGTTGCACGGGCCTTCGCAGACGTCGGCCCGGAAGTAGACGCGCACGTTCTCAGGAAGGTCACGGTTGCAGTCCTTCGGCGTACCGCCCGCACCGTCGGTCTTCTCGCAGTAGTAGTTGCCGCCACTGCCGTCCCAGTAGTACTTCACCGCCGCGCGGTGGCCGTCCTCCGAGGTGTCGTAGACGAAGAAGTGGTCTCCGTACGTCTCGAAACAGACGCGCGCACCCGTGGTGCTGGTGCAGGTCTCCGACGCCACCGCCTGCGGAACGGTCGTCAGGCCGATTCCCACCGACGCGGCCCCCACCAAGGGATCAGTGTCGATCTCAGGTCGAAAACCGGACGAATTACTCTCGGCGCCCTGGCGGCCTCGGCCCTGGTCATAGCGGTACCGAACAGCGCATATGCGCTGGACACCAAGACCATCCTCTGGGCCGACTGCAACGACCAGCAGGCGCAGGCCAAGTTCGTGTCCACCGGTGACCGTCTCCACGTCTACGACTACCACGCCGACGGGTACTCCGCGGTCGCGCGCTTCAACTACACGGGGAGCAGCGACACCTGGTTCCTCTGGGACAGCACGGGGTCGCACAACGGCGGGGTCCACACCGACCTTCCCATTCCGGAATCCGGCGGCATCAGCTTCCAGGTCTGTATAGGCTCCGCCGGCTCGGGATGGGTGGGGGACAGCGACAACGTCAAGCAGTGCTCCCCGTGGGTGCGGGCGGCTGTCGACGGTTCTTCCTGATTCTCACCAGCTGCACGCTCAACGACTGAGGGCTGTGCGCGAATTCCGAATGGGGAATCCGCGCACAGCCCTCAGCCCGTTATTTCGATCGGCTTATCCTGTTCCGCCGAACAGGCCGCCCCCGTTTTCATTGCCTCTGGGATTTCCTTCGGTGGCAGTGTCCGTCGGCGACGATGACACTCCGCCGTCGCCCGCACCTCCCGTATCGGTGCCGCCATTGCCCGCGCCACCGTTGTCCTCGCAGTTCCACCATCCGTTGCACGTCTCGCTGGTGGAGGGCGTCGGGCTCGTGGTCGGGCTCGTGGTGGGCTCGGTCGGTTTCGTCTCGGTCGGGGTGGGCGTCACCGACGGGGACGGCGTCGGGGTCGGAGTCGGGGTGCCGACGATCTCACCGATCTTCTCGGGATCGGGGAAGTCCTTGTGGTCCACGCCCTTCAGGGCGCCCGCCATGTAGTCCTTCCAGATCTGCGCCGGAATGTCACCACCGTGAATGGAGGTCACTCCACCCGTGCCGTTCATGGACAGGAGCTTCCTGCCGTTGGACCGGGGGTCGGTGCGGAACAGCGTGACGGCCGTCGAGAGTTCCGGGGTGTATCCCACGAACCAGGCCGACTTGTTCTCGTCCGTCGTACCGGTCTTGCCGGCGACGGGGAAGCCGATGTCCGCGACCTTCTTGCCCGTACCGTTCTTCACCACGTTCTGCAGGACATCGGTGACGTTGTTCGCCACCGATGCCTCCATGGCCTGCTCAGGCTTCGGCTTCGTGAATCCCGACAGCTCGGTGCCATTCTTGTCGACGGCCTTGGTCACGGAGTACGGCTCGTAGTGCGTGCCGGACGTGGCGAACGACCCGTAGGAGTCCGCCATGCGGATGGCGCTCGGCGTGGACGTACCCAGGGAGAAGGACGCGTTGTTCAGGTTTCCCTGGTCGAAGCTGGACTCGAGGATGCCCGTCTTCTCGGCCAGCTCTCGCGTCTTGCTCAAGCCCACGTCGATGCCGAGCTGGACGAACGGAGAGTTGACCGACTGCTCCATGGCCTTGCGCAGGGTGATGTCGCCCCACGCCCTGGTGCTCTCGTTCTTCTGCCGGAACGGCGTGCCGTCGGCCGCTCGGATGGGTTCACCGTTGCGGTCCTTGATCACGACGAGGTCGTTGCCGTTGTACAGGCTCATCGGAGAGATCGGCTTCTCGTCCGACTTGTACGTGCCGTACTCCATCGCCGAGGCCAGGACGAAGGGCTTCCAGGTGGAGCCGACGGGCACACCCGCGGTGTTGGCGTTGTTCGTGTAGTGGTCCTTGTCGTACCCCGCACCGCCGTACAGCGCCACGATCGCGCCGGTGTTCGGATCCACCGAGCCGGCGCCGAACTGCACGTACTTGTCCTTGGCGCGATTCTTGGGGTCGAGGAAGCTGTCCTCGGTGGCCTTGACGGCCTTCTCCATCTCTTCGACCTTCTTCTTGTTGAAGGTCGTGTAGATCTTGTAGCCGCCCATTTCCAGGGCCTCGGGAGAGATGTTGCTCTTCTTGGTGACGTAGTCCTTGGCGATGTCCACCAGGTAACCGGTCTGGCCCGAGAGAGCGGACTTCTGCTTCTTGATCTCCGGGAAACCCTTGAGGCTGCTGCGCTCGGCCGCGGTCATGTTCCCGACCTCGACCTCACGGTCGGCGATCCACTTCCAGCGCAACTCGGCACGCGCCTTGTTGGCCGCCGGCGTCGCGGCCTCGCCGATGCCGCCATCGGGGTTGTAGAGGTTCGGACCCTTGAGCACCGAGGCGAGGAAGATGCTCTGCTCGGGCGAGAGGTCACGGGCCTCGGTGTCGAAATAGGCCCGCGCGGCAGCCTGGATGCCGTAGGCGTTGCGACCGAAGTACGCGGTGTTGAGGTACCCCTTGAGGATGTCGTCCTTGTCGACCGTGGCGCCCACCTTCACCGAGATGAAGAGCTCCTTGGCCTTACGGGAGATCGACTGGGACTGGTCGTCCAGCATCGCGTTCTTCACGTACTGCTGGGTGATGGTCGAACCGCCCTGCGTCTGACCGCCCCGCGCCATGTTGAACATCGCGCGTGCGATACCCATCGGGTCGACGCCGGAGTCGTCGTAGAACGAGGCGTTCTCCGCCGAGATCACGGCAAGGCGCATGGACTTGGGAATCTCGTCCAGCGGCACGATCTGGCGGTTCTGCTTGCCGCCTGTCGCGGCCATCTGCGTGTTGTCGTCCCAGTAAAAAACGTTCGACTGGGCCTGGGCCGCCTGGGCCTCGATCGGCACGGACACGACCAGCAGGCCGATGCCGAACGCGCCGACCCCCAGCAGCAGGAAGCCGAAGCACGTACCGACGACCTGCTTCCACGACGGCAGGAAACGCGCCGCCCCGGACTTGCCCGCGCGCGGGTAGTCGATGAACCTCTTCTTCTGCGGGCGTCCCGATCCGCGGCCCCTGCCGCGCCCCGGGCCGCTCGGACCGCCGCCACCACGGCGGCCGCCTCCGCCGGCGCCGCCACGCCCGGCATCACCCCCGCCGGGGGCAGCCCTGCGCCTCCCTCCGCTGCTGCGCTGGGCAGCACGACGGGCTTCCGCCCGGCCTCCCCGGGGGCGGTCCTCCTCCTGACCGCCGTACGAGCCCGAGGAACTCGGGGGCTCGTACGACTCAGAAGGTGACGCGGTGCTGCCGCGCGGCGCCGCACGGCGGCCCGACGGTTCTGCTGACGCTCCGCGACGGGCCGCGGCGCGCCCGCCGCCCTGCGGCTGCGGCGGTTTGCGACGGTGCTCGCTCATCGAACGACTACTCCTCGGGCAGGCGCGGCCACGCGCACCTGGAAAAGGCGTCTGGTTTCCGGTCCCCCCGAAGTACGGATGCGCCGGTTTCGGCACTCACCCGCACTGCACCCAGGACAACGACGCCCTCAGGCGTCACATGGTTCCCGGTGGTCTGCATGGCGGACAGACTACGCACCGTCAAAACCTACCGAGGGTCGAAGTTCACCCCAAAACAGGCAAGTTGCTTCTTAAGAATCGATGATGTGACGCCGTTCACCGTGATCCCTCTTGTCGCAGTCGTGGGGGCGTTCTATCGTCGAGATGTATCGAGCCGATACATCAGCACGACATAAAGAGTCGATACATGGGACCGCGACAGTGAGGAGGCGACGATGAGCCGGCGCTCCGGCATCCTCGAGTTCGCTGTACTCGGGCTGCTCCGCGAGTCCCCGATGCACGGCTATGAGCTGCGCAAACGACTCAATACGTCACTGGGGGTCTTCCGCGCCTTCAGTTACGGGACGCTGTACCCCTGCCTCAAGACGCTGGTCGCGAGCGGCTGGTTGATCGAGGAGCCGGCTGCCGGCCCCAGCGACGCTCCTGCTCCACTCACGGGACGTCGCGCCAAGATCGTCTATCGGTTGACGGCAGAAGGTAAGGAGCACTTCGAGGACCTCCTCTCGCAGACCGGTCCCGACGCCTACGAGGACGAGCACTTCGCCGCGCGATTCGCCTTTTTCGGGCAGACATCACGCGATGTGCGCATGCGCGTCCTCGAGGGCCGTCGCAGCCGGCTGGAGGAGCGGCTCGAAAAGATGCGCCTCTCCTTCGCCCGCACCCGGGAGCGCCTTGACGACTACACACTCGAGCTGCAGCGACACGGCATGGAGTCCGTGGAGCGCGAAGTGCGCTGGCTGAACGAGCTCATCGAGAGCGAGCGCGCGGGCCGCGACCAGCGAAAGCCCGGCCCGGGGGACGCAGCTCAGCAGGACACATCTGGAGAGACGGGCGGCCTGCCCCGGCACCGGGACAGCACCCGGCCGGATCCGTCCGACGACACCGCCACGTGAAGTCCGCTCAGGACTTCACCAGTACACACAGGGAGCAACCGGAATGGGTTCGGTTCGCGTAGCCATCGTCGGCGTGGGCAACTGCGCCGCCTCGCTGGTGCAGGGCGTCGAGTTCTACAAGGACGCTGACCCGGAGACCAAGGTCCCCGGCCTCATGCACGTCCAGTTCGGCGAGTACCACGTGGGCGACGTCGAGTTCGTCGCCGCGTTCGACGTCGACGCGAAGAAGGTCGGCCTGGACCTCGCGGACGCCATCGGCGCCTCCGAGAACAACACCATCAAGATCTGCGACGTTCCGAACTCGGGCGTCCAGGTCCAGCGTGGCCACACGCACGATGGTCTGGGCAAGTACTACCGCGAGACGATCGAGGAGTCCGACGAGGCCCCGGTCGACGTCGTCCAGATCCTCAAGGACAAGCAGGTCGACGTTCTCGTCTGCTACCTGCCCGTGGGTTCCGAGGACGCGGCGAAGTTCTACGCCCAGTGCGCCATCGACGCCAAGGTCGCCTTCGTCAATGCCCTTCCGGTCTTCATCGCCGGCACCAAGGAGTGGGCTGACAAGTTCACCGAGGCGGGCGTCCCGATCGTCGGCGACGACATCAAGTCGCAGGTCGGCGCGACCATCACGCACCGTGTGATGGCGAAGCTGTTCGAGGACCGCGGTGTCCGTCTTGAGCGCACCATGCAGCTCAACGTCGGCGGCAACATGGACTTCAAGAACATGCTCGAGCGTGACCGCCTCGAGTCGAAGAAGATCTCGAAGACGCAGGCCGTCACCTCGCAGATCCGCGACCGTGAGCTGGGCGAGAAGAACGTCCACATCGGCCCGTCCGACTACGTCGCGTGGCTCGACGACCGCAAGTGGGCGTACGTCCGCCTCGAGGGCCGTGCCTTCGGCGAGGTCCCGCTGAACCTGGAGTACAAGCTCGAGGTCTGGGACTCCCCGAACTCCGCGGGTGTCATCATCGACGCCGTGCGCGCCGCGAAGATCGCCAAGGACCGCGGCATCGGCGGCCCGATCCTCTCCGCGTCCTCGTACTTCATGAAGTCCCCGCCGGTGCAGTACTTCGACGACGAGGCCTACGAGAACGTCGAGAAGTTCATCAAGGGCGAGGTCGAGCGCTGACCTTCCTCTTGAAGCGTTGTTTCACGTGAAACAACGCCTCGCCTGAGGGCTTCCAAGGCCCCCGGATCGCACACATCGTGCGCCCGGGGGCCTTCCCCGTATGTGAGGCTGTGCCCATGGCTGTCGTCCGTGACCTGCGCGTCCTGCTGCGCCTTCGCGACTTCCGGCGTCTGCTCGCGCTGCGCCTGCTCTCCCAGGGCGCGGACGGCGTGTACCAGGTCGCGCTCGCCACGTACGTCGTCTTCTCCCCGGAGAAGCAGACCTCGCCCGCCGCGATCGCCTCGGCGATGGCTGTTCTCCTGCTGCCGTACTCCCTCGTGGGCCCGTTCGCGGGCGTCCTGCTCGACCGCTGGCGCCGCCGTCAGGTCTTCCTCTACGGCAACCTCCTGCGCGTGCTGCTGGCCTCCGCGACGGCCGCCCTGATGCTGAGCCACGCACCGGACTGGCTCTTCTACGTATCGGCCCTCTGCGTCACCGCGGTCAACCGCTTCGTCCTCGCCGGGCTCTCGGCCTCGCTGCCCCGCGTCGTCGACGCCGACCGCCTCGTCCTGGCCAACTCCCTGTCACCGACAGCGGGCACGCTCGCCGCGACCCTGGGCGGCGGCCTCGCCTTCGTCGTCCGGCTCGTGGGGTCGGACTCGGACGCGGCAGTCGTCCTGCTCGGCGCGGCTCTCTACCTCTGCGCCGCGCTCGCTTCCCTGCGCATGGGCATACAACTTCTCGGACCGGATCCGGAGTTGCGGCAGCCCCGGCTCGGAACGGCCCTGACGGGCACCGCACGGGACCTGCTCGACGGAGTACGCCACCTGGCCTCCCGCAGGCCCGCAGCGCGCGCCCTGGCCGCGATCACGGTGATGCGGTTCTGCTACGGCGCCCTGCTTGTCATGGTGCTCATGCTGTGCCGGTACGCGTGGTCGTCCACGGAGTCCGAAGGCCTGGCCCTGCTGGGTCTCGCGCTGGGCTTCTCAGGAGCGGGGTTCTTCGTCGCGGCGGTCGTGACACCCGCGGCCGCGGGTCGTTTCGGAGCGGGCGGCTGGATCGTGATCTGCGCCGCCGTGGCCGCTGTCCTGGAGCCGGCCCTGGGGCTTTCCTTCGAGCCCGCCCCGACCTTGGTGGCTGCCTTCGTCCTCGGACTCACGACCCAGGGGGCCAAGATCGCCACCGACACGGTCGTGCAGTCCTCGGTGGACGATGGCTATCGCGGACGGATCTTCTCCGTCTACGACGTGCTCTTCAACATCTCGTTCGTCGGCGCGGCCGGCGTGGCGGCGCTGATGCTGCCGCCCGACGGCCGCTCCGTCGCTCTGGTGGTCCTCGTTGCGTTCCTCTACGGCGCGGTCGCACTCGTCATGGCCCGCTTCCCTACACGGGTCAAGAACGCGACCTGACACAGCCGCCGCCGCGTGACGACCTCTGCCGCCGCGTGGCGACCTGTTTCACGTGAAACATCCGCCCAGGACATCTGCGCGGGCCGGCCACGTAACGACTCGGGGGCTCTGTTTCACGTGAAACAGAGCCCCCGAGTCGTTCCTCACATCTCAGTCCTGCGGACGCTCGGCCCACCATTCCTTGAGCGCCGCCACTGCCGCGTCCTGCTCCATCGGTCCGTTCTCCAGACGCAGCTCCAGCAGGAACTTGTACGCCTGACCGATCGCCGGGCCCGGGCCCACGCCCAGGACCTCCATGATCTGGTTTCCGTCGAGGTCCGGACGGATCGAGTCCAGCTCCTCCTGCTCCTGCAGTCGGGCAACCCGCTCCTCAAGGCCGTCGTAGGCCCGGGACAGGGCGTTCGCCTTGCGCTTGTTGCGCGTCGTGCAGTCGGACCGGGTCAGCTTGTGCAGCCGCTCCAGGAGCGGACCCGCGTCCCGCACGTAGCGACGTACCGCGGAATCAGTCCACTCGCCGGTGCCGTAGCCGTGGAAGCGCAAGTGCAGCTCGACGAGGCGCGAGACGTCCTTCACGAGCTCGTTGGAGTACTTGAGCGCGGTCATGCGCTTCTTCGTCATCTTGGCACCGACCACCTCGTGGTGGTGGAAGGAGACGCGGCCGTCCTCCTCGAAGCGGCGTGTACGCGGCTTGCCGATGTCGTGCAGCAGGGCCGCGAGGCGCAGCGTCAGGTCGGGGCCGTCCGTCTCCAGCGCCATGGCCTGCTCGAGCACGATCAGCGAGTGGTCGTAGACGTCCTTGTGACGGTGGTGCTCGTCACGCTCCAGGCGCAGTGCGGGCAGCTCGGGCAGGACGTGGTCGGCCAGGCCCGTGTCGACGAGGAGGGTGAGTCCCTTACGCGGGTGCGCCGAGAGGACCAGCTTGTTCAGCTCGTCCCGGACCCGCTCCGCGGAGACGATCTCGATCCGGCCGGCCATCGCCTTCATCGCGGCGACGACATCGGGGTCCACCTCGAAGTCGAGCTGGGCGGCGAAGCGCGCGGCGCGCATCATGCGCAGCGGGTCGTCGGAGAAGGAGTCCTCGGGCGCGCCCGGCGTACGCAGGACGCGCGCCGCCAGGTCCTCGAGACCACCGTGCGGGTCGATGAACTCCTTCTCCGGGAGCGCGACGGCCATCGCGTTCACGGTGAAGTCGCGGCGTACGAGGTCTTCCTCGATGGATTCGCCGTACGACACCTCGGGCTTGCGCGAGGTGCGGTCGTACGCCTCGGAACGGTACGTGGTGACTTCGACCTGGAAGCTCTGCTCGACGTCACCAACGCGGGCGATCTTCTGGCAGCCGACTGTGCCGAAGGCGATTCCGACCTCCCACACCGCGTCGGCCCACGGCCGCACGATCTTCAGTACGTCCTCGGGACGGGCGTCCGTGGTGAAGTCCAGGTCGTTGCCGAGCCGGCCGAGCAGTGCGTCCCGGACCGAACCGCCGACCAGGGCGAGAGAGAACCCGGCCTCCTGGAATCTGCGGGCGAGATCGTCTGCGACAGGCGAGACCCGCAGCAGTTCGCTGACCGCGAGGCGCTGCACCTGACTCAGGGCACTGGGGTTGTCTTCATTGGCGTTCGGCACAACAGGACAGGGTACGTGGCCCGCGGCGCCCGGACCGAACCGTTTCCCGGGGCCGCGGCGAGACCGCCGGCGCGGCCCCCTACCCTGGCTCCACGATCTTGAGGAGCGGCCCGTGGCACTCAGCCACAGCGCTCATCGTTACCATGCGTGGACACATCTGCGACCACTGACGACGACGAGGGACGGACGAGCGCGTGGCCGAGGCGGCAGACTTCCCAGGGATGAGTCCCTCACCTGCCCGCCGTCTGCTGCGGCGCACCGGCGTTCTGCTCGCCGCGGCGCCGCTGCTGGCCGCGCTTCCCTTGCTGCCCGGTGCCGCCCCCGCGTCGGCCTCCGCTGCGACGACCGCTTCCGCGGACGCGACGGGCACCAGCACGGTCGACGTGGCCGTGAATCAGCTCTCGCCCGTCGCGCCGACGGCCCAGGACACCCTGACGGTCCGCGGCACGATCACCAACAAGGGCCGACAAGCCGTCACGGACGCGCACGTCGGCCTGCGGGTCGGCGCCTCCTACGGAGGCCGCTCGGCGATCGACGACGCCGCGAAGAGCGGCACAGGCGGCTCCCCCGACGGCACGGAGGTCTCGAGCAAGTACGCCGGGAAGCTCGCGAAGCTGGCGCCCGGCGCCACGCAGGACTTCGCACTGTCGGTGCCGGTCAAGGAGCTGCACCTCGGCGCCGACGGCGTCTACCAGATCAGCGTCGCCCTCATGGGTCAGACCGCTGCCCAGCCGTACCAGCAGACGCTCGGGATCCAGCGGACCTTCCTGCCCTGGCAGCCCTCCGGGGCCGGCACCAGGACCAGGACGACCGCTCTGTGGCCGCTGATCTCCGACACCCATCTCACCGCAGAGACAGGCACGAACGAGCAGCAGACGCCCGTCTTCAACGACGACAGCCTGGCCCGGCAGATCCGCCCCGGCGGCCGCCTCCAGCAGATGCTGGCGCTCGGTGACGACCTGGACGTCACCTGGGTGGTCGACCCCGATCTGCTGGCATCGGTCGACGCGATGACAGAGGCGTACAAGATCAAGGGCGCGAACGGGAAGTTCACGTCCGGCAAGGACCAGGCGATCGCCAAGGAGTGGCTGAGCGATCTGCAGACGGCCGTCGAGGGCCGGAAGGTGGTCACGCTGCCGTTCGCCGATCCGGACCTGGCGTCCCTCGCGCACACCGGCACGAAGGTCACCGGGTCGCTCGGCCGCCTCAAGGACGCCACGGACGCCGCCGTGTACACCGTGGACACGATTCTTCACGTGAAGGCCGACACGTCCTACGCGTGGCCGGCCGAGGGCGCCGTCGACCCGGACATCGTCAAGGTCGCCACGTCCACCGGTGCCGACAAGATCATCGCGCGCAGCGACACGTTCAAGGAGACCGGCAGCCTCGCGTACACGCCGTCCGCCGCGCGCCCCATCGGCGGCGGCGCCACGGCCGTGGTCGCCGACGCCCGGCTGTCGACCGCTTTCCGGGGCGACATGGCGCGCGCCGAGAACTCCACGCTCGCCGTCCAGGAGTTCCTCGCCCAGAGCCTGATGCTCGCCAAGCAGACGGACAAGCAGCGCAGCGTCGTCGTGGCTCCCCAGCGGATGCCCACCACCAGCCAGGCCCACTCGATGGCCCAGGCACTGCACGCGCTGCAGGACGGCACCTGGTCGCAGCCCCAGAGCCTGTCGGCCGCCACCACGGCGAAGCCCGATCCGGGTGCGACCACGCGTGTCCCGTCGACCCGGGCCTATCCCTCGTCGCTGCGCAAGCAAGAGCTCCCGAATGCGGCGTTCGAGCAGATCCAGAGCACTCAGAGCGACCTCGAGAACTTCAAGGTCGTCCTCACCGACCGGTCGCGGGTGGTGACACCGTTCGGTCGCGCGATGGACCGGGAGATGTCCACGTCTTGGCGGAGCAGGACCGGCACCTCCGAGTCGTTCCGTGACGGCGTCTCGACCTATCTCTCCGACATCACCAGCCAGGTCGCGCTGATCGAGAAGTCCGGGGTCCGGCTGTCGGGACGCAGCGCGACCATCCCGGTGTCCGTGCAGAACAACCTGTGGCAGGACGTCGACCACCTGGTCCTGCGCCTCACGTCGGCCAACGGCACCCGCCTCAAGATCGGCGACGGCATCTCCGAGGACAAGGCGGTGAAGATCGCCAGCGGGCACAGCCAGTCCGTGAAGTTCACCACCACGGCCAAGGCCACCGGACCGATCACCGTCTACGCGCAGCTGTTCACCGAGGACAACCAGCCGTACGGCGAGAAGATCGCCTTCAAGGTGGACGCGACGGAGATCACGCCGACCGTGATGCTCGTCATCGGCGGCGGCGTCCTGCTGCTGGTCCTGGCCGGATTCCGGATGTACACGCAGCGCAAGCGCGCGGCGGCCGCCCAGCGGCCGGAGGACGGACCGCAGGACGAGGCGGCGGCGGAGAGCGAGCCGCAGGACCCGGCGGCTCCCACTGCGCCGGCGGATGTTCCGCAGCAGCCGAGTGACCCGACGGCTGACACCTCTCCGGAAAGCGCGGCCCCGTCGGGCACGGGTGAGAGAGTGGACCGTTGAGCGATGTCGTGGCCGGTGGGCCGGGGACGATGAGGTGGGGTATCCATGAACGCGCCGTACGACGGTGACGGTGGTCAGGGCTCGGGTGGCTCCGCCTCGGGCGATGGCCACCCGCACGCCGGCTCCCATGGGGCCGGCGGGCAGGTCCCGCCGCCTCAGCCCGCCCCTGACGCCTATCCGCAGGACGGTTATCCGCAGGACGCGTACCTCCAGGACGCCTACGTCCAGGATCCGTACCGGGCGCGTGACCTATCCGCCCAGGACCCGGTGACCGAGGCGCTGTACGACCGCGCCGCGCACCCACCGCCGCCCCCGGGCACGTATCAGGCGCCGCAGCCCCTGTATGCGCCGCCGCCCACGAACCAGTACCAGCCAGACCCGCGCGTGTGGGCGCAGACGCCCGCGCCCGAGCCCGAGGGACCCTCCCAGTACCTGCCGTACGGCGACGACGCCCGGACGACGCAGTTCGTCGGCGTCGACGACCTGGTGACGCAGGCGGGCGAGCAGCGCCACGAGCCGGACGCATTCGCGCACCTTTTCCGCGACCAGCAGCCCGGCTACGGCGGAGGCAGGGCTGCGGCCGAGCCGCAGGTCGACGACCCGACGCAGTTCCTCGGCCAGGCACCGCTCCCGGCGCCCCCGCCGGCAGCGGCACCCGCTCCCGCTCCCACCCCGAGCAAGGGCGGCCGCGCCTCGAGCCTCCTGAAGTCGAGCGCGGTGATGGCGGCGGGCACGCTCGTCTCCCGCCTCACCGGCTTCGTCCGCACGATGGTGATCACCGCGGCGCTGGGTGCCGGGCTCCTCGGCGACACCTGGACCGTCGCGTACACGCTGCCGACGATGATCTACATCCTGACCGTCGGCGGTGGTCTGAACTCCGTGTTCGTGCCGCAGCTCGTCCGCTCCATGAAGGAGGACGACGACGGCGGCGAGGCGTACGCCAACCGGCTGCTCACCCTCGTCATGGTCGCGCTGGCGGTGATCGTCGCGGTCGTCGTGTTCGCCGCCCCCCTGCTGATCAACCTGATGTCGAACACGGTCTCGGGCAACGCGGCCGCCAACAGTGTCGGCATCACCTTCGCCCGTTACTGCCTGCCCACGATCTTCTTCATGGGTGTGCACGTGGTCATGGGCCAGATCCTCAACGCCCGCGGCAAGTTCGGCGCGATGATGTGGACCCCGGTCCTGAACAACATCGTGATGATCTTCACGTTCGGCCTGTTCATCTGGGTGTACGGCACGGCGGCCGAGTCCAACATGGGCGTGACGACGATCCCCGCGGACGGCGTCCGTCTCCTCGGCATCGGCACCCTGCTCGGCCTGACCGTCCAGGCGCTCGCGATGATCCCCTACCTGCGCGAGACCGGCTTCCGCTTCCGCCTGCGCTTCGACTGGAAGGGCCACGGCCTCGGCAAGGCCGTGAAGCTCGCCAAGTGGACCGTCCTGTTCGTGCTCGCCAACCAGGCCGGTGTCATCGTCGTCACCCAGCTCGCCACCGCGGCGGGCGAGGCCTCACCGGTCAAGGGCACCGGCATCCTGGGCTACTCCAACGCCCAGCTGATCTGGGGCATGCCGCAGGCCATCATCACCGTCTCGGTCATGGCCGCCATGCTGCCGCGCATCTCGCGCTCCGCCCACGACGGCGACCCGGGCGCGGTCCGCGACGACATCTCCTCGGGCCTGCGCACCTCGGCCGTGGCGATCGTCCCGGTGGCCTTCATGTTCGTGGCGCTCGGTGTCCCGATGTGCACCCTGCTGTTCGGCTCCAGCGGCATCGAGGCCGCCCAGTCCATGGGCTACATCCTCATGGCGTTCGGACTCGGCCTCATCCCGTTCTCCGTGCAGTACGTGGTGCTGCGCGGTTTCTACGCGTACGAGGACACCCGGACCCCCTTCTACAACACGGTCATCGTCGCCGCCATCAACGCCGCCGCCTCGGCCCTGTGCTACGTGATCCTGCCCGCCCGCTGGGCGGTCGTCGGCATGGCCTTCTCGTACGGTGTCGCCTACGCGATCGGTGTCGGTGTCGCGTGGCAGCGACTGCGCAAGCGGCTCGGCGGCGACCTGGACGGTGCGAACGTCGTACGTACGTACGCCCGCCTCTGCCTCGCATCTGTGCCCGCGGCGATCATCGGCGGCGGAATCGGGTACGCGCTCATGATGTTTCTCGGCCACGGCGTGGTCGGATCGATCGCGGCGCTGGTCGTCGGTGGTGCCGGATTGTTGGGCTCCTTCTATGTGGCAGCCCGAAAAATGCGGATCGAAGAGCTCAATTCGATGGTTGGTATGGTCCGCGGTCGACTCGGTCGCTGACTGGGTCGTCGTCGCGCACAACCTTCGGCGACCACCGCGTGTCGTGCATAGCGTCGGACTGTGGGCACAATTGGCTTTGGCGTCGGAGTGATTGCAACGGATGGGGAGGCAGGAACGACGGTGGCGGAACGGAGCACGGCTGCCGTCGACGTGGCCGACAACGGCGGTGAAGAACCGCTGACCGCCAAGGCGGAGCAGGCGGAGCAGGCCACGGCCGACGGGGTGGCCGACATCGGGGAGCGAGAGACCACGGCACGCGAGGAGCCCGCGGACACCGCGGAGACGGGGACGCACGTGAGCCCCCGCACGTCCTCACCGCCCGAACTGCACAGCGGTCACAAGCTCGCCAGACGCTACCGACTCGAGGAGTGCGTCACTCGTCTGGACGGTTTCAGCAGTTGGCGTGCGGTCGACGAGAAGCTTCGTCGCGCCGTGGGCGTACATCTTCTGCCGGCCGACCATCCGCGAGCGCGCTCGGTGCTCGCCGCGGCACGCTCATCGGCGTTGCTCGGCGACCCTCGCTTCGTCCAGGTCCTGGACGCCGTCGAGGAGAACGATCTCGTCTACGTCGTGCACGAGTGGCTGCCGGACGCCACCGAGCTGACGGCGCTGCTCGCGGTCAGCTCTCTCGAGGCGCACGACGCCTACCAGATGGTCAGCCAGATCTCGTACGCGATGGCCGCCGCTCACCGGGAGGGCCTCGCCCATCTGCGGCTCACACCCAGCGCGGTACTGCGGACCTCCACCGGTCAGTGGCGCATCCGCGGCCTCGCCGTGAACGCCGCCCTGCGCGGCATCACCTCCGAGACCCCGCAGCGCACCGACACCGAGGCGATCGGCGCCCTCCTGTACGCCGCCCTGACCCAGCGCTGGCCTTACGAGAACGACGCGTACGGTCTGGCCGGGCTGCCCAAGGGCGTCGGTCTCATCGCGCCCGACCAGGTGCGGGCCGGCGTCCACCGCGGACTCGCGGAGCTCGCCATGCGCGCCCTCGCGAACGACGGGGCGACGGCGTCCCGCCAGGAGCCCCCGTGCACCACGCCGGAGGACCTGGTCAAGGCCATCGGCGAGATGCCCAAGATCCGCCCGCCGGAGCCCGCGTTCACCGCACCGCCGGAGTACCAGCGGACCACCTACCAGCAGGGGTCGTACGGGCGTACCACCGCTCCCGGCACCACGCAGGTCCTGCCCACCCCGCCGCCCCCCTTGCAGAGCCGCACCGGGAAGGCCCTCAAATGGGCCGTCTCGGCGCTGCTGATCGCCGCCCTGGGCCTCGGCAGCTGGCAGCTCGCGGACGCGCTCATGGACCACAGCAGCTCCGGTGGCTCCGAGACCACGCACACCACGGACGGCGACGGCGACAAGAAGGACAAGAAGCCCGTCAAGCCGATCACCATCCAGGACGCCAGGGAGTACGTCGCCGAGGGCGGTGCTCAGGCGCCGGGGGATGTGGCGCAGACCTACGACAGCGACAGCTCCTCCTTCTGGCGCACCAAGTCGTTCCTCGACGGCCCCGAGATGGTCATCAAGCCCGGTGTCGGCATCGTCTACGACCTCGGTTCGGCCAAGGACGTGTCCGCTGCCTCGATAGGGCTGCGTTACGCCGGTGACCACACCACGGTCTCGCTGTACGCGGCGGACTCGCTCTCACCTGCCTCGGTGGACGGACTGAAGCGCATCGGGTCCCAGACCCGCACCACGTCCCAGTCGGCGGGCATCAAGGCCGAGAAACCGGTCAATACCCGCTATGTGCTCGTCTGGCTGACCGCACTGCCCCACGCGGACAAGGATGGGTACAGCAACGCCGGCTACAAGCAGGGCATCACGGACGTGAAGTTCACCGGCTGACGCACACGGGACACGCAGGGGGAGGAGGTTCCACAGTGGACGACGCCTACGGCGACGCCAGCGATCAGGACCTCCTCACCCGCCATGTCGCGGGAGACAAGGACGCCTTCGGGGAAATAGTGCGGCGGCACCGGGACCGGCTCTGGGCCGTGGCCCTGAGGACGCTGGGCGACCGGGAGGAAGCCGCCGACGCGGTGCAGGACGCTCTGGTCTCCGCCTACCGTGCGGCACACACCTTCCGCGGACAGTCCGCCGTGACGACGTGGCTGCACCGCATCACCGTCAACGCGTGTCTGGACCGGGCCCGGAAGACGGCTTCACGGAAGACCTCACCCGTGGACGACACGGAGCGCCTGGACCAGCTCCTGGAGCCGCACGAGTCCGCTGCCGCTCCGGCGGAGCGCAACGACCTTCACCGCGAGCTTCTGGAGGCCCTGGGGTCATTGCCGACGGATCAGCAGGCAGCCCTCGTCCTCGTCGACATGCAGGGCTACCCGGTGGCGGAGGCCGCCCAGATCCTCGACGTCCCCGCCGGCACCGTGAAAAGCCGATGTGCGCGCGGCAGAGCCAGACTCCTTCCGCTTCTGACACACCTCCGTACAGGGGACGACGGCCAGGCAAGTGGCGAGAACCGACCCCCCGCAAGGAACCGGAAGCGGGGGACATCCGTCCCACCCGCAGCGGGGCCTCGGGACGAGGCAGGACCAAATGATTCGGCTGCTGTGAAGGGCGGAGGTGGGCGAGCATGACATCGACGACCGACACGGCAGAGCACCCGGAGGTCGCCGAGATCTCCGACCTGGCCGAAGGGCTGCTTCCCGCTTCCCGTACGTCCGATCTCCTGCGGCACCTCGACGGCTGTGTCCTCTGCGCCGACGTCTACGCCTCACTGGAGGAGATCCGCGGCCTGCTCGGCACCCTGCCCGGACCGCCGCGCATGCCCGAGGAGATCGCAGGCCGTATCGACGCGGCGCTGGCCGCCGAGGCACTCCTGGACAACCTCAAGCCCGACGCGGTGGCGAATGTCACGCCCGCCGCCGCAGAAGAAGTCCCGGAAGAAGTCCCCGAAGAGGTCACCCTCGAAACGAGCGATCCCGTTTCACGTGAAACATCAGCCGCCGCTCTGGGACCGGCCGCGCGTTCCGTGGACCGGCCGTCGGGACACTCTCGTGCCGCCGTCGGCCCTGGGCGCAAACCCCGCACCGCGCGGCGGCGTACGGGCGCCGCTCTCGGGGCGGTCCTGACCGCGGCAGCGCTCGGTGTCGGCGTCCTGCTCCTCCAGGGTGGCGGCGGAGAGACTCCTACTGCGGGAGAGAGCGGCTCAGCGGACACCTTCGCCGAAGGTTCTCTGGACGCGAAGGTCTCCGAACTGCTCGGCACGGGCGGCAACACCTCACCGCCCCCCTCCACGGACAAGCCGTCCTTCGGTACACAGGAGAGCGGCCCCAAGACGCCGCAGACGATGCCGATGCCGAAGCGGGCTGCCACGGTCCCGGCGTGCGTCCAACTCGGGACCCATCGCAACGAGGACCCCCTTGCGGCGGAGAAGGGCAGGTACGAAGGGAAGAACGTCTACCTCGTCGTGCTGCCGCACAAGACCGACCCGGCGCACCGCGTCACGGCCTTTATCGTGGACTCGGCCTGCGTGAAGCGGGCTTCTGCCACCGGCGAGCTGCTGTACACCCACGACTACGTCCGCGGCTGAGGGGCACCCGAACGCATCCCCGACGTGCGCCCGGACACGTCGGGAATGCACGCCCCGTAGGATCCGTTGGGTGGGGTGAGAGTCCTGAGAAGAGACTCCCCCGGCAGTACGCAGCAGTCCCGTAGAGACGAGGAATCAAGCCGTGAGCGACGTCCGTAACGTGATCATCATCGGCTCCGGGCCCGCCGGCTACACGGCGGCGCTCTACACCGCGCGCGCGTCGCTGAAGCCGCTTGTGTTCGAGGGCGCAGTCACCGCAGGTGGCGCCCTGATGAACACAACCGAGGTGGAGAACTTCCCCGGCTTCCAGGACGGCATCATGGGCCCCGAGCTCATGGACAACATGCGCGGCCAGGCCGAGCGCTTCGGCGCCGAGCTCGTGCCCGACGATGTCGTGGCCGTCGACCTGTCCGGTGAGATCAAGACCGTGACGGACACCGCGGGCACCGTGCACCGCGCGAAGGCCGTCATCGTGACCACCGGCTCCCAGCACCGCAAGCTGGGTCTGCCCAACGAGGACGCGCTGTCCGGCCGTGGCGTCTCCTGGTGCGCGACCTGCGACGGGTTCTTCTTCAAGGACCAGGACATCGCCGTGATCGGCGGTGGCGATACCGCGATGGAGGAGGCCACCTTCCTCTCGCGCTTCGCCAAGTCCGTGACGATCGTGCACCGCCGCGACACCCTGCGCGCCTCGAAGGCGATGCAGGAGCGCGCCTTCGCCGACCCGAAGATCAAGTTCGTCTGGGACAGCGAGGTCGCCGAGATCAAGGGCGACCCGAAGCTCGCCGGTCTGACGCTGCGCAACCTGAAGACGGGCGAGACGTCCGAGCTGCCGGTGACGGGCCTGTTCATCGCGATCGGTCACGACCCGCGGACGGAGCTCTTCAAGGGCCAGCTCGACCTGGACGACGAGGGGTACCTGAAGGTGCAGGCCCCGTCGACGCGCACCAACCTGACCGGCGTCTTCGGCGCCGGTGACGTCGTGGACCACACCTACCGACAGGCGATCACGGCGGCCGGCACCGGCTGCTCCGCCGCTCTCGACGCCGAGCGTTTCCTCGCCGCGCTGTCCGACGGTGAGTCCGCCGAGCCCGAGAAGACGCCGACCGCCAGCGTCTGATCCCGAACTTCCCCTCCCGCAACCCCCCAAAAAATGAGGAGCCTGCAGTGGCCGGCAACCTGAAGAACGTGACGGACGACTCCTTCGACGAGGATGTCCTGAAGAGCGACAAGCCCGTCCTGGTCGACTTCTGGGCCGCTTGGTGCGGTCCGTGCCGCCAGATCGCGCCGTCGCTCGAGGCCATCGCCGCCGAGTACGGCGACAAGATCGAGGTCGTCAAGCTGAACATCGACGAGAACCCGGGCATCGCCGCCAAGTACGGCGTCATGTCGATCCCGACCCTGAACGTCTACCAGGGTGGCGAGGTCGCCAAGACCATCGTCGGCGCCAAGCCCAAGGCCGCCATCGTGCGTGACCTCGAGGACTTCATCGCCGAGTAGTTCCACGGAGCCGACCCACGGACGGCGACGTTGTTTCACGTGAAACACGAAGGGCCAACCCCACAGGGTTGGCCCTTCGGCGTGACGGGGGCTTCTACAACGGCCGCAGTGCGGGCTCCTTCTGTACCGCGCCCAGCAGTCGGTCCAGCGCCATCTCGACATCCTCTTTCCAGGAAAGCGTCGTCCGCAGATCCAGACGGAGCCGGGGATACGAGGGATGAGGCCGGACGGTCTTGAAGCCGACAGCCAACAGATGATCGGCCGGAAGCAGGCAAGCGGGCTCTTTCCACTGAGCATCGCCGAAGGCCTCGATCGCCTTGAAGCCACGACGCAGCAGATCCTTGGCGACGGTCTGCACGATGACCCGTCCGAGCCCCTGGCCCTGATAGGACGGCATGATCCAGGCGGTCATCAGCTGGACCGCGTCGGGGGAGACCGGGCTGGTGGGAAACGCCGTGGCCCGCGGTACGTACGCGGGCGGCGCGTAAAGCACGTAGCCGACCGGTACCTCGTCGACGTAGACGACCCGGCCGCAGGAGCCCCACTCCAGCAGGACGCCGGAGATCCACGCCTCCTTCTCCAGCTCGGGAGTTCCCGCTCTTACCGCGGCCTGACCGCTGACTGGGTCCAGCTCCCAGAAGACACACGACCGGCAACGCTTGGGAAGGTCCGGAAGGTTGTCCAGCGTGAGCGGTACGAGCCGACGCCCCATGAAGGCAGATCCTCGCTTCCTTCGCCCGCGGCGACGCGAGCGGCTGTCAGAGCGCCCCGCTCGTGGAGCAGGCTGCCGATGAATCCGCCGACCGCGCCCACTCCGAGACCTGCGGTCATCAGTCCGGTGCGACTCACCGATCGCATGACCTCCGCCTCCCCTTGAGGTGCTGTCAGGTGAATGCGCTCTTCCCGATCGCATCGTAACCACGATGCGATTCGACCGATACCGTAAGAAAGCAAAGAGCGGGCCGTGTTCCGGTACACACCGGACACAACCCGCTCTTCGCTCGCGTAGGGACGGTCAGTCCTGCTCGTCACCCTCGTCGGCCTCGGAAAGACCGTTCTGAAGAACCGGTCCTTCACCCGGGGCGAGCGTGCCGAGGATGCGCTCCAGATCGTCCATCGACGCGAACTCGACGACGATCTTGCCCTTCTTCTGGCCCAGGTCGACCTTCACCCGAGTCTCGAACCGGTCCGAGAGCCTCGTGGCGAGGACGTTCAGCGCCGGAGACACCCGCCCGCCGGCCCTCGGCCCCTTGGCCCGTGCCGTGCTCGTCGGCCGTGAACCCATAAGGGTCACGATCTCCTCGACGGCCCGCACCGAGAGCCCCTCCGCCACGATGCGGTGGGCCAGCCGGTCCTGCTCCTCCGAGTCATCGACGGAGAGCAGGGCACGGGCGTGGCCCGCGGACAGAACGCCTGCCGCGACCCGCCGCTGCACGGCCGGCGACAGCTTCAGCAGACGCAGGGTGTTGGACACCTGCGGACGAGAGCGGCCGATGCGGTCGGCCAGCTGATCGTGAGTGCAGTTGAAGTCCTTGAGCAGCTGGTCGTAGGCGGCAGCCTCTTCCAGCGGGTTCAGCTGCGCACGGTGCAGGTTCTCCAGGAGCGCGTCGAGGAGGAGTTTCTCGTCCTCCGTGGCCCGCACGATGGCCGGGATGCGCTCGAGTCCCGCCTCACGGCAAGCCCTCCAGCGGCGCTCACCCATGATGAGCTCGTAGCGCCCCGGCCCTACCTGCCGTACGACGACCGGCTGCAGCAGGCCGACTTCCTTGATGGACGTGATGAGTTCGGCGAGAGCATCCTCGTCGAACACATCACGCGGCTGCCGCGGGTTGGGCGTGATGGCATCGATCGGCAGCTCGGCGAAGTACGCCCCTGCCGGGCTCTCGAAGTTGTCCACCGCGCTGGTCGGCTCCTCGGTTTCCCGTGAAACCTGGGCCGGCGGCAGCGACGCCACCTTGGCCGCCGCCACTCCCCGCTCCGCTGTCAGCATCGGCAACGCGGCCGGGGAAGCGGAGGCTCCACCCGTCGGCCCTGCCGGCGCCGTCTTCTCGGGCGTGGGGGCAGCCGGGATCAGCGCGCCGAGCCCACGGCCCAGTCCCCTCCGTCGATCGCTCACTGAATACCCTCCGGCGTACTGTGCTGGTCAAGTGATGTGCCCGCATGGGCATGCTGGGCGTCGTAGTGGATCCCGACCCCGCGCAGCGCCATCTCCCGCGCCGCTTCGAGGTAGGAGAGCGCACCGCTCGACCCTGGATCGTAGGTCAGCACCGTCTGGCCATAGCTCGGTGCCTCCGAGATACGGACCGAGCGGGGAATGCTCGTCCGCAGCACCTCGTCGCCGAAGTGGTTACGGACCTCGTCGGCGACCTGGGAAGCCAGCCGCGTGCGTCCGTCGTACATCGTCAGGAGGATCGTCGAGACGTGCAGGGTGGGGTTGAGGTGACCCCGCACAAGATCGACGTTCCGCAGGAGCTGGCCGAGCCCTTCCAGCGCGTAGTACTCGCACTGGATCGGGATGAGCACCTCGGCTCCGGCAACAAGGGCGTTGACCGTGAGGAGACCGAGCGACGGCGGGCAGTCGATGAGGATGTAGTCCAGCGGCTGCTCGTACGCCTGGATGGCTCGCTGTAGCCGGCTCTCCCGTGCGACCAGAGAGACCAGCTCAATCTCCGCACCGGCGAGATCGATGGTGGCCGGAGCGCAGAAGAGGCCCTCGACGTCGGCGACGGGCTGAACCACTTCCGAGAGCGGCCTGCTCTCGACCAGCACGTCGTAGATGGAAGGCACGTCAGCGTGATGGTCGATACCCAGAGCCGTGGAGGCGTTCCCCTGTGGATCCAGGTCGACCACCAGGACGCGTGCGCCGTGCAGCGCGAGCGAGGCCGCGAGGTTGACCGTCGTCGTCGTCTTACCGACCCCGCCCTTCTGGTTGGCCACCACCATGACGCGGGTCTGCTCCGGACGTGGCAGGCCTTCGCCCGCGCGACCAAGAGCTTCTACTGCCAGTTGGGCAGCGCGACCGATGGGTGTGTCGTCCATCGGGGGCGGTGTTTCACGTGAAACATCCTCCCCCACCGACTCGGTGCGGGGACCGGGGACCGGATCGGTCATCGGTCCCGCGATGTTGGCGTCGGACCGCAAGGATTCACTCTCCTCGACTTCAGGCTCGCAATGAACAGAGCCTCCCATGCTGTCGGGGTCGAGAACCAGCGAGGCCCGGTCTTCTGTGGACGAATCCCCTTCTGTGGACAACTCAGTGCCCGAATCGAGGGATCCAAGAGGTCTACGGTCGCGGGGAGCGGCCGCTGAGCGGCCGCGACTGATGATGCCATGCAGCAGTGAGCGACGTTTCACGTGAAACACGATGCACGGCAGCCCGACACACTCCCGCGCGACACCCCGATGTGCGTACGTTTGGCAGCTTGTGTGGAGTACTGCTGGTCCTCAGGACGGATCAGCGGCACTCACCACCACACCGTCCCAGTGATCAACGCCGGCGTCGGGTGCGTCCCGTCCTGGCCGCCTTGGCGCGCTTGGCGGCGAAACGCACACCGCCCGGGCTCTCGCCCACCTCCACCCGCACCACGGTGGACAGCGGATCGACGACACCCTCGCCGACGTGCAGCACCGAGGTCTCGACCGCGCCGAGCTTGCTCAGTGCCGCGCCCGCGCCCTTGAGCTCTTCCTCGGCGGTGTCGCCCTTGAGCGCCAGCATCTCCCCGTACGGCCGGAGCAGGGGCACGCCCCACGCGGCGAGCCGGTCCAGCGGGGCCACGGCCCGAGCCGTCACGACATGGACGGGCGTCAGCTTGCCGAGAACCTCCTCGGCACGGCCGCGGACCACCGTCACATGGTCGAGCCCGAGCAGCTCCACCACTTCGGTCAGGAACGTCGTACGGCGCAGCAGCGGTTCAAGGAGCGTGATCTTCAGGTCAGGACGGACCAGGGCCAGCGGGATGCCCGGCAGCCCGGCACCCGAGCCGACGTCGCACACGGTGACGCCTTCCGGGACCACCTCGGAGAGCACCGCGCAGTTGAGGATGTGCCGCTCCCACAGCCGCGGCACCTCACGAGGGCCGATGAGGCCACGCTGCACCCCCGCGTCGGCGAGAAGCTCCGCGTACCGGACGGCATCCGTAAAGCGCTCGCCGAATACCGCCCGGGCCTGCTCCGGAGCCGGGGGGAGTTCTGCTGACTCCGTCACGGGGACCGTCCTTCCGTACCGCATTACCGCACTGGTGGCTGACTAACAGGCTGACAAAGACCGGCCCCGCCTGCGAACAGACGGGGCCGGGAAGCAACGTACCGATCAGG
Organism: Streptomyces kunmingensis; assembly: GCF_039533535.1. Classification (NCBI taxonomy): domain Bacteria; kingdom Bacillati; phylum Actinomycetota; class Actinomycetes; order Kitasatosporales; family Streptomycetaceae; genus Streptomyces; species Streptomyces kunmingensis. Next base: position 167,166 of record NZ_BAAATS010000017.1, read on the forward strand.
CAGGAAGCACGACGACGAAGCGCTGCGGCTCCTCGCCCTCGGACTCGCTGCGCAGACCGGCGGCCTTGACGGCGTCGTGCACGACCTTGCGCTCGAACGGCGTCATCGGCGTCATCTTGAGCGGCTCACCGGTGTTCTTCACCTCGGCCGCGGCCTTGGCGCCCTGCTCGGTGAGCTCGGCACGCTTCTTGGCGCGGTACCCGCCGATGTCCAGCATCAGGCGGCTACGGTCGCCCGTCTCACGGTGCACCGCGAGACGGGTCAGCTCCTGGAGGGCTTCGAGGACCTCTCCGTCGCGGCCGACCAGCTTCTGCAGATCGCGACCGCCCGCGTCACTGACGATGGACACGGCGGCACGGTCGGCCTCGACATCCATGTCGATGTCACCGTCGAGGTCGGCGATGTCCAGCAGACCCTCGAGGTAGTCCGCAGCGATCTCGCCCTCCTGCTCGAGGCGGGTCAGGGTGTCGCCACCCTCAGGAGCGGCGGAGGTGGTGCCTTCCGTCACGGGATGGACTCCTTCTTGGGTCGAGGGTTACTTCTTGGACGAGGACTTGGAGCGCTGCTGGCCCTTGCGCTGGCCGGACTTGGCCTTGCTGCGGCCGTTCGAACCACCCGCGGGCGTCGAACCACCGGCGGGCTTGGCGCCGGTCTGCTTGGCCTGAGGAGAAGCGTCCTCTGGCTCGTCCTTCTTCACCAGCGAGGGCTTCGCAGGTGAGGAGGGCTCGGACTTGGCACCGCCTGCGGTGCCGACACCCGTCTGGCGCTGCGACTTCGACTGCCGCTTGGGCTGCTGCCGCTTCGAAGCGCCGGCGGACGTGCCGTCCTCGTCCAGGACCTCGGTCGCGGCGGAGCTCTTCACCACGGTGCCGTCGGCCTGCGCCGCGAGACCGGCCTTGCTCAGGCCGTTGATGAACTTGCGTTCCTGCTCGTTGCGGTCGCGGCCCTTGGCGACGATGCCCTTGACGATGTTGCGCTCACGCTTGGTGCGCGTAGAGCCGTGCGTGACGACGTGCTTCTGAAGACCCTCGAGCATCTTGCCCTGCGCCTTGCTGCCCGGCGTGGGGTTCCTGCTGATCACGTACATCTGCTGGCCCATGGTCCACACGTTGGTGGTCAGCCAGTAGACGAGAACACCGACGGGGAAGTTGATGCCCATGAACAGGAAGATCAGGGGGAAGACGTACATCAGCATCTTCTGCTGCTGCATAAACGGCGTCTTCACCGTGAGGTCGACGTTGCGGGTCATCAGCTGGCGCTGCGTGTAGAACTGCGACGCCGACATCAGAACGATCATGATGGCGGTGACCACGCGGACGTCAGTCAGCGAGGCGCCCATCTTGGCGAGCTCGCTGGCGCTGTCCGTGAACTTGGCGGCCAGCGGAGCACCGAAGATGTGCGCCTTCTGCGCGCTGTCGAGCAGCGACTGGTCGATGACGCCGATCTTCTTGTTGTCGGCGATGCCAGAGAGCGTGTGGTACAGCGCGAAGAAGAACGGGGACTGCACCAGGATGGGAAGGCACGAGGAGAGCGGGTTGGTACCCGTCTCCTTGTACAGCTTCATCATCTCTTCGGACTGACGCTGCTTGTCGTTCTTGTAGCGCTCCTGGATCGCCTTCATCTGCGGCTGGAGCAGCTGCATGTTCCGGGTCGCCTTGATCTGCTTCACGAAGAGCGGGATCAGGCAGATCCGGATCAGCACCACCAGGGACACGATCGACAGACCCCAGGCCCATCCAGTGTCAGGGCCGAAGATGGCCCCGAAGACCTTGTGGAACTGGACGATGACCCAGGACACCGGGGTCGTGAGAAACGCGAAGACACCGGAAATCGCGTTGACGATATCGGAAATCATGTCCCTGATCAGGCTCCTTGGGCATTGGGCGAAGTCGCTGCGGACGGGCTGTCCTGGGCAGAGGGGCTGTCGCCCTCAACGACGGGGGCCGCTTTCTTGTCCCCGCGCAAGGCGTCGCGGAGCATCTCGTGCCAGCGCGGACGCTTGCGTGGTGGAACGTGGTCGACACCGCCGGGCGACCATGGGTTGCACCGAAGGATGCGCCAGGCGGTGAGGGCTGTTCCCTTGATCGCACCGTGCCGGTCGATGGCGGTGAAGCCGTAGTGGGAACACGACGGGTAGTACTTGCACACCGGACCGAGCAGCGGACTGATGGTCCACTGGTAGATCTTGATCAAAGCGAGCAGTGGGTACTTCATCGCGCGCCCCCTCCCAGCAGCCGCTGAAGGGCGGCGTCCAGGTCTCGGGCCAGCTGTGCGTGGGTGGCGTCACCCGCTGAGGGCAACGCGCGTACGACTACCAGGCTACCTGGGGGCAACAAGGCCATTCGGTCGCGCATGAGGTGGCGAAGTCTGCGCTTGACCGTGTTCCGTACTACGGCTACGCCCACGGCTTTGCTCACGACGAAACCCGCACGCGATGGGGAAACGCTCTCCCCAAGCGCGTGCGGGTCCGTTGAACCGCTGCGTAGATGGACGACGAGTAGCGGGCGGCCGGCCCGGCGTCCTCGGCGTACCGCGGTCGCGAAGTCCTCGCGCCGCCTCAGCCGATGCTCGGTAGGCAGCACGTCATGACCTGATTACGAGATCAGGCGGACAGGCTGGCGCGACCCTTGCCACGACGGTTGGCGAGAATCGCACGACCGGCGCGGGTCCGCATGCGAAGGCGGAAACCGTGGGTCTTGGCGCGACGACGGTTGTTCGGCTGGAAGGTGCGCTTGCTCACTCGGGGGCTCCAGAAAATCGTGTGGTGGCGGGACATCGCCTGGCTGTCACCGTGCGCCCACGAGTAGCTCGCAATACGCCCGAGTGCACCGCTATACGGCCCTGGATAACTAGGGGCCGCCATCTTGCCCATCGGAGGCAGGCGGCAGCAGCCATCGACAACTCGACTCGGTCACGTTACGCGCGGCTACGCCATCCGGTCAAACCGGCCTCACGCGCGAGACACTGTCCACAGGCTGGGGACAACAACTTGAACCGCAGCGGTCGCGCTGACTACCGTGGCTGAACTCCGATTCGTTCCCTTCTCACCGCCCCACCCGATTTACTTCTCGATCCGGCTTCGAGCCTCCCACCCAACCCGTCCCAGGAATCAAACGTTCGTGGGACCAGCGAGAGAGCGTGCCCTGTGGCTGACGTACCTGCCGATCTTGCCGCAGTGTGGCCACAAGTTCTGGAGAAACTCCTCGGGGAAGGTCGCGGGCAGGGCGTCGAGACGAAGGACGAACACTGGATCCGGCGCTGCCAGCCCCTGGCCCTGGTCGCCGACACTGCGCTCCTCGCTGTGCCCAACGAATTCGCGAAGGGCGTACTCGAAGGCCGCCTCGCCCCGGTCGTCAGCGCCACGCTGAGCCGCGAGTGCGGGCGCCCCATCCGGATCGCGATCACGGTCGACGACTCCATGGGCGAGGCGCCCGCACCGCCCGCCCCCCCGGTCCAGCAGCAGCGCTACGAGGACACCGAACCGCCTGCCGCTCCCGGCCAGGCCCGGGACTCGTACGAGAGCCGCGACAGCTACGACGGTTACGAGCGACGCGGTCCGGACGAGCACGGCCAGGGCCCGCGCGGCGAGCAGCAGCAGACTCCGCGCGCCGACCAGCTTCCGACCGCCCGGCCCGCCTACCCGGACTATCAGCGCCCTGAGCCCGGTGCCTGGCCGCGGCCGCAGCAGGACGAGTACAGCTGGCAGCAGCCGCGCCTCGGTTTCCCGGAGCGGGACCCCTATGCGTCCCCTCCGCAGCAGCACGACTACCGGCAGCAAGAACGTTCGCCCTACGAGCAGCAGCCGTACGAGTCCGAACGCGGCCGCTACAACCAGCAGCCGGAACGCTCCCCTTACGAGCAGAAGCAGGGGGAGCGCTCCTCTTATGAAGAGCGTCCCTCCTATGACGAGCGGCCTTCTTACGAAGAGCGCGGTTCGTACGAATCCCCGCGCGAGCGCCAACAGCGGCGTGATCCGGGCGAGTTGTCGAGGGGTGGCCGGCATGCCCAGGACGGCGGTCCCTCGGGTCCCGGCCCCGGCGGACGTGGAGTGCCCAGTGGCGCTCCCGGCCCGCTGGCCGCGCAGCCCGCGCCCGCGACGGGCCCCGGCGAGCCCACCGCTCGCCTGAACCCCAAGTACCTCTTCGACACCTTCGTCATCGGCGCCTCGAACCGGTTCGCGCACGCGGCCGCGGTCGCTGTCGCCGAAGCGCCGGCCAAGGCGTACAACCCCTTGTTCATCTACGGGGAGTCGGGGCTCGGCAAGACGCACCTCTTGCACGCCATCGGGCACTACGCCCGTAGTCTCTATCCGGGCACCAGGGTGCGGTACGTGAGCTCGGAGGAGTTCACCAACGAGTTCATCAACTCCATCCGCGACGGCAAGGGCGACAGCTTCCGCAAGCGCTACCGCGAGATGGACATCCTTCTTGTCGACGACATCCAGTTCCTCGCGGACAAGGAGTCGACGCAGGAGGAGTTCTTCCACACCTTCAACACGCTCCACAACGCCAACAAGCAGATCGTGCTGTCCAGCGACCGGCCGCCCAAGCAGCTGGTGACGCTGGAGGACCGGCTGCGCAACCGGTTCGAGTGGGGCCTGATCACGGACGTCCAGCCGCCCGAGCTGGAGACCCGTATCGCGATCCTTCGTAAGAAGGCGGTACAGGAGCAGCTGAACGCGCCGCCGGAGGTGCTCGAGTTCATCGCGTCCCGTATCTCGCGCAACATCCGTGAGCTCGAAGGGGCGTTGATCCGGGTCACGGCCTTCGCGTCGCTCAATCGACAGCCTGTGGACCTGGGACTGACGGAGATCGTCCTCAAGGACCTGATCCCCGGCGGCGAGGACGCCTCTCCGGAGATCACGGCGCCGGCCATCATGGCGGCGACGGCCGACTACTTCGGGCTGACGGTGGAGGACCTCTGCGGCTCCTCCCGCAGCCGTGTCCTGGTCACGGCCCGCCAGATCGCCATGTACCTGTGCCGTGAGCTGACCGACCTCTCGCTGCCGAAGATCGGCGCTCAGTTCGGCGGCCGCGACCACACGACGGTGATGCACGCCGACCGCAAGATCCGGGCTCTGATGGCCGAGCGGCGCTCGATCTACAACCAGGTCACCGAGCTCACCAACCGCATCAAGAACGGCTGACAGCAGACCGGTCACGTCCTCGCAGGGCGCTTCGGGATCGACTCCCGGAGCGCCCTTCTTCGTATGCGCGCACGCTCGCGCCCGCTGATCCGTACGAGTCCGCACTGCGCCGCTGTTCGATTACTGGCCGCGTTACGGGTGTTCTCCACAGATGTGCCGGATTTTTTCGCTCCACAGCCTGGGGACTGGGAAGTTGTCCAGACTGCGTCCACAGCGACGGCTGGTGACATGCCATCAGCCCAGGTCAAGTGGTTGTGGATCGGTGGAAAAAAGATCTCCACAGGCTGTGGACAGATTTTTCTTCCACAGGCTGTGGGGTTCGTTGTCCACCGCCGACCCACAGGATGTCAGCTGTTGTGCACAGCGATCAGGCGCTTCTCCACACCGCTGTCCACTGTTCGGCAACGCGACGCGCCTCGTCACCTCCGCGAGTGAAAGGCGTCACACCGAGGGGGTCGGTTGGCCTGTGGGGAACGCGGGTAAAGCTGGGGACGGCGCTGGGGAGAAGTAGGCCCGGCCTGTGCATCGAATGTGCAGAACTTTTCGCCGTCCACAGAAGAGGGCAGTTGTCCACCGCCTCGGCCCACAGGCCCGGTGGACAAAAAACCGCCTCTGACCTGCGAACTCACGGTTATCCACGGTTTCCACAGCCCCTACTACTACTGACAACTAGAGAGAGCTGGGAATCCGTTTCGAAGTGGGGGCTGTGCACAACTTGCTCCCGGCGGCTCGGCTACCGCTCGGTGCGACTTGACCCCGACAGGCACCGACTGTCAGTGCGGTGCGTCAGACTGGTCCCCGGTGTTCTCCCCATCGGTGGGCCGAGCGACACCACGTCTGACGACGAGACCGATGACCAACGCAGGGCGAGAGCAGCCAGCAATAAGCAGGAGGCGGCTTACGGTGAAGATCCGGGTGGAACGCGACGTACTCGCGGAGGCAGTGGCCTGGGCGGCTCGCAGCCTCCCGGCACGACCGCCTGCGCCTGTCCTCGCTGGCCTTCTCCTGAAGGCCGAGGAGGGCGCACTCAGCCTGTCGAGCTTCGACTACGAGGTCTCGGCACGCGTCTCTGTGGACGCGGAGATCGACGAAGAAGGCACGGTGCTCGTCTCCGGCCGCCTTCTTGCCGACATCTGCCGCGCCCTGCCCAACCGTCCGGTGGAGATCTCCACTGACGGTGTACGAGCCACGGTGGTCTGTGGCTCGTCGCGGTTCACACTCCACACCCTCCCTGTGGAGGAATACCCGGCGCTGCCGCAGATGCCGACCGCCACGGGCACCGTCCCCGGTGAGGTCTTCGCCTCGGCCGCGCAGCAGGTGGCCATCGCCGCCGGCCGGGACGACACGCTGCCCGTCCTCACCGGTGTGCGCATCGAGATCGAGGGCGACACGGTGACGCTGGCCTCCACCGACCGCTACCGCTTCGCGGTCCGCGAGTTCCTGTGGAAGCCGGAGGACCCCGAGGCGTCCGCAGTCGCCCTGGTGCCCGCCAAGACGCTCCTGGACACCGCCAAGGCGCTCACGAGCGGCGACACGGTCACCCTGGCCCTGTCCGGCTCTGGTGCGGGCGAGGGCCTCATCGGCTTCGAGGGCGCGGGCCGCCGCACCACCACGCGCCTCCTGGAAGGCGACCTCCCGAAGTACCGCACGCTGTTCCCGACGGAGTTCAACTCCGTGGCCGTCATCGAGACCGCCCCCTTCGTGGAGGCCGTCAAGCGTGTGGCCCTGGTCGCCGAGCGCAACACTCCGGTGCGGCTCAGCTTCGAGCAGGGTGTGCTCATCCTGGAGGCAGGCTCCAGCGACGACGCACAGGCTGTGGAGAGGGTCGACGCGAACCTGGAGGGCGACGACATCTCGATCGCCTTCAACCCGACGTTCCTGCTGGACGGCCTGAGCGCGATCGACTCCCCGGTCGCCCAGCTGTCGTTCACGACGTCCACCAAGCCCGCGCTGCTCAGCGGCAAGCCGGCCGTGGACGCCGAGGCGGACGACGCGTACAAGTACCTGATCATGCCGGTGCGGCTGTCGGGCTGAGTCGCCGGAGGACCAGGTCGCTCGGGCCCGCCCGAGCGACCCGTTCGTCCACAGGGTGTGCGTGAGCCGCCCCTCGCCCGAAAGGCGTGGGGGGTACCGCCCGGTTTAGGCTCGGACACAGGTACGAGCGCACGGCTACGTGTCGTCCCGCACCGCCTCACGCCCTGTCGCAACGTAAGGAACCACTGATGGAGCTCGGTCTCGTCGGCCTCGGCAAGATGGGCGGCAACATGCGTGAGCGCATCCGCCGCGCAGGCCACACCGTCATCGGCTATGACCGCAACGCGGACCTCGCGGATGTCCATAGCCTCGAAGAGCTTGTGGGCAGTCTGAAGGGCCCGCGTGTGGTGTGGGTGATGGTGCCCGCCGGTGCCGCGACCCAGTCGACCGTCGACGAGCTGAAGGAACTGCTCTCCGAGGGCGACGTCGTCGTCGACGGTGGCAACTCGCGGTGGACGGACGACGAGAAGCACGCGGCCGAGCTGAGCGTCAAGGGCATCGGCTTCGTCGACTGCGGCGTCTCCGGCGGCGTCTGGGGCCTGGAGAACGGCTACGCGCTGATGTACGGCGGCACGGCCGAGGACGTGGCGAAGGTCCAGCCGGTCTTCGACGCCCTCAAGCCCGAGGGCGACTTCGGGTCCGTGCACGCGGGCAAGGTCGGCGCCGGCCACTGCGCCAAGATGGTCCACAACGGCATCGAGTACGCGATGATGCAGGCCTACGCCGAGGGCTGGGAGCTCCTGGAAGCCGTGGACTCGGTGACCGACGTGCGCGAGGTCTTCCGCTCCTGGCAGGAGGGCACGGTCATCCGTTCCTGGCTGCTCGACCTGGCGGTCAACGCCCTCGACGAGGACGAGCACCTGCACAAGCTGCGCGGTTACGCACAGGACTCCGGTGAAGGCCGCTGGACCGTGGAAGCCGCCATCGACAACGCCGTCCCGCTGCCGGCGATCACCGCGTCGCTCTTCGCGCGCTTCGCCTCGCGGCAGGACGACTCGCCGCAGATGAAGATGATCGCCGCGCTGCGCAATCAGTTCGGCGGCCACGCCGTCGAGAAGGCCTGAGACACAGCCGGTTTACGAGCTGAACCGAAACTGATCCAACAGCTGGTCCACAGCAGTCAGCGAATTCTGGGGGAGGTCGGCCCACGACCATGCACGTCACGCATCTGTCGCTGGCCGACTTCCGCTCGTACGCCCGGGCGGAGGTCGCACTCGACCCGGGCGTCACCGCGTTCGTGGGCCCGAACGGGCAGGGAAAGACCAACCTCGTCGAGGCCGTCGGCTACCTCGCCTCGCTGGGCAGCCACCGCGTCTCCTCGGACGCCCCGCTCGTCAGAATGGGCGCCGAGCGCGCCGTCATCCGGGCCCAGGTGCGCCAGGGAGAGCGCCAGCAGCTCGTCGAGCTCGAACTGAACCCCGGTAAGGCCAACCGTGCCCGGATCAACAGGTCGTCGCAGGTCAAGCCGCGTGACGTGCTGGGCATCGTGCGTACCGTGCTGTTCGCTCCCGAGGATCTCGCGCTGATCAAGGGGGACCCCGGTGAGCGCCGCCGCTTCCTCGACGAGCTGATCACCGCCCGCTCCCCCCGCATGGCCGGTGTGCGCTCCGACTACGACCGTGTCCTGAAGCAGCGCAATACGCTCCTGAAGTCCGCGGCGCTGGCCCGTCGGCACGGCGGCCGTTCCATGGACCTCTCCACGCTCGACGTGTGGGACCAGCACCTCGCGCGCGCGGGCGCGGAGCTGCTCGCCCAGCGGCTCGACCTGATCGCGTCACTTCAGCCCCTGGCCGACAAGGCGTACGAACAGCTCGCGCCCGGCGGCGGGCCGGTCGCCCTCGACTACAAGCCGTCCTCGCCGGAGATTGTCGGGCACGCGCGCGAGGAGCTCTACGAGCAGCTTCTCGCCGCCCTTGAAGGCGCGCGCAAGCAGGAGATCGAGCGCGGCGTCACCCTGGTCGGCCCGCACCGCGACGAGATGCTCCTCAAGCTGGGCCAGCTGCCCGCCAAGGGGTACGCGAGCCACGGCGAGTCCTGGTCGTACGCGCTGGCGCTGCGCCTGGCCTCGTACGACCTTCTGAAGGCCGAGGGGAACGAGCCGGTGCTCGTCCTCGACGACGTCTTCGCGGAGCTGGACGCGCGCCGCAGGGAGCGTCTGGCGGAGCTTGTGGCGTCCGGGGAACAGGTCCTGGTGACGGCGGCGGTCGACGACGACGTACCCGGTGTGCTGACCGGCACGCGGTACGTCGTCTCCGAGGGGACGGTGGAGCGGCAGTGAGCGATCGCGTACCCGGTGGAGAGGGAGCGGGGGCCGGAGGGTCCGGAGCCTCCGGGAATCCGCAGGAACCGAAGGCGGTTCCCGAGCCTTCTGGTGTCGATCTCGCCCGTGTCGCTCTCCGTGCGGCGAAAGAGGCCGCACGCGCGCGTGGCGCCGCGGCGCAGCAGAAGAAGCACGTCCGGCGCGGCGGCGGCCTGAGATCGGGAGCGCGGGCCGACGGACGCGATCCGATGGGGCTCGGCCCGGCAATCAACCGGTTGATCACCGAGCGCGGCTGGGAGACGCCGGCCGCGGTCGGCGGCGTCATGGGCCGCTGGCCGGAGATCGTCGGTGAGGAACTGGCCAGGCACTGCGTGCCGCAGAAGTACGACGAGGACGAGCGTGTCCTGGTGGTGCAGTGCGACTCGACGGCATGGGCGACCCAGGTACGGATGCTGGCCGTGCAGCTCGTCAAGCGCCTCAACGAGGACCTCGGGCACGGCACGGTACGCCGTATCGACATCAGGAATCCCGGTGGTGGCCCCCGCCGCTACGGCCCCTTGCGTGCCCCTGGAAGCACTGGTCACGACGACACCTACGGGTGAGACCGCGGCCACGGTTGCGGGGGGTTGACACCCCGAAGCGCTGAGTGCCGCTGTGAGCCTCCTGGAGCCCCGCTCCGCATATGGGGAGTCGGCCGAGACCGGTTGAGGGCGGCACATGCGGACTCAGGTACCGCCAAACCCCCATCACTGTCGGCGCTACCGGTAGACTGGAAGCTAATCCCGCCCCACTTGTGGGACGCACCGAGCAACGCTGACTAGGGCTTACCGAACCAACACGCCGCAGCCGCACCGGCCACCAACCGGGAGCTTGGCTTGTGCTGTGCCAGAAAGGGCGCTTCGTGGCCGATTCCGGCAACCCCAACGAGAACATCCCGTCCACCGACGCAGACGCGCAGGCGCACGTAGACGCAGGCGCTGGCGCAGGCGCGCACGCGCACGTGGGGGCGACAGAAGCCTCCTACGACGCGAGTGCGATCACCGTCCTCGAAGGGCTGGACGCGGTCCGCAAGCGACCCGGCATGTACATCGGCTCGACCGGTGAGCGTGGCCTGCACCACATGGTGCAGGAGGTTGTGGACAACTCCGTCGACGAGGCCCTGGCGGGCCACGCGGACACGATCGACGTCACGATCCTTCCCGACGGCGGCGTCCGCGTCATCGACAACGGCCGCGGCATCCCCGTCGGCATCATCCCTTCCGAGGGCAAGCCGGCCGTCGAGGTCGTGCTGACCGTCCTGCACGCGGGCGGCAAGTTCGGCGGCGGCGGCTACGCCGTCTCCGGTGGTCTGCACGGCGTGGGCGTCTCCGTGGTGAACGCGCTGTCCACCAAGGTCTCCGTCGACATCAGGACCGAGGGACACCGCTGGACGCAGGACTACAAGGCGGGCGTGCCGACCGCGCCGCTCGCCAAGCACGAGGCCACCGAGGAGACCGGCACCACGGTCACCTTCTGGGCCGACGGCGACATCTTCGAGACCACTGAGTACTCCTTCGAAACGCTGTCGCGGCGCTTCCAGGAGATGGCCTTCCTCAACAAGGGCCTGACGATCAAGCTCACGGACGAGCGCGACTCGGCCAAGGCCGTCGTGGGCGCCGACACCGCCGACGCCCCTGAGGACGGCGAAGCGCGCTCGGTGACGTACCACTACGAAGGCGGCATCGTCGACTTCGTGAAGTACCTCAACTCCCGTAAGGGCGAGGTCGTCCACCCCACCGTGATCGACATTGAGGCCGAGGACAAGGAGAAGCTCCTTTCCGTCGAGGTCGCGATGCAGTGGAACACCAGCTACAGCGAGGGCGTCTACTCCTTCGCGAACACGATCCACACGCACGAGGGCGGCACGCACGAGGAGGGCTTCCGCGCCGCGCTGACCGGTCTCATCAACCGGTACGCGCGCGACAAGAAGCTGCTGCGCGAGAAGGACGACAACCTCACGGGTGACGACATCCGCGAGGGTCTGACCGCCATCCTCTCGGTCAAGCTGGGCGAGCCGCAGTTCGAGGGCCAGACCAAGACCAAGCTGGGCAACACCGAGGCCAAAACGTTCGTCCAGAAGGTCGTGCACGAGCACCTCACGGACTGGCTGGACCGGAACCCGGTCGAGGCCTCGGACATCATCCGCAAGTCCATCCAGGCGGCCACCGCGCGCGTGGCGGCCCGCAAGGCGCGCGACCTGACCCGGCGCAAGGGCCTGCTCGAGTCCGCGTCCCTGCCGGGCAAGCTTTCCGACTGCCAGTCGAACGACCCCACCAAGTGCGAGATCTTCATCGTCGAGGGTGACTCCGCCGGTGGTTCGGCCAAGTCCGGCCGTAACCCGCAGTACCAGGCGATCCTCCCGATCCGAGGCAAGATCCTCAACGTCGAGAAGGCGCGGATCGACAAGATCCTGCAGAACCAGGAGATCCAGGCGCTGATCTCCGCCTTCGGTACCGGGGTCCACGAGGACTTCGACATCGAGAAGCTCCGCTACCACAAGATCATCTTGATGGCGGACGCCGACGTCGACGGTCAGCACATCAACACCCTGCTGCTGACCTTCCTCTTCCGCTTCATGCGGCCCCTGGTCGAGGCCGGCCACGTGTTCCTCTCGCGGCCGCCCCTGTACAAGATCAAGTGGGGTCGTGAGGACTTCGAGTACGCGTACTCGGACCGCGAGCGCGACGCCCTGATCGAGCTGGGCAGGCAGGCCGGCAAGCGCATCCGCGACGACTCGGTCCAGCGATTCAAGGGTCTCGGTGAGATGAACGCCGAGGAGCTGCGCATCACCACGATGGACCAGGAGCACCGGGTGCTCGGCCAGGTCACCCTGGACGACGCCGCCCAGGCCGACGACCTGTTCTCCGTCCTCATGGGCGAGGACGTGGAGGCACGCCGCTCGTTCATCCAGCGCAACGCCAAGGACGTCCGCTTCCTCGACATCTGAGTCGGTCTCAGCTGACCGCCGCAGAAAGGATCTTCACTAGCAATGGCCGACGAGAACACTCCGGTTCCCTCCGAGGAGGGCACCGACATCGCGATGCGGATCGAGCCCGTCGGGCTCGAGACGGAGATGCAGCGCTCCTACCTCGACTACGCGATGTCCGTCATCGTGTCCCGCGCGCTGCCCGACGTACGTGACGGACTCAAGCCCGTCCACCGCCGTGTCCTGTACGCCATGTACGACGGCGGCTACCGGCCCGAGAAGGGCTTCTACAAGTGCGCCCGCGTCGTCGGTGACGTCATGGGCAACTACCACCCGCACGGCGACTCCTCGATCTACGACGCCCTGGTCCGCCTGGCGCAGCCGTGGTCGATGCGCATGCCGCTGGTGGACTCCAACGGCAACTTCGGCTCCCCGGGCAACGACCCCGCGGCCGCCATGCGGTACACCGAGTGCAAGATGGCGCCGCTGTCCATGGAGATGGTCCGTGACATCGACGAGGAGACCGTCGACTTCACGGACAACTACGACGGCCGCTCCCAGGAGCCGACCGTCCTCCCGGCCCGCTTCCCGAACCTGCTGATCAACGGCTCGGCCGGCATCGCGGTCGGCATGGCGACCAACATCCCGCCGCACAACCTGCGCGAGGTCGCGGCCGGCGCCCAGTGGTGCCTGGAGAACCCGGAGGCCTCGCACGAGGAGCTCCTGGACGCCCTCATCGAGCGCATCAAGGGCCCCGACTTCCCGACCGGCGCCCTTGTAGTGGGCCGCAAGGGCATCGAGGAGGCGTACCGCACCGGCCGTGGCTCCATCACGATGCGCGCGGTCGTCGAGGTCGAGGAGATCCAGAACCGCCAGTGCCTGGTGGTCACCGAACTCCCCTACCAGGTCAATCCGGACAACCTCGCGCAGAAGATCGCCGACCTCGTGAAGGACGGCAAGGTCGGCGGTATCGCCGACGTCCGCGACGAGACGAGCTCGCGTACCGGTCAGCGCCTGGTCATCGTCCTGAAGCGGGACGCCGTCGCCAAGGTCGTGCTGAACAACCTGTACAAGCACACCGACCTGCAGACGAACTTCGGCGCCAACATGCTGGCGCTGGTCGACGGCGTACCGCGCACGCTGTCGCTGGACGCGTTCATCCGCCACTGGGTGAGCCACCAGGTCGAGGTCATCGTCCGGCGCACCAAGTTCCGGCTGCGCAAGGCCGAGGAGCGCGCGCACATCCTGCGTGGCCTCCTGAAGGCCCTGGACGCCATCGACGAGGTCATCGCCCTCATCCGGCGCAGTGACACCGTAGAGATCGCGCGAGAGGGCCTCATGGGCCTTCTGGAGATCGACGAGATCCAGGCCAACGCCATCCTCGAGATGCAGCTGCGCCGGCTCGCCGCCCTGGAGCGCCAGAAGATCGTCGCGGAGCACGACGAACTCCAGCAGAAGATCAACGAGTACAACGCGATCCTGGCCTCGCCCGAGCGGCAGCGCCAGATCATCAGCGAGGAACTGCAGGCGATCGTCGACAAGTTCGGCGAGGACCGGCGCTCCAAGCTGGTGCCCTTCGACGGCGACATGTCCATGGAGGACCTGATCGCCGAAGAGGACATCGTCGTCACCATCACGCGTGGCGGGTACGTCAAGCGCACGAAGACGGTCGACTACCGCTCGCAGAAGCGCGGCGGCAAGGGCGTGCGCGGCACGAAGCTCAAGGAAGACGACATCGTCGACCACTTCTTCGTGTCGACGACGCACCACTGGCTGCTGTTCTTCACCAACAAGGGCCGCGTGTACCGCGCCAAGGCGTACGAGCTCCCGGACGCCGGCCGTGACGCACGTGGGCAGCACGTGGCGAACCTGCTCGCCTTCCAGCCCGATGAGGCGATCGCGGAGATCCTCGCGATCCGCGACTACGATGCGGCGCCTTATCTGGTTCTCGCCACAAAGGCGGGCCTCGTCAAGAAGACGTCCCTGAAGGACTACGACTCGCCCCGGTCCGGCGGTGTCATCGCCATCAACCTCCGTGAGACGGCGGACGGTTCGGACGACGAGCTGATCGGCGCCGAACTGGTCTCGGCCGAGGACGATCTGCTGCTCATCAGTAAGAAGGCGCAGTCGATCCGGTTCACCGCCACGGACGACGCACTGCGTCCGATGGGCCGTGCCACTTCGGGTGTCAAGGGCATGAGTTTCCGCGAGAGCGACGAACTGCTCTCGATGAATGTCGTCCGGCCAGGTACGTTCGTCTTCACCGCCACCGACGGTGGGTACGCCAAGCGGACCAACGTCGACGAGTACCGCGTCCAGGGTCGCGGTGGCCTCGGCATCAAGGCCGCCAAGATCGTGGAGGACCGTGGTTCGCTGGTCGGCGCGCTGGTGGTCGAGGAGACCGATGAGATCCTTGCCATCACGCTGTCGGGCGGTGTGATTCGTACGCGAGTCAACGAGGTCAGGGAGACCGGCCGTGACACCATGGGCGTTCAACTGATCAACCTGGGCAAGCGCGATGCCGTGGTCGGTATCGCTCGTAACGCCGAGGCCGGTCGTGAGGCCGAGGAGGTCGAGGCTGTCGCCGCGGACGCGGACGGCCCTGTGACCGACGAAGCGGCCCAGGACGAGACGGTCGTCGGAACGGACGAGGGCGAGCAGTCCTCGGCCGAGTAGCGCGAGGAGAGAGTCATCGTGAGCGGAGCCACGGGCGCAGGTTCTGCCGGTGTACCCACCGGTACGGAAACCGAGGGCGGCCGTGGCTCCTCTCATGACTCGAAGGACTCGCACGAGTCTCATGGATCCCAGGGGGGAACTGTGACGGACACCCGAGGTTCGCAGGCCCAGCCGTACATGGACGGTGGCGGCGCCCTGCCCGGGGAAAGGCAGCAGCCGCAGCAGTCGGCGCAGCCGTACCACCCGCCGCAGGCGTATCAGAATGCGCCGGCCGGAGCGGTGCGCAGGCCGCGCACCGGGGCGCGCACCACCCCGCGCACCCGCAAGGCACGCCTGCGCGTGGCCAAGGCGGACCCGTGGTCGGTGATGAAGGTCAGCTTCCTGCTGTCCATCGCGCTCGGCATCTGCACAATCATCGCGGCCGCGGTGCTGTGGATGGTCATGGACGCCATGGGCGTCTTCTCCACGGTCGGCGGCACGCTTTCCGAGGCCACGGGCTCCAACGAGTCCAACGGCTTCGACCTGCAGTCGTTCCTCTCGCTGCCGCGCGTGCTGATGTTCACGACGGTCATCGCGGTCATCGACGTCGTCCTGGCGACGGCTCTCGCGACGCTCGGCGCGTTCATCTACAACCTCTCCGCGGGCTTCGTCGGCGGTGTCGAGCTCACCCTCGCCGAGGACGAGTAAGCGGTCCCACAGGCTCGGAAGAGCCGCTGGTGGGCGGGCCAGGACTATCGATTTTGGGACTGGCCCCCTGGTGCGCTAATCTTCAGAGGTCAGCGCGCGGGACACACACCGCAGAGCGCGGCGGGGCTATAGCTCAGTTGGTTAGAGCGCATCCCTGATAAGGATGAGGCCACAGGTTCAAATCCTGTTAGCCCCACATTTGACAAGACCCTCAGTCGATATCGACTGGGGGTCTTTGCTTGTTCGTCCGTCCCGGACATGCCGAAAGAGCCCGCTCAGCCGAAGGAGATGGCTGGGGCCTCGATAGGGCTCTGTGTGTCTGCTGTTGTACCTGCACGCGGCTTCGTACGTAGGCGGCGTATGAGAAGCCGCCCTCTATGGCCGCGCCAGGGGCTCGTAGGCCCCGTTGTGCCTCGTGGTGCTTCTGCTGGTCTTGCGTCCTGCGTTCTCGCGTTCTGACGGTCCTGCGGTCTTGCGTTCCGACGGTCCTGCGTCCCTGCGGTTCCTGCGTTCCTGCGGTTCCTGCGTTCCTGCGTTCCTGCGGTTCCTGCGTTCCTGCGGTTCCTGCGTTCCTACTGTTCCTGCGTTCCTACTGTTCCTGCGTTCCTACTGTTCTTGCTGTTCTTCCTGGGTGTCCCGCTTCGTGAGCCGGACGGATGGTTCTGCTACGGCTGCGGCTACGCCGTGAGCGCTTCGGCCTGCAGTCCCGCGTCGCCCTCGGACTGCTCGCTGTCGGCCGGCGGGCGGTGGCGGCAGCTCGGGGAGGAACCGTGGGCCTCGGCGCGGATCCGCTGCTTCATCGTCGGTGGCAGGGACCGCTTGAAGGTCCAGAAGGGCCGGGCCGACGTGGCGGCGGGGGCGCTCACCGCCGCGCTGCGGGCTTCCTCCGTCTGCTGTACGGGAGTGGCCGCGGCGGCCGGGGAGACGAGGCCGAGCGCGGAGAAGAGCGCGATGAAGGCAGAGATGACGACTGTCCACAGCGTCATGACCCGGTTCTTGGTCATGGTCCCTCACTTTCAGGTTGGGCGATTTGCGTACTTTCCTCATGATGTGTATGCAGCGCCAGGAGTGAAGGACCGACGCTCGTGGCGCGTCGATCTTCAGATCAACACCACTCGGATGGGCGCAAGGGGGATAAATCGCCGCTGATGTGAAGTAAGTACCGTTCTGCGTGGTGGTGGGTGGTCGTCCGTGGAGTGTGATCATCCGGTTCTACTGCTCTGTTCTGGGCCGGAGTTGAGGTGCGGATCCAGGTCACCGATCGGTATCGGTCGGTGTGTATAGTCGGGCGGCAGAAGTCCCCTACGCCAAGGAAAGACGAGGTCGCGCGGTGAAGAAGCTTCTCCTGGTCGCACTGGCCGCCATCGGCGGGCTCCTCGTGTACCGCCAGATCCAGGCGGATCGCGCCGAGCAGGATCTGTGGACGGAGGCGACTGACTCCGTGCCCACGGGTTCGTGAGTATCGACAACAGTCTCTTCGCAGGCCCCGGTCGCAACAGCGGCCGGGGCTTTGTGCTGTCCGGACCCGTACGCCCCGCCTTGCGAGCGGCACAGAGCGACGCTATCCACGTAAGCGACGTCACTTCATACAGCAGCGAATGAGTGGCGGGATTCCGGCGCACGGCGGACGTAACGCGCCCCGGAACGGCAGGATGACCCCCCATGGGGAGACTCATGAGGCGGTTGGTGGAGGAATGGCGCGGTCGAACGGTGTCGGCGGCCGCCGTCGGCGCGGGGCTGTGCGCGGTACTTGCGCTGCCCGGGGCGACGGTGGCGGTGGCGGCCGGCGAGACCGATCCGTACGTCTACGCCGAGGACGCCCGAAAAGTACCCGGGGCGCAGAACAGCACTGACGCGCCGCGGATCAGGACGGGCGAGACGTATCGCAGTTCGATCGGTACCGGGACGGACGGTGCCGCGTACTACCGCGTCGAGCTGGACGGAGCCGCCAGCGCCTACGTGTCGGTGGTCGCCGTGCCGCCGTTGGGGCCCGAGGTGAAGGCGACCTACTCGGACGGGATCACCGTGCGGCTTCAGGATCGCAACGGGAACCGCTGCGACTCCGAACGTGCCACGTTCCGCTCCGGGGCCTACCCGCGGCCCGTCGCGGCCGCCGCCCAGCGTCTCGTACGGCCAGGAGGGCTGCGCTGTCAGGCGGCGGGGACCTACTACGTAGTAGTGGAGCGGAAGGCGGACGCCGCGTCCACCCAGGAGGCGTGGGGGCTCGAACTGAAGGTGGCCACTGAACCGGGGCTGGTGTCCGCGACACGCACCGAGGGGCCCAAGGCCTGGCCGTCAGCCACTGTGCAGCCGCCGACGGGCAAGGCCGTACGCCGCACGGGCGGGACCGGCTTCAACGACGCGGTCGCCCTGCGGGGCGGGGTGTGGAAGGACGGCATCCGGCCCGGCGACAGCCACTTCTACCGAGTGCCGGTGGACTGGGGGCAGCAGCTCTTCCTGGACGCCGAGCTGGGCAGTTCCGCGGGGGACGGGTCGCGTCGGGGGATCGTGACCGGGGCGCTCGACATGGAGCTGTACAACCCGGCGCGGGCGGCGGTCGTGGCGAAGGAGGCGTCGTACGCGGGCTCTCCGGCGTCCGCCACGTTCGATCCGCTGCCGCCCGTGGCGTACGAGAACCGCTATCTGATGCGCGACGACCAGGCGGCGATGCGGATGGCCGGCTGGTACTACCTCAAGGTCACCCTGAATCCGGCGATGGCGGGCAAGTTCGGGGACAAGGAGTCCGGGCTGACGCTGCGCGTGACGGTCGACGGCGAGGAGGGGCAGCAGCCCGACTATGTGCGGGACCCGGGGGAGTTCCAGGTCACGGCCAAGGACCGGGAGGCGGCGGAGCAGGGGGAGGGCGGCGCCGTCTGGAAGGGGTCGGGCACGGGCCACGGCGATGCCGGGGGAGGTTCCGGCGCCGACTCGTCCGGGGGCGCGAGTGACGGAGGGGACAACTCCGGTTCCGAGGAGGGTGCTTCGGGCTCGTCACCTTCCCCTGCTTCTGCCGCCTCGTCCACGCCGCCGGTGGACGGGCGGATGGTGTTGCTGGGGGTGGCCGGGATCGGGACGGGGACAGCGTTGGTGCTGTGGCTGGGGGTGTGGAAGGTGGTGGCGGTGCGGAGGGTACGGGGGTGAGGGACTGAAGGAGGCCGGGCCGAGGGGCCCCGGCTCGGTCCGATGCCTCAGGCCTGCGTCAGCGCCCAGACGCCCACGGCGAAGCAGAGCACGGCGATGAACAGCACCGGGATCGTCACTTTCGCGGGCGGTCCTGGCCGGCGTGCGCGTCGCGCGGAAAGTTCTCGGGCTCTATGGGGAACCTCACGGCTGCGAGATGCGTACACAGAGTGACGGTCCTGCCCGTACGGGACCACGGTGGTCATCGCTTGAGCCGGGCGAGGGGGCGGGGAGGGGTCATGGGAAACGGGGGCGGGAGGCGCAGGCAGTGGTTCGCGCGCGGGCTCGGGGCGTGGCTGGGCGGCCGGGGGCTGATGCCGGGGCGGCTCGGGCAGCGGGACAGCGGTGCTGGGCTGGCCCGACGGCATCGGGGGCATCGCCGGTGGAGGCGGAAGCCGCTCCTCAGTGGGGGCCGGGGCCGGGGGCGGGAGGTGGAAGCTTCCCGTCTCCGACATCGAGGTGAGGGACGGTTCGGGCGTCGACTCCGACGAGGGTTCCGCGGTCGGTGGGGGGGCGGGGCGACCGGCGGTGGGGTAACCGGCAGTGGGATGGCTGGGGGTCGGGTGACTGGGAGTGGCGTTACTGGGGGCGGCGTGACTGGGGGTCGCGTGACTGGGGGTCGCGTTGGGTTCGGGCTCCCGCATGGGTCCGGGCGCGGCCGCAGGCTTGGGTGGAGGCTCGAACGGCGCAGCCGGCTCGGGCCCGGGTACGCGCTCGGAGTGCGGCCCGGGCTGCGGCCCGGAGTAAGGCTCGGCACGGGACTGGGATTCGCCCGCAGTCTCGCGCTCGTACGCGGGGACATGGGGAGGCATGGGCATGACCGGAGTGGTCCCCGTGGCATGCAGCGGGCGGGCCCTGCGGCCCCGGACGGCGGGGCCGCTCGGGCCGAATCCCGGCGGCAGCGGACCGAGTTGGTCGAAGACTTCGATCAGATCATCTTCGGGGCCCGGCTCCGGCAGCAGCTCCGCGGCGGCGAGAAGCGCCTTGCGTGCCCCTGTCGCGGTACGGAAGCGGGCCTCGGGATCCGGTTGCAGCAGACCGGCGAGGACGCCCCACAGCGGGCCGGGGACGCCTACGGGGGCACTGGGTGTGCCATGTTCCGCGAAGTGCTCGATCAGGGCCTTGGCGTCCGGCTTGGCGCCTTCGAGGAGATAGAGCGCGACCAGGCCCGCCGCGAAAAGGTCCGCGGGGAAGTCCGGCTCGGCGCCCATCGCCTGCTCGGGCGCGAAGTAACCGGGTGTCCCCACCACATAGTTGGTCTCCGTGAGACGCGGCTCGCCCTTGCGCATCGCGATACCGAAATCGGAGACGCGCAGATGCGGCAGACCGGTACCGGTGGCCTCGAGAAGGATGTTGGCAGGCTTGATGTCGCGGTGTACGACACCCTCGGCGTGCACCGCCGACAGCCCGGAGAGGAGCTGATCGAGCAGCACGCAGACGAACGGCGGCGGCAGAGGCCCGTAGTCACCGATCAGGTGGGCCAGCGACCCGCCCGCGACCAGATCCATGGTGAACAGGACCTTGTCGTCGTCCGCGGCCCAGCTCGCCGGGGCCAGGACATGCGGATGGTCGATGCGCAGCGCCTGCTCGCGCACGAAGCGCAGCAGCGTATGGGCATCGCTCTGCTGCAGGACCTTGGCCGCGACATAGCGGCGGCGCCGGTGATCCCAGGCCCGCCACACCGCGCCCACTCCCCCGCGGCCGATCGGGTCGGCCAGTTCGTACCGGCCGGCGAAGACCTCACCCATGGTTGTGCGACGCTCCCCTCCTCGGCCCGCGATGCGGAAGGCCCCCACGAACACCACGCAAGGACGTCCGGTCCGCCCCGAGACCGCCGACGGTGGCGGTCACGGAGCCGGACCCGGTGCTGCGCCCGCCCGGGGTCAGCTCTGGTGCGCCTGGTAGTGGGCGACCGCGTCGGAGGTGCGCCCCGCGCCGTACACCCGGAGGAACTCTGCCAGTTCCGGGTGGGTGGGGGCGAGGGAGTCCGCGGCCTCGATGATGTCGCCGGCCGCCGAGACGGAGCGCAGCAGCGACTGGATCTCACGCACCACGCGCTTCACGGTCGGGGCACCCGAACCGGATGCCGTCTGGCCGGTGTTGGTGAGTACCGAGCCGCCCTGCGACTTTCGGATCTCGTCCATACGCTCGGTGGCCTCGGCGGCGCTGACACTGCCGTCGGCGACCTGACCCGCGAGGTCCTGCAGCAGCTGCACGCGCTGCACCACCGCCGGGTTTCCGATCTTGGCGCGCTGACCGCTCATCAACTGGGAGAGCATGGGCGCGGACAGTCCGAGGACGCCTGCCAGGCGGGCCTGGTTGAGTCCGAGATCCTCGATCAGCCGACGGAAGAGCGCCCCCAGCGGCTCTCCGTACCAGCTGCGCTGGAGCTCCCGGGCTCTTGCGGTAGCTTCCTGCTGTGCGGCGTCCATTGCGTCTCCCCATCGCTTCCCCAATACGGTCCTTCGCTGCCGCGAAGCACGTGGGGCATCTTACGGAGAGTGGTCGCCCGCCGGGACCCCCAATCCTTTTGCGAGATCCGGGGGGAGACCCGGTAGTCTGGTCCGCGGTGCTCACCCGAGGAATTGATCCTCTGGTGGGACGCACCGTTTTCGGGGCCTTAGCTCAGTTGGTAGAGCGCTGTCTTTGCATGGCAGATGTCAGGGGTTCGACTCCCCTAGGCTCCACAGCCCGAAGCCCCTTCAGCCAGGTTTTCCCTGGCCGGAGGGGCTTCGTCATACGTGGGGCTGTGCAGCGCGGGGCGGGCTCAGCGGTCAGCGGGTGTCTTCCGGGTTGGCCTCCGCCTCGGCCTGCTTGGCCTGGACCTCCGGGTCGAGGACGTCCTGGCCGCTGCCGTCGACAGAGGTCAGCGGAGCACCGTCCGGTACTTCGGTGGCGGCAGGCGGTTCGACCAGCCAGTCCGGGTTGGCCTGCTTGTCCCACCACTTCCAGGCGACGTAGGCGCCGCCCGCCACGAGACCCAGCACGACCACGCCCTTGGCGAGGCGGCCGGCGCGGGCCCGGCGCTCGTGCTTGCGGACCAGCTTGTGGATCTCCTTCGGGGAGACCTGCCCGCGCAGTGCGGCAAGGGCGGCGATGCTGCGGGCCGTCGCCTCCTCGCGTACCGGCTGGGCCGACGCGACGGCCTGCTCGATGCGGGGCTTCGAATACTCGGCGGCCTGCCGGGCAGCCTGACGGGTACGGACGGCTGCTTCGTGCGCGGCGTGGTCGACCTTCGGCGGGACATGGGTGCGTGCCTGCTCAATACGCGGAGCCAGATGGGCGCCGTACTGGGCGCGCGCCTGCTGGGCGGCCTGCGAGACCTTGGGGCCGAGCACGACGCGCGCTTCGTGCGCGTACTGCGTCGCACGGTCCTTGGCCGTCTCTGCGTAGGGCGCCACCACGTCCGCGGCGTGCAGCACGCTGTCCTTCGCCGAGCCGGTCGCGGCGCGCACGCTGTCAATGCGGGTCACGGGATCCTCCTCCTCGGTGGCGTACAGGTATTTCACCTTTCCACCCTTTTGCGGATCATGCCTGCCAGAAGCATCAATGCGGGGAAAGGCTTGCTAGGACTCAAAAAGAAGCGGTTGGGGACCTGGCGACGACAATGCCACGGATCGTGGCGGGGCGCGCCTCCTCGGTGACGAGTAGACCGGTTTTGCCTGGCTGAAACCTCTGACGCCTCCTGGAGCCGTGGGAGGATCGGCAGGGCACAGAAGACAACGGAAGGCAGACCGTGGCCGAGCAGCTGTACGCCACCCTCAAGACCAACCTGGGCGACATCGAGGTCAGGCTCCTGCCGAACCACGCGCCCAAGACGGTCAAGAACTTCGTGGAGCTCGCCAAGGGCGAGCGTGAGTGGACCAACCCGGAGACCGGCGAGAAGTCCGACGCCCCGCTCTACGACGGCACGATCTTCCACCGGGTGATCAGCGGCTTCATGATCCAGGCCGGCGATCCGCTGGGTAACGGGACGGGCGGCCCGGGCTACCAGTTCGAGGACGAGTTCCACCCCGACCTGGCCTTCACCAAGCCCTACCTGCTCGCCATGGCCAACGCGGGACCGGGGACGAACGGGTCGCAGTTCTTCATCACCGTCTCGCCGACCGCCTGGCTGACCCGTAAGCACACGATCTTCGGTGAGGTCGTCGACGCGGCAGGCCAGAAGGTCGTCGACACCATCGCCACCACGCAGACGAACCCGCGCACCGACCGGCCCGTCAAGGACGTGATCATCGAATCGGTCGTTGTGGAGACCCGCTGACTCGACCCGGTGGCCCGCAGGGAACCAATTCGCCCCGCCCGTCCGTAAGGATGAGCGGGGCGCCGCGTTGCCCGCACGGCGGCTTCGACGTCCACGAACCACACCGCTTCATCCGAGGGGACGACCGTCATGGACCAGGCGCCCGGCAGCCCGCAGGAACCACAGGACGCCCAGGGCCTGCCCGGCTGCTACCGGCATCCGGCCCAGGAGACCGGCATCCGCTGCGTGCGTTGTGAGCGGCCCATCTGCCCCGAGTGCATGATCAGCGCCTCGGTCGGATTCCAGTGCCCCGAGTGCGTTCGCGGGGGTTCCGGTACGGGGCACGCGCCGAGTGCGAATCAGCCGCGGACCGTGGCCGGGGGCACGATCGCTGCCGACCCGCGCCTTGTCACGAAGATCCTCATCGGGATCTGCCTCGCCGCCTTTGTGGTGCAGCAGACGGTCGGGAACCCGTTCACCTACCGGTTCGAGATGATCGGTCATGCCCTGATGCCCGGGCTGAGCGGCCCGCAGGGAGTCGCCGAAGGCCAGTGGTACCGGCTGCTGACCGCGATGTTCCTGCACGGCAGCTACCTCCACATCGCCTTCAACCTGCTCAGCCTGTGGTGGATCGGTGGCCCCCTGGAGGCAGCGCTCGGCCGGGCCCGCTATCTGTCCCTCTATTTCGTCTCCGGACTCGCGGGCAGCGCACTCAGCTATCTGCTTGCCGACCCTGCCCAGGGATCGCTCGGCGCCTCCGGGGCCATCTTCGGACTTTTCGGCGCGACGGCCATCCTGATGCGGCGGCTGAACTACGACTTGCGGCCGCTCATCGGCCTGCTCGTGATCAACCTGATCTTCACCTTCAACCCGGCCTTCAACATCTCCTGGCAGGCCCACATCGGCGGCCTCGTAGGTGGGCTCGTCGTCGGGTACGCCATGGTGCATGCCTCGCGTGAGCGGCGCGCTCTCGTGCAGTACGGGGTCTGTGCACTGGTGCTCGTCGTCGTGCTCGTCACCGTCGTGGTCAGGACCGCCCAGCTCACTTGAGCCCGGTTGCCCACTGATGGTGACCGACGTTGTCCACAGCGTGTGCCGGATCTTGTGCATGCCGTGGGGAACAACTGTGCCCCTCGTCCCTGAGCTGGGTTTTCCCAGGAAGGACAAGGGGCGAACAGATGGTCGAGCGTGACCTGACCGGTCACACCGGCGTCAACATCCGGAGGGTTATCCACAGATCGTCTGACCTTTTCCCCATGTGGAAAACCTGTGGATAACTCAGTGGATAGCTTGGGGCAGAGCTGGTGAGGGGCCGTGCCGGGGGCCGGGCCACGGGGGCCCGGCTACTGGAGGTCCGGCTACTGAAGGGCCGGCTACTTCCACTGCGTGGAGACACCGAAGCCGGCGGCGATGAAGCCGAAGCCGACGACGATGTTCCAGTTGCCGAGGGCGTCGATCGGCATCGACCCGTCGGTCACATAGAAGACCACGATCCAAGCGAGCCCGATGAGGAACATCGCGAGCATCACCGGGGCTACCCAGCCGCGGTTGGTCAGCTTGATATTGGCTGCCTGCTTGGACGCCGGCGGCGGCGTGTAGTCGGCCTTCTTGCGGATACGTGACTTCGGCACGAGGGTCTCTCCTGTCGATGCGCTGCGTGGCCGCGCAGGGGACGTGGGCTGGCTCCGGAGCAGCGTACAAGGGGAAGCTTTGGTGAATCCGAGCGCTCCCCCGGGCGTCCGTTAGCGTAGTGCTTCCGCGGCGTCGAAGGAGATAAGGGTACGTTGAGCAATTCTGCCGACCCTGACAACAACAGGTCCGCCCGCGTCCGCTTCCGGCCGGTGCGGCTGCTCACTGTGGGCGTTTTCGCCCTCGCCGGGCTCATCTTCTTCACCAGTTTCAATACGGCCAAGGGCACCAATATCCGTACGGATACGTCCCTTTTGAAGCTCTCCGATCTCATCCAGGAGCGCAGCCACAAGAACAAGGAGCTGGAAGAGGGCAACAGCGGGGTGCGCGGCGACGTCGAGGCGCTGGCCGAGCGCGACGACGGGTCGACGAAGGCCGAGGACGAGAAGCTGGACGGCCTGGAGAAGGCCTCGGGGACGAAGAAGCTGAAGGGCGAGGCCGTCTCCGTCACGCTCGATGACGCCCCGCCGAACGCCACCGCCAAGCTCCCCGGTTACCCCGAGCCCCAGCCGAACGATCTGGTCATCCACCAGCAGGACCTCCAGGCCGTCGTGAACGCGCTGTGGCACGGCGGCGCCAAGGGCGTCCAGGTGATGGACCAGCGCCTGATCTCCACCTCCGCCGTGCGCTGTGTGGGCAACACCCTGATCCTGCAGGGCCGCGTCTACTCGCCCCCGTACAAGATCACCGCGGTCGGTGACGCGGAGAAGCTGAAGCAGGCCGTCGCGGCCTCCCCCGAGATCCAGAACTACATGCTCTACGTCAACGCCTACGGACTCGGCTGGAAAGTCGAGGACGACGGAGCGGTGACTCTTCCCGCGTACTCGGGCACAGTGGATCTCCACTACGCGAAGCCGGTGCAGTAGCCGCAGTAACACCCGGGACGGGGGAGGCCGTCGGTGTCGGTGGGAGTCACGGTGCGAGTCGTCGTCAGGACGTTGAGCGAGCTGTGCATCACCGTCGGCGCCGTGATCGTGCTGTTCGTCGTGTACGTGCTGTTCTGGACCGGCGTGAAGGCCGACAGTGCGATGGACCGGCAGATCGACGACCTCCAGGACCAGTGGGCCAAGCGACCGGTCGCCACCGGGTCGCCATCGACTCCGTCCTCGCCCGGTTCCGGGGCGCCCGCCGATGCCTCACCGCCGAAGCCGGCCGCGTACAAGGACGGCAAGCCGTTCGCCCTGATGTACATCCCGCGGCTTGGTTTCACGTGGAACAAGCCCGTGCTCGAGGACACGAAGGTCGGGACTCTCAAGAAGGGGCTCGGTCACTACTCCGGCACGGCTCAGCTCGGGCAGAAGGGGAACTTCGCGGTCGCCGGGCACCGGCGTACGTACGGGGACCCGTTCAAGGACTTTCCGAAGCTGCGGCCCGGGGACGCCGTGGTGCTGACCGACGGCACGACCTGGTTCACGTACCGGATCGATAGTGGGCCGTACAAGACGCTGCCCAGCGACGTCGCGGTCGTCGATCCCGTGCCGCGCAAGTCCGGGTACCAGGAGCCGGGCCGCTATCTGACGCTCACCACCTGTGAACCGGAGTGGGGCCACAGCCACCGGTTGATCGTCTGGGCGCATTTGGATGCCACTCAGCCTGTGGAGGCCGGGAAACCGGAGGCGTTGCGCCGTTAGTCTGGTGCCGTACGGCAACGGCTGAGGCCGTGCGGTGATGGTGTTGAGGGACTGTCAAAGGGAGCGACCGGCATGTACGGCTGGATCTGGCGGCATCTGCCGGGGAACGCATGGCTGAGGGCGGCGATCTCGATCGTGCTGGCCCTGGCCGTGGTCTACGTCCTCTTCCAGTACGTCTTCCCGTGGGCCGAGCCGTTGCTGCCCTTCAACGATGTGACGGTGGACGGCCAGTGAGCACGCTCGAGACCCGTGAATCCCGCGTATCCCGCGAAGCCCGTAAGACACGCATTCTCGTCGTCGACAACTACGACAGCTTCGTCTTCAACCTCGTCCAGTACCTGTACCAGCTGGGTGCCGAGTGCGAGGTGCTGCGCAACGACGAGGTGAGTACGGCGCACGCGCAGGACGGTTTCGACGGCGTGCTGCTCAGCCCGGGGCCGGGCGCTCCCGAGCAGGCCGGGGTCTGTATCGAGATGGTGCGGCACTGCGCGGCGACCGGCGTGCCGGTCTTCGGGGTCTGCCTCGGCATGCAGTCGATGCAGGTCGCGTACGGCGGAGTGGTGGACCGGGCGCCGGAGCTGCTGCACGGCAAGACCTCGCTCGTACGGCACGGAGGAAAGGGCGTCTTCGCGGGGCTGCCCGACCCGTTCACAGCGACCCGCTACCACTCGCTGGCTGCCGAACCCGGCACCGTACCGGCCGAGCTGGAGGTGACCGCGCGGACCGAGGACGGCATCGTGATGGGGCTGCGCCACCGTGAACTGCCCGTGGAGGGCGTCCAGTTCCACCCGGAGTCCGTTCTCACCGAGTACGGGCATCTGATGCTGGCGAACTGGCTCGCCGAGTGCGGGGACAGGGAGGCGGTGGGCCGGTCGGCCGGGCTCGCGCCGGTCGTGGGCAGGGCCTCGGCGTGACCGCGCTGCGCCCCGAGCCGGGCGGCGCCGGCGGATTCGAGGAAGCCGTCAGGGGCCTCGACGACCCGTTGAACGACCCGCTGCCGGGGCAGCATCCGTCGCCGTGGTTCCGGGCGGCGGGCGCGGAGCAGGAGGCGGAGCCGGCGGCGCAGGGGTCCGAGCCGGAGCGGGTGGAGCCCGGGCCGCAGCGCGTCGAGCCCGAGCCGGAGTGGTACGACCCCGAGGGGTATGCCCAGGACTGGTACGGCGGGGCTCCTGGGGCGCAGCAGGCACCCGTACGGGATGACGAGACGGTGGCGCTGCGGACCGCTGACACGCGGCGAATAGTGGAGCCCCGGCCCCCGTCTCAGCCCCAGCCCCAGCCCCAGTCTCAGTCACAGCCTCAGCCCCGGACTCATCCGCGGCCTCCCTCCCGGCCCGACCGCGAGCCCGACCGCGACCGCGAGCGCGAGACCGTGCCGCGGCCCCGGGAAGAGGCCGGATCGGAACCGGAGCAGGAGCCCGAGTCCGCCTCGGAATCCGGGTCCGGGACGCCCGCCACCGGTGGCCGGGCCGCGCGCAGGAAGGCCGCAAAGAAGGGCGGTGGCGGCCGGCGCCGGGCGGGAGGCATGCCGGAGGCCGCCCCCGCGGAGGACGACGGGAAGCCGCTGACGAGGGTGGAGGCGCGGCGGGCCGCGCGGGCGGCCAAGCCCACCGCCGGGGTCCTCGTGAGCCGGGGGATCGGCGAAGTCTTCATCAGCATCGGGGTGTTGATGCTGCTCTTCGTCACCTACCAGCTGTGGTGGTCGAACATCCGGGCCCACAACCTCGCGGGCAACGCACGGCACCACCTCGAGGACGACTGGGCGAACGGCAAGGGCAAGCCGGACACGTTCGAGCCCGGGCAGGGCTTCGCGATTCTCTACATCCCGAAGCTGGATGTCGTGGTGCCGATCGCGGAGGGCATCAGCAAGACCAAGGTCCTCGACAAGGGCATGGTCGGGCACTACGGCGAGGACAGCATCCCGACCGCGATGCCCGACGCGAAGACCGGGAACTTCGCGCTGGCGGGCCATCGCAACACGCACGGCGAGCCGTTCCGGTACATCAACCAGCTGAAGCCCGGCGATCCGATCGTGGTCGAGACGCAGGACAAGTACTACGTGTACAAGATGGCGAACATCCTGCCGCAGACGCCTCCGTCGAACACGGCGGTGATCAATCCGGTCCCCGTGGGCTCCGGATTCACCACCGCGGGCCGCTACATCACGCTCACGACCTGCACGCCGGAATTCACCAGTACGTATCGAATGATCGTCTGGGGCAAGATGGTCGAGGAGCGGCCGCGCAGCAAGGGCAAGCCGGACGCGCTCGTCGGCTGAGCGGGCAGCGGTATCAGGCACTTCAGGGCACAGGGACGGGGCAACACGCAGTGGCAGCGACGACCGACCGCGAGGAAGAGGCCGACCACGGGGAAGAGGCCGGCAGCGGCACGAAGGCCACCTCGTCCCGGCCCCGTCGTGGGCGTATCGCGACGGCCGTCAGTGTCTTCGGTGAACTGCTCATCACCGGTGGCCTGTTGCTCGGCCTGTTCGTCGTCTACTCGCTGTGGTGGACGAACGTGGTGGCCGACCGGGCCGCGCACAAGCAGGGCGACAAGGTCCGTGACCACTGGTCGCAGCAGACCGGGCCGGGGGCGCTGGACACCAAGGACGGCATCGGGTTCCTGCATGTGCCGTCGATGAGCAAGGGCGAGGTCCTGGTCGAGAAGGGCACGACGCCCAAGGTCCTCAACGACGGTGTGGCCGGCTACTACACGGACCCCGTGAAGGCGGCGCTGCCGACCACCGGCAAGGAGGGGAACTTCTCCCTGGCCGCGCACCGGGACGGGCACGGCGCCAAGTTCCACAACATCGACAAGATCAAAAAGGGCGACGCGATCGTCTACGAGTCCAAGGACAAGTGGTACGTCTACAAGGTCTACGACATTCTTCCGGAGACCTCGAAGTACAACGTGGATGTCCTGGGACGGATCCCCAAGGAATCGGGGAAGAAGAAGGCCGGCCACTACATCACGCTGACGACGTGCACGCCGGTCTACACGTCGCACTACCGGTACGTGGTGTGGGGCGAGCTGGAGCGGGTCGAGAAGGTGGACAGCGACCGGACGCCGCCCGAGGAACTCCGCTAGGGCCTGTCGGACAGGTCCTGGGACCCCGCAACGACGGAGCCCCGATCCCTGCTCAGGGATCGGGGCTCCGTCGTGTACCGAAGGGGGCGGGTCAGCGGTCGCCGAAGCCTCCGATGAAGCCGCCGTTGTCGCCGTTGCCCCCGTTGCCGCCGCCACCCATCGTGGTCAGGGTGACCGTGGTGTTGGCGGGGTCGGAGGGGGTGTTGGCGGCGGGGTCCTGCTGGATGACCCGGGCATCGTCACCCTGGTCGCTGCCGCCGGCGAACTGGATGTTCGTGAAGCCCGCGTCCTGCAGCATCTTCTTGGCGTCCTTGACCTTCTGGCCGACGACGCCGGGGACCGCCTTCTGCGCGGGCGCCTTCGCCACCTTCAGCTGGACCGTGGAGCCCGGGTCGGCCTCGGTGCCCGCGGAGAGGTTCTGGGAGAAGACCTTGCCGGCTTCGACGTCGGCGGTCTCCTCCTCGGTGCAGCTGGCCTTGAGGTTGCTCGCCTCGAGCTGCTGCTTCGCCTGGTCGCAGGTGAGGTTCTTGCCGCTGGAGACGTCGGGGACCTGGACGGTCTGCTTCTCCGTGGCCACCGTCAGCGTGATCTTGGCGCCCTTTTCGAGCTTGCCGCTGTTCGGGTCCTGCTTGGTGACCGTGCCGGGGTCGCGGTCGGACTCGGCGGTCTCCTTGGAGATGTTCGTGAAGCCCTTGTCCTTCAGCTCGGAGACGGCCTCGTCGTAGGGCAGACCCTTGACGTTCGGGACCGCGATCTTCGGCGCACCCGTCGACATGTTGACGGTGATCGTGTCGCCCTTGGCGACCTTGCCGTCCTTCGGGCTCTGTTCGCAGACGCGCTTGGCGGCCTGGTCCTCGCACGCCATGCTGTCGCCGCGGACGACCTTCAGGTCGACGTTCTCGGCTTTCTGCTGGGCGTCCTGGAACGTCTCGCCGATCAGGGACGGCACGGTGATGTCGCCCTCGCCACCGTCACCACTGGAGACGTACTTGCCGATGAGGATCGCGCCGACCAGGACGAGGATGCCGGCGACGACCAGAAGGATCGTCGAGGTGCGGTTCTTGCCCTGCTTGCGCCGGTCGGGGCGGTCGTCGTAGCCGTAGCCGCCGTCGTCCGCGTTGACCGGGGGCAGCATCGAGGTGGGCGCCGCGCCGTTCTGCGGGCGCAGCATCGCGGTCTGCTGGTCGGACCCGTAGCCGTCGGTCCCGCCGTAGCCGACCGCGCCCATGGCGGCGGTGGCGGCGACGGGCTGGCCGTCGAGACAGGCCTCGATGTCGGCGCGCATCTCGTCGGCCGACTGGTAGCGGTAGTCCGGGTCCTTGGTGAGGGCCTTGAGGACGATCGCGTCCATCTCGGGCGTGATCTCGGCGTCAAAGACGCTGGGGGCCTGTGCCTCTTCGCGTACGTGCTGGTACGCGACCGCGACCGGGGAGTCGCCGACGAACGGTGGCCGCACGGTGAGGAGCTCGTAGAGCAGACAGCCGGTCGAGTACAGGTCGGAGCGGGCGTCGACCTGCTCGCCCTTGGCCTGCTCGGGGGACAGGTACTGCGCGGTGCCGATGACCGCCGCGGTCTGCGTCATCGTCATGCCGGAGTCGCCCATGGCGCGGGCGATGCCGAAGTCCATGACCTTGACCTGGCCGTTACGGGTCAGCATCACGTTGGCGGGCTTGATGTCGCGGTGGACGATGCCCGCCCGGTGCGAGTACTCCAGGGCCTGGAGGATGCCGACGGTCATCTCCATGGCGCGCTCGGGCAGCAGCTTGCGGCCGCTGTGCAGGAGCTCGCGGAGCGTGGAGCCGTCGACGTACTCCATCACGATGTACGGGATGGAGACCTGGTCGACGTAGTCCTCGCCCGTGTCGTACACCGCCACGATCGCGGGATGGTTGAGCGAGGCGGCCGACTGGGCCTCCCGGCGGAACCGGGCCTGGAACGACGGGTCGCGCGCGAGGTCCACCCGCAGCGTCTTCACCGCCACCGTGCGCCCCAGCCGGGAGTCATGCGCGAGGTAGACCTCGGCCATGCCACCACGGCCGAGCACGTGGCCCAGCTCGTACCGGCCGCCGAGGCGACGCGGCTCTTCCATGGTTACCTACCAGCCCTCTCCGTCGGTCCCGACCGTCCCGTGCGGGGTCGGGCGGTGTGCTGTCCGGGCATACCGTACCCGGCCTGCGCGGCATGACCTGGCCACCACCGGGAGCCGTGACAGGACCGGTATCGCCACGTGCGCCTATGTGAAGAACGGGTGACCGGGGTCACAAGGAGGAGTGACCTCCCGGTGGCCCCCGTCACCGGGTCACCCCTTCTTACCGATGACCGCTTCCATCACGCTCTTCGCGATCGGGGCGGCGAGACCGCCACCCGAGATGTCCTGGCGGCTGGCGTCGCTGTCCTCGACCACGACGGCAACGGCGACCGGTGAGCCCGAAGTCGTCTTCGCGTACGAGACGAACCAGGCGTACGGATTCTCGCTGTTGTCGACGCCGTGCTGGGCCGTACCGGTCTTGCCGCCGACGGTGACGCCGGGGATCTTGGCGTTGGTGCCGGTGCCGTCGTTGACGACCGTCTCCATCATCGACTGGAGCAGCTGCGCGTTCTCCTCGGAGAGCGGCCGGCTCATCTCCTTCGGCTCCGTCTTCTCGATGGTGTCGAGGCTCGGGGCCTGGAGCTCGTCGACCATGTACGGCTCCATGAGCTTGCCGTCGTTCGCGATCGCGGAGGCGACCATGGCCATCTGGAGCGGGGTGGCGGCGGTGTTGTACTGGCCGATGGAGGACAGGGCCGTCTGCGACTCGTTCATGTCGTCGTCGAAGTTCGACGCGTTGGAGCGGACCGGAACGAACTGCTGCTTGTTGAAGCCGAACTTCTCGGCTTCCTTGAGCATCTCGTCCCTGCCGAGGTCGGAGCCGATCTTGCCGAAGACGGTGTTGCAGGAGACCTTCAGGGCGACCCGCAGCGTCGCGTTCTCACAAGGGATGTTGCCTTCGTTCGGCAGCGGCTGCGTGGTGCCCGGCATCGTCCACGGCAGCGGGGTCTCGGTCGCCTTGTCCGGGGCGTACTTACCGCTCTCCAGGGCGGCCGCGGCCGTGACCAGCTTGAACGTGGAGCCCGGCGGGTACGTCTCGCGCAGCGCCCGGTTCAGGAGCGGCTTGTCCTTGTCCTTGTCGAGCTTGCCGAACGTCTCGCTGTCCTTGGTGGAGTTGCCGGCGAAGACCGAGGGGTCGTAGGACGGCGTGGAGGCGAGCGCGAGGATCTTGCCGGTGGAGGGCTCGATGGCGGCCACGGCACCCTTGCCGCGCGTCTTCAGGCCGTCGTACGCGGCCTTCTGCGCGGCGGCGTTCAGGGTGGTCGTGACGTTGCCGCCCTCCTTCTGCTTGCCCGTGATCATGTCGAGGGTGCGGCGGAAGAAGAGCCGGTCGTCGTTGCCGGTGAGGATGCCGTCCTCGATGGACTCGATCTGGGTGGCGCCGACGATCTGCGAGGCGTAACCGGTGACGGGCGACCACATGGGCCCGTCCTTCCAGGTCCGCTTGTACTTGAGGTCGGTGCCGGAGGTCGCCTTGGAGCCGGTGATGGGCTTGCCGTCGACGATGATGTTGCCGCGCGGCTGGGCGTAGCGCTCGATGGTGACGCGGCGGTTCTTCTCGTGCGACTGCAGGGAGTCGGCCTGCACGTACTGGAGCCAGTTGTCGCGGATCAGCAGGGCGAGGACGAGCAGACCACAGAAGATCGCGATGCGGCGCAGGGGCTTGTTCACGGTCGGACCACCTGGGTCATCTCGGCGTCGGGGCTGGGGGCGGGCGAGGGCGCCGGGCGGCGGGCGGTGTCGCTGATGCGGATGAGGATGCCGACGAGTGCCCAGTTCGCGATGACGGAGGAACCGCCGTAGGCGAGGAACGGCATGGTCATACCGGTCAGCGGGATGAGGCCCATGACACCGCCGGCGACGACGAACACCTGGATGGCGAAGGCGCCGGAGAGACCGACGGCGAGCAGCTTGCCGAAGGGGTCGCGGGCGGCGAGGGCGGTGCGCACGCCGCGCTCGACGATCAGCCCGTAGATGAGCAGGACGGCCATGACGCCGGCCAGGCCCATCTCCTCGCCGTACGTGGCGAGGACGAAGTCGGAGTTGGCGGCGAAGCCGATCAGGTCGGAGTTGCCCTGGCCGAGGCCGGTGCCGAGCACGCCGCCGGAGCCGAACGCCATCAGGGACTGGGCGATCTGGTCGGAGCCGGTGGAGGCGATGACCGAGTCGGAGAACGGGTTCAGCCAGGCGTCGACACGCTCCTGCACGTGCGGTTCGAAGCTGGCGACGCTGACCGCGCCGACCGCGGACATCAGCAGACCGAAGACGATCCAGCTGGTGCGCTCGGTGGCGACGTACAGCATGACGACGAACATGCCGAAGAACAGCAGCGACGTACCGAGGTCCGTCTCGAAGACGAGGATCAGGATCGACATCGCCCAGACGACGATGATCGGGCCCAGGTCACGTCCGCGGGGCAGGTAGAGACCCAGGAAACGGCGGCTGGCGAGTGCCAGCGCGTCCCGCTTCACCATCAGGTAGCCGGCGAAGAAGATCGCGATGACGATCTTGGCGAACTCACCCGGCTGGATGGAGAAGCCGCCGATGTGGATCCAGATCTTGGCGCCGAAGACGTTCATACCGAGACCGGGGACCAGCGGGAGCAGCAGCAGGATGATGGAGCCGACCATCGAGATGTACGTGTAGCGCTGCAGGATGCGGTGATCCTTGAGCAGCATCAGTACGCCGACGAACAGGGCGATGCCGATGGCCGAGTACATCAGCTGCTTGGGCGCCGACGGGCTGAACGCGCCGTAGGCCAGCTTGCCCAGGCGCTGCAGCCGTTCGGACTGGTCGAGCCGCCAGATGACGACCAGACCCAGCCCGTTGAGCAGCGTCGCCAGGGGCAGCAGCAGCGGGTCCGCGTAGGCCGCGAACTTGCGTACGACGATGTGGGCGACGCCGGCGAGCAGGCCGAGGCCGAGGCCGTAGCCGAGCAGGCCCGCGGGCAGTTCGCCGTCGATGGCGAGGCCCACGTTGGCGTACGCGAAGACGGGGATGACCACCGCGAACGCAAGGAGCGCCAGCTCGGTGTTGCGCCGGCTGGGTGCGCCGATCGCGCCGATGGTCGACGTATGGGTCGTGGAACTACTACTCATGGCGTGCTGTGGCCCCCAACGGCTTCTACTGCTGTGCGCACGCCTTGGCCAGCTGCTGCTCTTCCTCGGAAAGAGTGGGGCCAGGGGTGGGCGTGGGAGATGACGGTGACTTCGCCTTGCCGGACGGCGAGTTCGACGGGTCGGGCGAGTCCGACGGGTTCGGCGTGGGCGTCACCTTGCGGAACGACGCCTTGGAGGTGGTGCCGCCGGCCTCGCCCTCGCCGGTCTTCGCGTTGTTCTCGTTCTCGGCCTGCTGCCGCTCGGCCTGCTTCTTGCACGCGCCGGCCTGCGCGGACAGCTCCACGATCTTGTCCTGGGCGGCTGCCAGGTCACCTTCCGCGATCGTCGCCTCGACCTGCTTCTTCTGGTACGGCGGCAGGTACTTGAGCTCGATCTCCGGGTGGTCCTTCTCGACCTTGGACAGGCTCACCCAGGCGAGGTCCTGGTTGATGCCGCGGTAGAGCGCCACGTGCTCGTCGTTCGAGCCGACGAAGTACTGCGTCTGCGTCCAGCGGTAACCGCCGTAGAGGCCACCGCCGATGACGGCGAGCGCGAGCACGGTGTAGAGCGATCTCTTGACCCACTTGCGGCCGCGGCGCGGCTTCTCGAAGTCCTCGTCCGCATACGCGCCGAAACCCCCCTCGGGCGCGTAGTCGGCGGTGTCCCCGCTACCGGGCGGACCGAACTCGCCGCCACCGCCGCCGCCTTGGCCCGGCACCGGACGGCCCAGGTTGGAGGCGCGGCCGGCCGGGGTCTCCATGGCGCCGCCGTCGTGCAGCTGGTGCTGGTTCTCGGCGACCGCGCCCACGATGACGGGGGCGTCGGAGATCTGGCCGGCGAGGGTGTCCCCGCCGTCGATGTCGAGCACGTCGGCGACGATCACCGTGACGTTGTCGGGGCCGCCGCCGCGCAGGGCGAGCTGGATCAGGTCCTGGACCGTCTCCTGCGGGCCCTGGTAGCTGGCGAGCGTCTCCTCCATCGTCTGGTGGGAGACGACGCCGGACAGGCCGTCGGAGCAGATCAGGTACCGGTCACCGGCCCGCACCTCACGGATGGAGAGGTCGGGCTCGACGTGGTCGCCGCTGCCCAGCGCGCGCATCAGCAGCGAGCGCTGCGGGTGCGTGGTGGCTTCCTCCTCGGTGATGCGGCCCTCGTCGACGAGGCGCTGCACCCACGTGTGGTCCTGGGTGATCTGCGTGAGCACGCCGTCGCGCAGCAGGTACGCGCGCGAGTCGCCGACGTGTACGAGACCGAGGCGCTGGCCGGTCCACAGGAGAGCCGTGAGGGTGGTCCCCATGCCTTCGAGCTGGGGGTCCTCCTCGACCATCATGCGGAGCTGGTCGTTGGCCCGCTGCACGGCGGTGCCCAGCGAGGTCAGGATGTCGGATCCCGGCACGTCGTCGTCGAGCGCGACGATGGTGGAGATCACCTCGGACGAGGCCACCTCACCGGCGGCCTGCCCCCCCATGCCGTCGGCGATCGCGAGCAGACGCGGACCGGCGTAACCGGAATCCTCGTTGCCCTCGCGGATCATGCCCTTGTGCGATCCGGCGGCGAAACGCAGTGACAGACTCATGCGCACCTGCCCCGTGGCATCTGACTCCGGGTACATCCGCACGGTGCCCACCCTCCGGTCGGGAGCGCGCCGGTGTCCTGTTGGTGGACCGCCGCGTCGGCTCGCTCGCTCCGCTCGCGCTCATTCATGATGTAGCACTACTTCCGCAGCTCGATGACGGTCTTGCCGATGCGGATCGGTGCGCCCAGCGGGACCGGCGTGGGGGTCGTGAGACGGGTCCGGTCGAGATACGTGCCGTTGGTGGACCCGAGATCCTCGACGATCCACTGGCCGTCCCGGTCCGGATAGATCCTGGCGTGCCTGCTGGACGCGTAGTCGTCGTCCAGGACGATCGTGCTGTCGTGCGCGCGGCCGAGCGTGATCGTCTGCCCCTGCAGCGCCACCGTCGTACCCGTGAGGGTGCCTTCGGAGACGACCAGCTTGGAGGGGGCGCCACGGCGCTGCCGCCCGCCACCGCTCTGCTGCTGGCGCTGGGGCGCAGGCGGCGTGGCCGCCTGCCGGGCGGTCTGCTGCGGACGCGCGCCCTCGCGGCGCGCGCCGCGCTGCGTGACACGCGTTCCGAACAGATCGCTACGGATGACCTGGACGGCCACGATCACGAACAGCCACAGAACGGCCAGGAAACCCAGCCGCATGACCGTCAGGGTCAGCTCTGACATTGCCCCCGCTTCACCCTTCGGCTTGCCGATAAACGATGGTGGTTTGACCCACGACGATCCGCGAGCCGTCGCGGAGCGTAGCGCGGGTGGTGTGCTGCCCGTCCACCACGATGCCGTTGGTGGACCCCAGATCCTGGATCGTCGAGGGCGTTCCGGTCCGGATCTCGCAGTGCCGGCGCGAGACGCCGGGGTCGTCAATCCGTACGTCCGCCTCGGTGGACCGGCCCAGCACGAGGGTAGGCCGGGAGATCTGATGGCGGCTGCCGTTGATCTCGATCCAGTGACGGACGCGGGTGCCGGGCAGCGGTCCTGCTCCGGGGCGCTGTGCCGCTGCCGCGGGGCCGGCGGCCGGCCCCGCCTGGGCCGGGCGGCCGGGCGGCGGCGCGGACGGCATCGGCGGTGCGGCAGAGGGCTGCTGCTGGTAGCTGTACCCGCCGGGCGCCTGGTTCGGACGGGCCGCGGTGGGGCGCTCGGGCTGGACGGGCTGGTCCTGACTGGTGGACGACGCGAGGGTGCGGCTGCGTACCCGGTACAGACCCGTGTCCAGGTCCTCCGCCTTCTCCAGGTGCACCTTGATGGGGCCCATGAAGGAGTAACGCTGCTGCTTCGCGTAGTCGCGCACCATGCCGGACAGTTCGTCACCGAGCTGCCCGGAGTAGGGGCTCAGGCGCTCGTAGTCCGGCGCGCTCAGCTCCACGATGAAGTCATTGGGGACGACGGTCCGCTCGCGGTTCCAGATCGTCGCGTTGTTGTCGCACTCGCGCTGCAGTGCGCCCGCGATCTCGACGGGCTGCACCTCGGACTTGAAGACCTTGGCGAAGGTGCCGTTGACCAGACCCTCGAGCCGCTGCTCGAACTTCTTCAGGACTCCCATGGGGCACCTCCTCCTTCGTAGCCGCCCTGCTTGCCGCTGCCGCCAACTCGGTACTGCTTACTGATCGTATCCACGCGCCGGGAAATCGGCTGGTTCCCCCTGCACGCCCTGTGGATGAGTGTCGACGCTCACAGCCCTTCTTAAGAAGGATCGTAGAGGTGGCCTCAGGACAGTGTCCCGTACGCGGCTGTGGAGACGTCGACGTCTCGCCGAGACGGGCCGTGGAGGGCCGGTGTCCGGCGCGGTTCGGCGAGGTCCGCCGTGTCAGGTGCCCGCCAGGGGCCCCCGGAAACGGATGTGAATTCACCCTCCGCAGCGTGCTAATCTTCTGGATGTCGGAAGGCGCTCACCCCGAAAGGGCGAGAGCCGGAGGACACACCCAATGCGCGGGTGGCGGAATAGGCAGACGCGCTGGATTCAGGTTCCAGTGCCCGAAAGGGCGTGGGGGTTCAACTCCCCCCTCGCGCACAGCTGA
>NZ_BAAATS010000017.1:205570-422994 GCF_039533535.1 Streptomyces kunmingensis
TGCGGGGCTTTTGCGTTGGCGGTGCGGTGCCGGCGCAGCGCTTGCGTGGTGCCCCTGTGGTTCTCGCGGGACGGGTGCACGAAGGGCGCCGCGGTGGGTGTCCCGGCGGCGCCCTGTGGTTTATGTCACCTTCATGCCGCGAAGCGCGCGGCCAGCTCCTTGGCCTTCGCGTGGGCGGACTCGAGCGCCGCCTCGCGCGAGGCCTCGTAGAGCGGGATCAGCTCGGACATGGCCGGATTGCTCGGGGCCATGGTCAGCTCGGGGACGATGAACTCGACCTCCAGGCCGAGCCCGTCGCGCAGGACCGCCTCCAGGAAGTTCTGTACGTGGTCCATGCCCGCGCGCGGGGTGCCCGGCGCGTACGAGCCGCCGCGGCTGGCGACGACCGTGACCGGCGTGCCTTTCACGGGCGAGGCCTCCACGCCCGCGGTACGGCCCATCAGGATCACGTTGTCCAGCCACGCCTTCAGCGTCGACGGAATCGCGAAGTTGTACATGGGGGCGCCGATCAGGACGGCGTCCGCCCGCTCCAGCTCCTCGATGAGCCCTATGCGCGCGGCGAAGGCGGCGCTCTGCTCGGGCGTGTGCGTGGCCGGGTCGGTGAAACCGGCGAGGTGGGCGTCGGCGGTGATGTGGGGCACCGGCTCCGCGGCCAGGTCCCGGTAGATGACCGTGCCCCCGGGGTGCTGCTCCTGCCACGACGTGCGGAACGCGTCCGTAACGGTGCGCGAGGCCGAGGCCGAGCCGGAGAAGACGGACGAATCGAGGTGCAGCAGCGTTGCCATGGGTGTCTCCCGCTGAGATCGGCTGAGATCGGGGTGCAGTTCAGTATGTAACTAGTAATAGCACAGGGACTTACTTTTTCTCACCCCCGTACGAGAGCGCAGTACTCTGGGGGCATGGCGGGCAGTGGGGCAGAGACGAACGGGTCGGCGGCGGACCGGACGGGTGCGGGAGACGGAGTCGCTTCCGGACCCCAGGCGTGCACCGGGGTCGACATCGGCATGACACGTGTCTTCGGGCTGCTGGGGAAGCGCTGGACCGGGTTGATCGTGGCGGTCCTGATGCATGGGCCCGTGCACTTCGCGGACCTGCGCCGGGCCATCCCCGGGATCAGTGAGCGCATGCTGTCCGACCGGCTCACCGAGTTGGGCACCGCCGGGCTCGTCGTGCGCCAGGTCGACGAGGGGCCGCCGCTGCGCGTCTCGTACCGGCTCACCAGGGCGGGGTCGGCGCTGGAGCCTTCGCTGGCGGAGCTCGGGGCGTGGGCCGAGAAATATCTGGGGGCCGAGGGCGGGACGTGTCCGGAGGAGTTCCGGCGGTAGGGGGCGGGGGTTCTGGGGGCGGTGGGAATCTCGGGGTTGCTGGTAGTGGAGTAGCTGGGGGTCGGTTCCGGGGCTGGCGGTTCGGGCCCCGAGTTGTGCACAGGCGGCGGGTTTTCCACAGGCTCTGACGGAGTTTTCCGGTCGGCGGTACGGTCGTGACCGGTCGGCCGGGCTTCTGGAACGGGGCCTGCGTATGCGGGGCGTACGTGGTTCGGATGTGGTCTTGTGCGGGGTCTCGGATGCGGTCTCGTGCGGGGTCTCGGATGGGACCCGTAGGTGGTCGCTGGCGAGGTCTTGTGCGGGGTCTCGTATGGGGTCTTGTGCGGAGTCCCGTGCGGGGTCTCGTATGGGCCGGGGACGGGCCGTGGGTGGTACGCGGACGGGGTCAGGGACGGGGAGGCGAGCGGCATGGGAGAGCCCGGAGTCGGCGAGGCGGTGGCGAGGGCGGTGCGGCAGAGCGGTGCCGAGCCGGCGGAATCGGCATCGGCGGAATCGGCATCGGCGGGACCGGCGGGATTGGCGGGGCCTGCGGGGTCCGGTGCGGCCGGTGCGGCCGGTGCGGCCGGTGCGGATGGGCCTGTAGGGCAGGGTGGCGCCGGGGTGGCTGGGCGGGGGTTGCCGCGGGTGGCCGGGTTCGCGGGGCGGGCCGGGGCCGGGCCGGGTGGTGCGGAGCCGTCGCCCAAGGCCGCGGGCAAGGCGGTACGGCAGCGGGTGCCGAGGGCCTCGCACGCCGAGTTCACGGTGAGCGCGGACCGGCCGGACGCCGTTCGTGCCGTCGAGCTGGGCAACGAGGGCCGGATCGCCGAACTGACCCCGATACGCGTCGGGCGCATGGCCGCGACCCCCTTCGCCTTCCTGCGCGGCTGTGCCGGGCTGATGGCGCACGACCTGGTGCACACACCGCTGACCGGCATCGGCGCCCAGATATGCGGCGACGCCCATGCCGGCAACTTCGGGTTGTACGGCGATGCGCGCGGCGGCCTCGTCATCGACCTGAACGACTTCGACGAGACGGTGCACGGACCCTGGGAATGGGACCTCAAGCGGCTCGCCGCCTCGCTCGTGCTCGCCGGGCGCGAGGCAGGCGCGGACGAGGACGCCTGCCGGGAGGCGGCCCACGACGCGGCGGGCGCCTACCGGCGCACGATGCGGCTGCTGGCCAAACTGCCCGCCCTCGACGCGTGGAACGCGATCGCGGACGAGGAGCTCGTCTCCCACACCGATGCCCAGGACCTGGTCGGCACGCTGGAGCGGGTCTCCGAGAAGGCGCGGCACAACACCAGCGGGCGCTTCGCCGCCAGGTCCACGGAAGCCGTCGAGGACGGCGGACGGCGGTTCGTGGCCGCGCCCCCGGTGCTGCACGGGATACCCGACGCGGAGGCCGAGGCCGTCGCCGCCTCGCTCTCCGCGTATCTGGAGACCCTGTCGCCGGACCGGCTGCCACTGCTCGCGCGGTACGCGATCCACGACGTGGCGTTCCGCGTCGTCGGCACCGGAAGCGTCGGCAGCCGGTCGTATGTGGTGCTGCTGCTCGACCATCGGGGTGAGCCGCTCGTGCTGCAAGTGAAGGAGGCGCGTCCGTCCGCGCTGCTGCCGCATCTGCCGGCCGTCGGCTTCAAGGCGGATGCCGTCGAGCACGAGGGGCGGCGCGTGGTGCTCGGGCAGAAGCGGATTCAGGTGGTCAGCGACATCCTCCTCGGCTGGACGACGGTCGATGAACGGCCCTTCCAGGTGAGGCAGTTCAGGAACCGCAAGGGCAGCGTCGACCCGGCCGAGCTCGCCGCCGACCAGGTCGACGACTACGCGCGGATGACGGGCGCGCTGCTCGCCCGTGCCCACGCGCACAGCGCCGATCCGCGGCGGATCGCCGGGTACTGCGGCAAGAACGAGGAGCTGGACGAGGCCGTGGCGTCCTTTGCGGTGACCTACGCGGACCAGACCGAGGCCGATCACGGGGAGCTGGTGCGGGCCGTACGGGAGGGACGGATCGCGGCGGAGACGGGGGTCTGAGCGGCTGGGGGCCGGCGTGTGAGCCGGGGCCGGTGGGGGCGGGGAGGCCGTACCGCTCACGGTTCGGGGCGGCCGGAAGCGCGTGCCCTAGGCTGGACGGGTGACGACCCCGGAGACCGATGTGGCAGAGCAACCGGAGGAGCAGTCTCGGGAGCGGCCCGAGGCACGCCTCGAGCGGGCGGTGCGCGCTGCCGAGCAGGCGCTGATCGAGTTCGAGATCGCGGTGGAGACGTTCCGGGTCGAGGTGGAGAACTTCTCCCGGCTGCACCACCAGAAGCTCGGGCCGATGTACACGCGCCTCGATGAGCTGGAGGCGTTGATCGCCGAGGCGACAGCGACGCGCACCGGTGATCCGGAGGACCGGCGCAAGGCGGACGAGGCGCGGGCGCGGGTCATGCCGATGCCGGGTGTCGAGGAGCTGTTCCACGGGTGGATGGACGGGGACGGGCTGTTTCCGGAGGCCGCCGCGATGCTGAC
Source organism: Streptomyces kunmingensis (assembly GCF_039533535.1). NCBI lineage: Bacteria > Bacillati > Actinomycetota > Actinomycetes > Kitasatosporales > Streptomycetaceae > Streptomyces > Streptomyces kunmingensis. Next base: position 209,383 of record NZ_BAAATS010000017.1, read on the forward strand.
CGAGCAGTCGGTGCGGCCGCCGCAGCGGGTACGCCCCAGCGACGAGGCCCGCAAGCTCTACCGGGAGCTGGTCCGCAAGTCGCACCCGGATCTGGCGCAGGACGACGAGGAGCGGGGCCGGCGCGACGAGTTCATCGCGCGGGTGAACGCGGCGTACGGGCGCGGTGACGAGGTGCTGCTGCGGGAGCTGGCCGAGGAGTGGGCGGCGGGTCCTGTGCCGCCCGAGCGGCAGCCGACCGAGAGCGAGGAGCTGTACGCGCGCCTCGAGTGGCTGTCGCAGCGCAAGGAACTGTTGGCCGCGGTGGCGCAGGAGCTGGAGGAGAGCGCGATCGGCGCGATGCTCCGGATGGCGCCGGAGGACCCGGACACGCTCCTCGACGAGATCGCCGAGCAGCTGCTCGCGCAGGTCGCCGAGCGCGAGGCCGAACTGGAGCGGCTGAACGCTTCCTGAGGCAGCCGACTGCTTCCTGAGGCGGCCGACTGCTTCCTCAGGCGGCCGACTGCTTCCTCAGGCTGAGGCGGCTGATCGCTTCCCGGCGTGGAGTGGGGGGAGCGGTCGGGTAGCGTCAGGGACATGGTTTTCGGTTCTGGTGTGCCCACGGTCGGTGTCGACGAGCTCAAGGCGGACGACTTCCTCCTCGACGTCCGTGAGGACGACGAGTGGCAGGCGGGTCACGCCGCAGGTGCGCTGCACATCCCGATGAGCGAATTCGTCGCCCGCTACGGCGAGTTGACGGAGGTGGCACCGCAGGACGGCCGGGTCAACGTGGTCTGCCGGGTCGGCGGCCGTTCCGCGCAGGTGACGCAGTATCTGGTGCAGCAGGGCCTCGACGCGGTGAACGTGGCCGGTGGCATGCAGGCGTGGGAAGCGGCCGGGCGGCCCGTCGTGGACGACAACGGGCAGCCGGGCTCCGTACTCTGAGCGGTTTCCTCGCAGGTCAGCCGGGTCAGCCGGGTCAGTCGGAGCGGCCGGGTCAGTCGGGGCGGCCGGGTCAGTCGGGGCGGCCGGGTCAGCCCAAGGGGTGGGCGGCAAGGAGGTCGCCGAGTATCTCCTCGTGGGCGGCGGCCGGGCCGAGTGAGAGCTCCAGGTGTTTGGCCCAGGCGTGGTAGCGGTGCAGGGGATAGTCCGTGTCCGCGCCGAAGCCGCCGTGCAGGTGCTGGGCGGTCTGCACGATGCGCCGTACGCCGTCGGACGCCCAGGTCTTGGCGACCGCCACGTCCCCGGCGAGCGGCAGCGGTCCGGTGGCGTCGCTGCTCAGTCGCCAGGCGGCCTGCCACAGGGTGGCCTCCATCGCGCGCAGGTCGATGTACCGGTCGGCGGCCTGCACGGCGACCGCTTGGAACGTGGCGATCGGATACCCGAACTGTTCGCGCGTGCTCGCGTAGTCGCTGGTCATCTTCAGGACGCCTTCGCCCAGACCCAGCGCGAGCGCGCAGGTGCCGGTGGTGAGCAGGTCGTGCAGCAGGGGCCAGGCCGCGGGGGAGTCGATGATGGCGTGCGGGGGGACGCGCACGCCGTCGAGGTGCAGTTCGGCCAGGCGCTCGCCGTTCGTCGAGATCTGCTCGGCGAAGGTGCGCCCCGGTAGGTCGACGGCCGGGCCCGGCAGCACCGCGAGCACGGTGGCGCCCTCGGTGGTGTGAGCGGGCACGACGATCCGGTCGGCGTTCAGTGCCCAGGGGACCGCTGTCTGGACGCCGTCCAGGACCCAGGCCCCGTCCGCCGTGTCGGGCTCGCGGCGGGCGCTGACCGCGAGATCGGCCGCGTCGTGTCCCGTGCGGCCGGCCGAGGCGACGGTCAGGACGAGTTCGCCGCGCCCCGCGCCGGACAGGAGCGTCCGCCTCAACTCCTCACGGCCGTGGGCCTGTACGGCCGCGATGGCCGCGCTGTGTTCGAGCAGCGGTATCCGGGCCAGGACCTTCGCCGCCTCGCGCAGTACGAGGCAGAGCGCGACGGCGTCCAGGCCCGCGCCGCCGTGCTCCGGTGCGACCAGCAGGCTCAGCAGATCGGCGTCGGCGGCCTTGGCCCACAGGGTGCGGTCGAAGTCGTCGGCCACGGCCCCGGAGGTGAGTGCGGGGCTGGGTACCCCGTCGGGGGCGACCGGTGTGAACACCGCCCTGGCCGCCTCGACGGCCGCCTGCTGCTCCTCGGAGAAGGTGAAGTCCACCGGGCTGTCCTCCCGTTCCCTCTGCGCCTGCGGTCTGTCCCTGCGTTCTCTGTCCCTGCGTTCTCTGTGCCTGCGTTCTCTGCGCCTGTTCACGATCTGACGGGGCGTCAAGATAGAACATGTTCTATGAGAAGGGAACAGAAGCGGAGCGGGGGCGGAGCAGGGGCGGGGTAGGGACGGGGCAGGGACGGGGTAGGGACGGAATAGGCCTGGCCCATGGTCTTGGTGGCCGGGGTTCAGCGGTGGCCGGGGTTCAGCGGTCGAAGTCCACCTCCACCTTCTCCGTGGCCGGATGGGACTGACAGGCCAGTACGTAACCCGCCTCGGTCTCCTCCGGCTCGAGCGCGAAGTTCCGGTCCATCCGTACGGAGCCCGAGACGAGGAAGGCGCGGCAGGTCCCGCAGACGCCGCCCTTGCAGGCGTAGGGCGCGTCCGGCCGGTTCCGCAGCACCGTCTCCAGCAGGGATTCGCCGTCCCCGACCGGCCAGGTGCCCGAGCGGCCGTCGAGCTGCGCGGTCACCGTGCTGTGCACGGGCGCCGGAGCCGTGGCACGGATCGGCTCGGGCCCGTCGTCCACGTGGAAGATCTCCTCGTGGATGCGCTCGCGCCGCACTCCCAGGGCGCGCAGTGCTCGCTCCGTACCCTGCACCAGACCGTACGGACCGCACAGGAACCACCCCGCGACCGTGTCCACCGGCAGCAGCGCGGGCAGCAGCGTCGCCAGCCGCTCCTGGTCGAGCCGGCCCGAGGCGAGGCCGGCCTGCTGCTCCTCCCGGGAGAGGACGGTGACGAGCTGGAACCGGTCGGGATAGCGGTCCTTGAGGTCGGCCACCTCCTCCAGGAACATCGTCGAGGCGGCCGTGCGGTCGCTGCGTATCAGGCAGAACCGGGCTCCGGGTGCGCGCTCCAGCAGCGTCGTGGCGATGGACAGGACCGGGGTGATGCCGCTGCCACCGACCACCGCGGCGTAATGGCCGGGCGCCGGGTCGAGGGTGAAGCGCCCGGCGGGGGTCATCGCCTCCAGCTCGTCGCCGACGGCGATCTCTTTGTGCGCGTACGTCGAGAAAGCGCCACCGTCGACCAGGCGGACTCCGACCCGCAGGGTCCGCGGTGCCTCATCGGCCGGGACCGCGGAGCAGATCGAGTACGTACGGCGGATCTCCTCGCCGTCCGTGGTGCGGCGCAGGGCGAGGTGCTGACCCGGCGCGTGGCGATAGGCCTCACGCAGCTCCGGGGGCACGGTGAACGTGAGGGCTACGGCGTCGTCGGTGAGCCGGTCGACGGCGGTGACGCGGAGCCGGTGGAAGCGGGCCCTTCCCCCTCCTTCAGCCATCACAACTCCTTGAAGTGGTCGAAGGGCTCACGGCAGGACAGGCAGCGGCGCAGGGCTTTGCAGGCGGTGGAGGAGAACCGGCTGAGCAGTTCGGTGTCGGTCGAGCCGCAGTGCGGGCAGGTGAGCGGAGCCGCGTCCGCCGCCGGGCCGGGCAGGTGCCGGGTCGGTCCGAGGGCCAGGGCGACGGGGCCGGCGGCCGGGCGCGTGGTGCGGGGCGGCGCTATGCCGAACTCCCGCAGCTTGCGGCGGCCTTCGGGCGTGATGTCGTCCGTGGACCAGGCGGGTGCCAGCACGGTGCGGACGGTGACCTCGGGGATGCCGTGCTCGTGCAGGACGCGCTCTATGTCGCTCGCCATCGCCTCGATCGCGGGGCACCCCGTGTACGTGGGGCTCAGCTCGACCTCGACGCGGCCGGGGCCTTGTGTGTGCACGGCGCGCAGGACGCCCAGCTCCTCCAGGCTCAGCACGGGCAGCTCGGGGTCGGGCACGGAGCCGGCCAGTCTGCGCAACTCCGCTTCGAGGGGCGTCTCCCGGTCGCGGGCGAGGGTCACCATGACGCCCCCGGGTGGCTGCGGTGCAGGTGCTGCATCTCGGCGAGCATGCGGCCGAACGGCTCGGTGTGCAGGCCCTGGCGTCCGGCCCCGGCGCGCCAGGCCCCGGTCTGGGGGCCGTCGGGGACGGTCAGGGTGGCCTGGCGCAGGACGTCGGTCACGGCTGCCGTCCAACGGGTCCGCATCCCGGCCTCGTCGACGTCGAGGCCGGGGAGGGGCTGGAACATCTCGCCGGTGAAGCGCCACAGCGCGTCGACCGCACGCTGCATACGGGTGTGGCTCTCTTCGGTGCCGTCACCTAGGCGCAGGGTCCACTGCCGGGCGTGGTCCTGGTGGTAGGCGACCTCCTTGACGGCTTTCGCGGCGAGCGGGGCGAACTCGCTGTCGCCGTCGGCCAGCAGGCCGTACAGGAGCTGCTGGTAGGTGGAGAAGTAGAGCTGGCGGGCGATGGTGTGGGCGAAGTCCCCGTTCGGCTGCTCGACCAGCTGGAGGTTGCGGAAGGCGCGCTCCTCGCGCAGATACGCCAGCTCGTCCTCGTCGCCGACCATGGACAGGAGGAGGCGGGCCTGGCCGAGCAGGTCGAGTGCGATGTTCGCCAGGGCGACCTCCTCCTCCAGGACCGGGGCGTGTCCCGCCCACTCGCCGAGGCGGTGCGAGAGGACCAGGGCGTCGTCACCGAGGGCGAGCGCCGCGGAGCCGGCGGTGCCGAGGGTGTCGGGAGTGCCGAGGGCGTCAGGGGTGCCGAGGGTGTCGGGGGTGTCGGGGGTGCCCGTGGGGCTGAGTGCTTCGTGAGCGGCGGTCACAGGTGCTTCACCCCGTCGGGGATCTCGTAGAACGTCGGGTGGCGGTACGGCTTGTCGGCGGCCGGCTCGAAGAACGGGTCCTTCTCGTCCGGGGACGAGGCGGTGATCGCGGTGGACGGCACGACCCACAGGGAGACGCCCTCGCCGCGGCGGGTGTAGAGATCCCGCGCGTTGCGCAGCGCCAGCTCCGCGTCCGGGGCGTGCAGGCTGCCGGCGTGCGTGTGGGACAGGCCGCGCCGGGAGCGCACGAAGACCTCCCACAGGGGCCAGCCCTGGCTGCCTCCGTGCGCCTTCGGGGTCGGGGTGTCGCTCATGCGGCCCTGCCTTCTGGAGTCGCTGCCGTGGCCTGATCGGCCTGATCGGCCTGATCGGCCTGCTCGGCCTGATCGGCCTGCTCGGCCTGATCGGCCTGCTCGGCCTGATCGGCCTGCTCGGCCTGCTCGGCCTGATCGGCCTGATCGGCCTGCTCGGCCTGCTCGGCCTGCATGGCCTGCTCGGCCTGCATGGCCTGCTCGGCCTGCATGGCCTGCTCGGCCTGCAGGGCCTGCTTGGCCGCGTGTGCCGCGGCGGCCTCGCGCACCCAGGCGCCCTCGTCGTGGGCGCGCCTGCGCTGGGTGATGCGCTGTTCGTTGCACGGCCCGTTGCCCCGCAGGACCTCGCGGAACTCCGTCCAGTCGATGGGCCCGAAGTCGTGCTCCCCGCGCTCCTCGTTCCACTTCAGCTCCGGGTCGGGGAGCGTCAGACCGAGGGACTCGGCCTGGGGGACGCAGATGTCGACGAAGCGTTGGCGCAGTTCGTCGTTCGAGTGGCGCTTGATCTTCCACTCCATGGATTGCGCGGAGTGCGCCGACTCGTCGTCGGGCGGGCCGAACATCATGAGGGACGGCCACCACCAGCGGTCCACGGCGTCCTGCGCCATCGCGTGCTGGGCCTCGGTGCCGCGACTGAGCGCGAGCAGAAGCTCGTACCCCTGCCGCTGGTGGAAGGACTCCTCCTTGCAGACGCGGACCATCGCGCGGGCGTACGGGCCGTAGGAGCAGCGGCACAGCGGCACCTGGTTCGTGATCGCCGCGCCGTCCACCAGCCAGCCGATCGCGCCCACGTCGGCCCAGGTCAGCGTCGGATAGTTGAAGATCGAGGAGTACTTCTGGCGGCCGCTGTGCAGCTTGTCGAGGAGCTCGTCGCGGCTCGTGCCGAGGGTCTCGGCCGCGCTGTAGAGATACAGCCCGTGCCCCGCCTCGTCCTGCACCTTCGCCATCAGGATCGCCTTGCGGCGCAGGGAGGGCGCGCGCGTGATCCAGTTGGCCTCCGGCTGCATGCCGATGATCTCGGAGTGGGCGTGCTGGGCGATCTGACGGACCAGCGTCGCGCGATAGGCGTCCGGCATCCAGTCGCGGGGCTCGATCCGCTCGTCCGCCGCCACGGCGGCGTCGAACGCGGTCTGGAACGCGGCGGTGCGGTCCGCGTCCGTCCCGGCTGTCTGCTGGTGCGGTGCTGCTGTCGCCATTCCCGGTCCCCCTCGACCTTGGCTGCCCGAATCCCGGCCGGACGCTGGTCCGCTCCCGACCGATCGTTCGGTTCGTCGGATTCAATGGTGGGACGTGGCGCCGTAGGGTGTCAACCCTGAGCCGCCGAGCCTGTGGATAACCTCGGGCAGCTGTGCCGAGCGGCCGCTCCCCAGTACCGTGCCCGTGCGCCGCACCCGTGGCGCGGATCGGCGCGGAATCGGTTCGCCGCCGGGTGGCCGGGCGGGACGGGCCAGGGGAACTACGGGACCGGGGAAACGGGGAACACCGATGGAGACGGAAGCAGGCGCCGCGGACGAGGCCGCCCGGTGCAGGCCACAGGAGGCGACTCCCGCACCACCGGACCCGTCCGGCACAGCGCCGACCGATGCGGCTGGGGCGTCGGACGGAAGCGACGCGGCCGAGGCGTCGGACGGAAGCGACGCGGCCGAGGCGCACGACGGAAGCGCACCGGCCGAGCGCCGGGGCATCACGGCGCTCTCCCCCGGCTACCGGATGATCGCGGCGCTGGCCCTCGCGGGTGTCGCCGTCGTCGCCGGTGTCCACATCCTCATGGTGTTCCTGCACGTAGCGCCGTCGAACACGCTGTCCAAGCGGCACAGTGCCCAGGTCGAGGCATGGATCTATCCCGAGTTCGAGCAGAACTGGAAGCTGTTCGCCCCGAACCCGCTCCAGCAGAACGTCGCGGTCCAGGCGCGGGCCGAGGTCCGCGTGCCCGGCGGCGAACTGCGCACCACGCGCTGGTACGACCTGTCCGGCCAGGACGGCGCCGCCATCGACGGGAACCTGCTGCCCAGCCACACCCAGCAGAACGAACTGCGCCGCGCCTGGGACATCTACGTGTCCACGCACGACACCCAGAACCGGCCGAACGGCTTGCGCGGGACGCTCTCCGAGCAGTACCTGCGACGCGTCCTCGTTCTGCGCCTCGACCGGCTCGACGTGGCCGGTGCCGGGGACATCGTCGAGCGCGTCCAGGTCCGTTCGCGGTCGACCGTGGTCGAGCCTCCGAAGTGGAGTGACGAGAAGGTGAACCAGAAGCCGTTCTACCGGCAGGTGCCCTGGTGGACGGTGACGTCGCGGGACGCGTCGCTCGACAGCGGCACGCATCTGCGGGTCGAGGCCGCGACGGGCGGTGCCCGATGAGCCGTATCGACGAGCAGTCGGAGCGCCTGGAGAAGAAGGTGCGCGCCGGCCTCCAGCGGATCACCGCGTCCCCGCTGGGCCGCTATCAGAGCGCCGTGATCCGCATCGGGTTCTCGCTGACCTGGCTGTTGTTCCTGCTGCGCGAGTTCCCGCACCGGCAGGAGTTGTACGGGCCGAACGGGCCGTGGAGCTGGGATCTGGCGCAGCAGCTCATCGCGGACAACCACGCCTTCACCGCGTTGATGTGGTCCGACAGCCAGGCATGGTTCGAATGCGTCTACATAGTGGCCGTGCTGGCTTCCGTCCTGCTGATGCTGGGCTGGCACACCCGCGCCATGTCGGTGCTGTTCATGATCGGCGTGCTGTCCCTGCAGAACCGCAGCATCTTCGTCGGGGACGGCGGCGACAACGTCATCCACCTCATGTCGATCTACCTGGTCTTCACCCGCTGCGGTCAGGTGTGGTCCCTGGACGCACGACGCGCGGCACGCGCGCGTGCCGCGCAAAAGACTCTCGGAGGACCGGCGGCCGAGGACCGTGGCGGGATGGTCCTGTGGTGGGTCGTGGGCCTCGCGCTCGCGGCGGTCACGTTCACGGGCGACGTGAGCGGCGGCTGGCTGCTGCTCTTCTGGGTGCTGTGGGCCGCTCAGGGAGTGTGGTGGTACGTCAACCGCCGTGCCGCGTCCGGCGATCCGCGTCTGCTGTGCGACGTCGTCGCCAACCTCGTGCACAACGCGGCCCTGCTGGTGATCATGGTCGAGGCGTGTCTGATCTACGCGACCGCGGGCTGGTACAAGATCCAGGGCAGCCGCTGGCAGGACGGCACCGCGGTCTACTACCCGCTGCACCTGGACTACTTCTCGCCCTGGCCCGCCCTCGCCGACCTGCTGAGCGCGTACGGGCCGATGGTGCTGCTGGTGACGTACGGGACGGTCGCCGTTCAGGTCGCCTTCCCGTTCACGGTCTTCAACCGCCGCATGAAGAACGTCCTGCTGGTGTTCATGATGCTGGAGCACGCGGTCATCGCCGTGGTGCTCGGGCTGCCCTTCTTCTCGCTCGCGATGATCGCAGCCGACGCGGTGTTCCTGCCGACTTCCTTCCTGCGACGGCTCGGCAGGTGGGCGGCACGCGCGCGTAGCCGCGCTTTTCCCGGCAAGCAGAGTACGGAGGTGCCCGGCCCGCGGCCGGCGCAGGAGGTCGAACCGATGGCGGCGAGGACGCCCACGGCACGCACGTAGGCTTTCTGCCATGAGCGGGACGAGCACGGACAGGTCCATGGACGACCGGGCGGACGGCGGGTCGGACGGCGGGCCCGAGGGCGCCGTGCGGGCCTGGCGGCGCCAGGCCGACGCGGCGGTGCTGCTGGACGGCTTCCACGCGCTCAAGCACGCCGTACGGTTCGGCGCCGACGTACCCGTCGCGCTCGCTGTGGACCGCGCGGCCGTGCTCGCCCTGGCCGCCGATCTCGCCCCCGACGTCGTCGCGGACCTGGACAAGCTTCTCGTGGAGGTCGAGCAGGACGTCCTACGGGCTCTCGTGCCGCGGCTGCATCCCACCGGGGTCGCCGCCCTCGCCGGGCGTCCCGCCCGCGCCGACCATCTCGCCGCTCTGAGGCGCGAGGGGCGTACTACACCTGTCGTCGTCCTCGACAACCCGCGCAACCTCGGGAACGCGGGCGCCGTCATCCGCCTGGCCGCCGGGTACGGCGCCGCGGGCGTCGTCACGACCGGCAGCCTCGACCCCTGGCACCCCACCGTCGTACGGGGCGGGGCCGGGCTGCACTTCGCGACCGCCGTGGAGCGGCTGGGGGCCGACGAGCTGCCTCGTGGCCCGCTGTACGCGCTCGGCCCCGAGGGCGCGGACATCCGCGGCCTGAAGCTGCCCGACGACGCCCTGCTCGCCTTCGGGTCCGAGCGCAACGGCCTCTCAGCTGAACTGCGCGCACGAGCCGACCAGTTGGTGTCCCTGCCGATGCGGCCCCAGGTCTCCAGCTACAACCTGGCCACCAGCGTCGGCATGACGCTCTTCCACTGGAGCGCGCACAGCACGAACGCGCCGTAGGCAGAGGCTCAGACGGCCTCCCGGCGCACCTCCACCACCCGGAAGCGGTTCGCCACGAACGCGGCGTCGCACAGGGCCGCGTTCGCCGCGGGGTTGCCACCCGAGCCGTGGAAGTCGGAGAACGCCGCCGTCTGGTTCACGTACACGCCGCCTGTCAGGTTGAGCGAGAGCTGCGCGCACTCCTCCAGACAGACCTCCTCGACGGCCTCGGTCACCTCTTGGGAGGTGGTGTACGCGCCGACGGTCATCGCGCCCTTCTCGCGCACCGTGCGCCGCAGCAGCTCCACCGCGTCCTGCGTGGAGTCGACGGCCACGGCGAAGGAGACGGGTCCGAAGCACTCGCTCATGTAGGCGGCCTCCGCGTCGGCCGCCTCCCAGAACTTCCGTGCGCCGTCCAGCTTCACGATCACCGGGGTGCGCACGACGGCGTCCGGGAACTCCGGGTGGGTGACCTGCCTCGACGGCAGCGCGACCTCACCGAGCCCGGGGGCCGCCTCCAGGCGGGACTTCACGTCCGGGTTGACCAGCGCGCCCAGCAGCCCGTTCGCCCGGGCGTCGTCTCCGAGCAGGCCGTCGACCGACCGGGCGAGGTCCGCGACGACCTCGTCGTAGGACTTGGCGCCCTGGTCGGTGGCGATGCCCTCGCGCGGCACCAGCAGATTCTGCGGGGTCGTGCACATCTGGCCGCTGTACAGGGACAGCGAGAAGGCCAGATTGGCCAGCATGCCCTTGTAGTTGTCCGTCCCGTCGATCACGACCGTGTTGACGCCGGCCTTCTCCGTGTACACCTGCGCCTGGCGGGCGTGCGTCTCGAGCCAGTCACCGAAGGCGGTCGACCCCGTGTAGTCGATGATCTTGACTTCCGGGCGTACGGCCAGCGTCTTGGCGATGCCCTCACCGTCCCGCTCGGCCGCGAGCGCCACCAGTTCCGGGGCGAAGCCCGCCTCGGCCAGGACGTCGCGGGCCACCCGCACGGTGAGTGCGAGGGGCAGCACCGCGCGCGGGTGCGGCTTCACCAGAACCGGGTTACCCGTCGCCAAGGAGGCGAACAGGCCCGGATACCCGTTCCACGTAGGGAACGTGTTGCAGCCGATCAGCAGCGCGATGCCGCGCCCGACCGGGGTGAACTCCTTGTCCAGGACCAAGGGGTCGCGCTTGCCCTGAGGCTTGGACCACTGCGCCGCCCGAGGCGTGCGGACCTGCTCCGCGTACGCGTACGCCACCGCTTCGAGGCCGCGGTCCTGCGCGTGCGGGCCGCCCGCCTGGAAGGCCATCATGAAGGCCTGGCCGCTGGTGTGCATGACGGCGTGCGCGAACTCGTGCGTGCGCGCGCTGATCCGGGCCAGGATCTCCAGGCACACCGCCGCGCGCACCTCGGCGCCCGCCTCGCGCCATGCGCGCATGCCCGCGCGCATGGACGGCAGCAAGGCGTCGATGTCGGCGTGCGGATAGGTGATCCCCAGCTCGATCCCGTACGGCGAGACCTCGCCGCCGACGAAGCCGTCCGTGCCGGCCTGGCCGAGGTCCAGGCGGGTGCCGAGCAGTGCGTCGAAGGCGGCCTTGCCCTCGGCGGCGCTCAGGCTCCGCTCCTCCCCGTAGGCCTTGGGGTGCTCGGGGTGCGGGGACCAGTACGCGCGCGTGCGGATCGCTTCCAGCGCCTGGTCGAGCGTCGGCCGGTGCTTGGCGATCAGATCGTGCGCGGTGCGTTCGGCGGCGGCCATGGCGGACCAACTCCTCCTGGGCGGCGGCTCCTCGTCGAGCCGGCGAGCTGGGCGGGACTGGACGGGACTGGACAGGGCTGGGCAGGGAATAACCGTGGGAGTTAGAGTAACCGAACGATCGGTCGGGACAAGAGGGTGCGTGGAACCTGTGGAAAACCGACCCGATGGGCCCCGGCGGCCTGAAACGCGGCTGCATGCGGAAGGATCGCGCGCATGACAGCACATGACCGCCTTGTCGGCGTGGTCGGCACCGGCACCATGGGCCAGGGCATCGCCCAGGTCGCTCTGGTCGCGGGGCACCCCGTCCGGCTGTACGACGCCGTGCACGGGCGGGCACGGACCGCCGCCGAGTCGATCGCCTCCCGCCTCGACCGGCTGGTGGAGAAGGGGCGCATGAGCGCCGAGGAGTGCGCGGCCGCCCGCGCCCGCCTCGCGCCCGCGCAGACGCTCGACGAGCTGGCGGACGCAGCCCTCGTCATCGAGGCGGTCCTGGAGCAACTGGACGTCAAACAACAGTTGCTGCGCGACCTGGAGGACATCGTCGCGGACGACTGTCTGCTCGCCACGAACACGTCGTCCCTGTCCGTGACGGCCATCGGCGGAGCGCTGCGGGTGCCCGGCCGCTTCGTGGGTCTGCACTTCTTCAACCCGGCGCCGCTGCTGCCCCTGGTGGAGGTCGTCTCCGGCTCCGCCACCGACGTCACCGCGGCCACGCGCGCGTACGAGACCGCCCGCGCCTGGGGCAAGACCCCGGTGGCCTGCGCCGACATGCCCGGCTTCCTGGTCAACCGGATCGCTCGCCCCTTCTACGCGGAAGCGTTCGCCGTCTACGAGGACCAGGGCGCCGACCCCGCCACGATCGACGCCGTACTGCGCGAGAGCGGCGGCTTCAAGATGGGTGCCTTCGAACTGACCGACCTCATCGGCCAGGACGTCAACGAGGCAGTGACGCGCTCCGTGTGGGAAGGCTTCTTCCAGGATGTGAAGTTCCGCCCCTCGCTGGCCCAGCGCCGCCTGGTCGAGGCGGGACATCTCGGCCGTAAGGCGGGCCAGGGCTGGTACGCGTACGGGGACGGCGAGGAGCGTCCCGAACCGCACACGGCGGCGCCCGGCGAAAGGCCCGCTTATGTAGTCGCGGAAGGCGACCTCGGCCCCGCGCGCGAGTTGCTCGCTCTCATCCGGGAGGCGGGCATCGAGGTGCGCGAGGAGGACGAGGACAACGGCACCCGCCTGGTGCTGCCCAGCGGTGGCCAGCTGGCCATGGCGGACGGGCAGACGTCCATCGAGTACCGGGACGTCGTCTACTTCGACCTCGCGCTCGACTACCGCGCTGCCACCCGCATCGCGCTCGCCGCCGCCCAGGACGCGAACCAGCGCACCATGAGGGAGGCCGTCGGGCTCTTCCAGGCTCTCGGCAAGGACGTCAGCGTCATCGGGGACGTGCCCGGCATGATCGTCGCCCGCACCGTGGCGCGCATCATCGACCTGGCTCATGACGCCGTCGCCAAGGGCGTGGCCACCGAGGAGGACGTCGACACCGCGATGCGGCTCGGGGTCAACTACCCGCTGGGTCCCTTCGAATGGAGCCGCAAGCTCGGCAAGAACTGGGCGTACGACCTCCTCGACGATCTGCATCTGCGCGACCCCTCGGGCCGCTACGTGCCGTCCCTGGCGCTCTACCGCCATTCGTACGCCCCCGAGAAGCGGGAGGGCTCCGCATGACCACCGCACGACGCGACACCGGCGCACGACGCGACACCGGCCCACGACGCGACACCTACACGCCCGACACCCTGCTCGCGGTCGCGGTCAGGGTCTTCAACGAGCGCGGCTACGACGGCACGTCCATGGAGCACCTCTCCAAGGCCGCCGGCATCTCCAAGTCCTCGATCTACCACCACGTGACGGGAAAGGAGGAGCTGTTGCGCCGCGCCGTCAGCCGCGCGCTCGACGGCCTCTTCGGCATCCTCGGCGAGGAACCCGCGCGCGTGGGACGCGCGGTGGAGCGCCTGGAGTACGTCACGCGGCGCATGGTCGAGGTGCTGACCGGCGAACTGCCCTATGTGACTCTGCTGTTGCGCGTGCGCGGCAACACCGACACCGAACGCTGGGCCATGGAGCGGCGCAGAGAGTTCGACCACCAGGTCGCCGAGCTCCTCAGGGCGGCCGCCGCCGACGGGGACGTACGCGGTGACATACCGGTGCGCCTCGCCACCCGGCTCGTCTTCGGAATGATCAACTCCGTGGCGGAGTGGTACCGGCCCGACGGGGGCGGTCTGCGGGACCGTGAAGTGGCCGACGCGGTCGTGAAGCTGGTGTTCGGAGGGTTGCGCAAGGAGGGCTGACGCGCCCCCGAAGACGGCGCGCCCCCGAAGACGGCGCGCAGCAAGAGACGAGCGCGTCCTACGGGCCGTCCGGCCCCAGGTCCTCCTCCTCGAAGACCAGCAGCGTCCGGGTGCCGAGCACCTCGGGGATGGCCTGGAGTTTGGTGAGGACCAGCTCGCGCAGCGCGCGGTTGTCCTGGGTGTGCACCAGGATCAGGACGTCGAAAGCGCCGCTGACCAGCGCGATGTGCGCGGCCTCCGGCATCCGGCGCAACTGGTCGCGGACCGTGCGCCAGGAGTTCTGGACGATCTTGAGCGTGATGTACGCGGACGCGCCCTGGCCGGCTCTCTCGTGGTCGACGCGGGCCCCGAAACCGCGGATCACGCCGTCGTCGATGAGGCGGTTGATGCGGGAGTAGGCGTTCGCCCGGGACACATGGACGCGCTCGGCGACGGAGCGTATCGACGCCCGGCCGTCCTTCCGCAGCATCTGCAGGATGTCCCGGTCGATGGCGTCCAGCGGCCGGACCGAGGGGTCGTACCCGCCGGGGTCCCGGCCTCCGGAGCCGTCGGCCATTTGTTCAGATGCCATCTGCCCCCACCTCCCTACCATGGACGTACTGCGTTCATCACAGGCTGTGGAGAACCGTTTGTCCACAGCCTGAAGGTGCCTGTAGCCAAAATGTGCCGACGACCGAACAATCGGTAGGTGAGGCGCATCACACCGAGGCGCCGTCGAAGCCGCTCCCACGAGGAGGTGCCGTCATGACGGTCACGGAGCAGCGGGGCGCCCACCGCGCCGGCGCACCCACGCCGCCGCCCGCCTGGCAGCCCCGCACGGACCCCGCGCCGCTGCTGCCCGACGCGGAGCCCTACCGGGTCCTGGGGACCGTCGGCGCCGACCGGGTCGAGCCGGAGCTGCTGCGCCGGCTGTACGCGGAGGTGGTGCGCGGGCGCAGGTTCAACGCGCAGGCGACAGCCCTGACCAAGCAGGGCCGCCTCGCCGTCTACCCCTCGACGACCGGCCAGGAGGCGGCCGAGGTCGCCGCCGCGCTCGCCCTGGAGGAGCGCGACTGGCTCTTCCCCAGCTACCGCGACACCCTCGCCGCCGTGGCCCGCGGCCTCGACCCGGTCCAGGCACTGACGCTGCTGCGCGGCGACCGGCACACGGGGTACGACCCGCGCGAGCACCGCATCGCGCCCCTGTGCACCCCCCTCGCGACCCAATTGCCGCACGCGGTGGGCCTCGCCCATGCCGCACGGCTCAAGGGCGACGACGTGGTGGCGCTCGCCATGGTCGGCGACGGCGGGACGAGCGAGGGCGACTTCCACGAGGCGCTGAACTTCGCGGCCGTGTGGCAGGCGCCCGTCGTCTTCCTCGTACAGAACAACGGGTACGCCATCTCCGTGCCGCTGGCCAAGCAGACCGCGGCGCCGTCCCTGGCCCACAAGGCCGTCGGGTACGGGATGCCGGGCCGCCTGGTCGACGGGAACGACGCGGTGGCGATGCACGAGGTCCTCTCCGACGCCGTGGCACGCGCGCGTGGGGGCAGGGGCCCGACGCTGATCGAGGCCGTCACCTACCGGATGGACGCGCACACGAACGCGGACGACGCCACCCGCTACCGCAGCGAGTCCGAGGTCGACGCGTGGCGCGGGCACGACCCGGTCCTGCTCCTGGAGCGGGAACTGACGCGGCGCGGACTGATGGACGAGGCCGGCATACAGGCCGTGCGTGACGAAGCCGAGACGATGGCGGCCGCCTTGCGGGAGCACATGAACCAGGACCCGGCGCTCGACCCGATGGATCTCTTCACCCACGTGTACGCAGAGCAGACGTCGCAACTGCGCGAGCAGGCCGAGCAACTGCGGGCCGAGCTCGACGCCGAGGCGGAGATGTCCGAAGGAGGCCGGTCATGACCACTGTCGCCGACAGGTCGGCCGTGAGACCGGCCACCATGGCGCAGGCCCTCGGGCGCGCGCTGCGGGACTCCATGGCCGAGGACCCGGCCGTGCACGTCATGGGCGAGGACGTGGGCGCGCTCGGCGGCGTCTTCCGCGTCACCGACGGGCTCGCCAAGGAGTTCGGCGAGGACCGCTGTACGGACACGCCGCTCGCGGAGGCCGGCATCCTCGGCACCGCCGTCGGCATGGCGATGTACGGGCTGCGGCCGGTCGTGGAGATGCAGTTCGACGCGTTCGCGTACCCCGCCTTCGAGCAGCTGATCTCGCACGTCGCGCGGATGCGCAACCGTACGCAGGGAGCCATGCCGCTGCCCATCACCGTACGGGTGCCCTACGGGGGCGGCATCGGTGGCGTGGAGCACCACAGCGACTCCTCCGAGGCGTACTACATGGCGACGCCGGGTCTGACCGTCGTCACGCCCGCGACCGTCGCGGACGCGTACGGGCTGCTGCGGCAGTCGATCGCCTCCGACGACCCGGTGGTGTTCCTGGAGCCCAAGCGGCTCTATTGGGCGAAGGATTCCTGGAACCCCGAGCGGCCCGCGGACGTTGAGCCCATAGGCACGGCAGTGGTCCGCCGCCCCGGGACCAGTGCCACGCTCATCACGTACGGACCGTCCCTGCCCGTCTGCCTGGAGGCGGCCGAGGCGGCCCGCGCGGAGGGCTGGGACCTCGAAGTGGTCGACCTGCGCTCGCTGGTGCCCTTCGACGACGCGACGGTCGCCGCGTCCGTGCGCCGCACCGGGCGTGCGGTGGTCGTGCACGAGTCCGGCGGTTTCGGCGGGCCCGGCGGGGAGATCGCCGCGCGCGTCAGCGAGCGCTGCTTCCACCATCTGGAGGCGCCGGTGCTGCGGGTGGCCGGGTTCGACATTCCGTACCCGCCGCCGATGCTCGAGCGGCACCATCTTCCCGGCGTGGACCGGGTGTTGGACGCCGTCGCGCGGCTCCAGTGGGATCAGTGAGGGGATCGGGCTGATGGCGCAGGTTCTGGAGTTCAAGCTGCCCGACCTCGGGGAGGGACTCACCGAGGCGGAGATCGTCCGGTGGCTGGTGTCGGTCGGCGATGTGGTCGCCGTCGACCAGCCCGTCGTCGAGGTGGAGACCGCCAAGGCGATGGTCGAGGTGCCGTGCCCGTACGGCGGCGTGGTCACGGCTCGCTTCGGTGAGGAAGGGTCCGAACTGCCGGTCGGAGCACCCTTGTTGACCGTGGCGGTCGGCGCCACGGAGCCCCCGGCCGGGGATGTGGTGCCGGACGGGCCCGGGGGCGCTGTGCCGGACTCGTCCGAGGGCTCGGGGAACGTGCTGGTCGGATACGGGACGGCCGCTCCACCGGCCCGACGCAGGCGCGTACGGAGCGGGCTCACCGCCGGGGGAGCCGGTCAGGGAGCCGGGCCGGTGTTCGCCGGCCCGGGGCTCGCCGACCCGGCGCCGTCGAGGACACCTGGTGGGCTCGCCGACCCGGCGCCGCTGCGGGCACCCGGTGGTTCGGCGGCAGCTGTTCGGACCCCGGACGCTGCGGTTGAGGTCGTGGCCGCCGGGAGCGGTGGGCCCGTGCCCGTCATCTCTCCCATCGTGCGCAAGCTTGCGCGGGACTGTGGGCTTGACCTGCGAGAAGTGGTCGGCTCGGGGCCCGAGGGCCTCATCCTCCGTACGGACGTGGAGCGCGCCATCGCGGCCCGGACCGAGGTGGCTGCCCCGGCCGCCGAAGCCCCCGCCCCCGTGGCCGCCCCGCAGGGCCACCGCACCCCGTTGCGGGGTATTCGCGGGGCCGTCGCCGACAAGCTCTCCCGTAGCCGTCGCGAGATACCCGACGCGACCTGTTGGGTGGACGCCGATGCCACGGAGCTGATGCACGCGCGCGTGGCGATGAACTCCGCCACGGGCCCGTCCGCCGGGCCGAAGATCTCCGTTCTGGCGCTGCTCGCCCGTATCTGTACGGCGGCCCTCGCCCGTTACCCGGAGCTCAACGCCACGGTCGACACGGAGCGCCGCGAGATCGTGCGGCTCGACGAGGTACACCTCGGGTTCGCCGCGCAGACCGCGCGCGGGCTGGTCGTGCCGGTCGTCCGGGACGCCCACGCGCGCGGGGCGGAGTCGCTGAGCGCCGAGTTCAAGCGGCTCACCGACGCGGCGCGGGACGGGACGCTGACGCCCGGGGAACTCACCGGTGGCACCTTCACGTTGAACAACTACGGGGTGTTCGGCGTCGACGGCTCCACGCCGATCATCAACCACCCCGAGGCGGCCATGCTCGGAGTCGGCCGGATCACCCCCAAACCCTGGGTGCACGAGGGCGAGTTGGCGGTCCGCCAGGTGGTGCAGCTGTCCCTCACCTTCGACCACCGGGTGTGCGACGGCGGCACGGCGGGCGGCTTCCTGCGCTTCGTCGCGGACTGCGTGGAGCGACCCGCGGTGCTGTTGCGCACCCTCTGATCACACGATCCGTCACCCCCGGCACCGCCCCGCGGGGGTGGCAATGATCGCCCGTACGCCCATACTCGGGGCATGACCGCAGCCGCCGGGCCGATCCGTGACGCCCCCGCCCACGACGCCGTCGTCCTGGCCGGGGGTGCCGCGCGGCGGCTCGGGGGTGTGGACAAGCCCGGGGTGCGGGTCGGTGGCCGCGCGCTGCTCGACCGGGTCCTCGCCGCCTGTGCCGGGGCCCGCGCCACCGTCGTGGTCGCCGAGCCGCGGCCGACCGCGTTCCCTGTCGTCTGGGCGCGCGAGGAACCGCCGGGCGGTGGGCCCCTCGCCGCGCTGGACGCCGGGGTCGGAGCACTGCCCGAGCCGCCGACGCGGGGTGCCGGCGCGCCGGCCCGGGCGGAGTACGTCGTCGTGCTCTCCGCCGATCTGCCGTTCCTCGGGGAACAGACTGTTCGCACGCTGCTTGATGCACTTGGGCCGGCGCGGGACGTGAGCGGGGAGCGCGACGCACACGACGCACACGACGCACACGACGCACACGACGCACACGACGCACACGACGCACACGACACGCAGGGCACACACGGCAAGCAGGACGTGCAGGGCACGCACGACACGCAGGGCACACACGGCAAGCAGGACGTGCAGGGCACACACGACACGCACGACACGCACGGCGTGGACGGCGCGCTGCTCACCGACGGCGACGGACGCGATCAGCCTCTCGTCGCGGTGTACCGAAGGGCCGCCCTGCGCCGGGTTCTGGACGCGCTGCGCGCCGAGCACGGGGCGCTCACCGGGCTGCCCCTGCGCCTGCTCGTCCGGAACCTGAAGCTCACCCGCATCACCGACCCCGTCGCGTCGTTCGACTGCGACACCTGGGACGACATCGCCGCCGCCCGGTCACGGATCAGGGAGCATGGTCACGTGTTGGATGAATGGATCTCCGCAGCCAAGGACGAACTGGGCCTCGACCTGGACGTCGACACCGGCCTCCTGCTCGACCTCGCCCGCGATGCCGCGCACGGGGTCGCCCGTCCCGCGGCGCCCCTGACGACGTTCCTCGTCGGATACGCGGCGGCGCGGGCGGGCGGCGGCCCCGAAGCGGTCGCCGCCGCCGCGGCCAAGGCGGCCGCGCTCGCCAACAGGTGGGCGCAGGAAGCCGAGTCGGCGACCGAGCCCGGCGACGCCGCGCCGGACGCGGGACGAGACGCGCAATGAACGGCCCCGACGGGCGGTCGGCGCAGGCCGCGCCCTTGAACGGGCTGGGCGGATCGAACGGGCCGAACGGACTGGACGGTGACGTCGACGAGGCGCTCGCCCTGGCCAACGACAACCGCCGCGGCCCCCGGCCCGGCAGCGGCGGTGCCCCCGCCGCCCCTGCCCCCGGACCGCGGCAGACCCAAGAGGCCGGGGCCCCGCAGGCGCCGGCCCCCGCCCCGGCCGCCGAGCACCACCGGGCGACGTCCTGGCCCGCGGCCCGGCGCCTCGCCCGTGAGGCCGGCCGCCGCGCCGCGGAGCACCGGGCCCGCATCGCTGTCGATCCGGACCGGGATACCGACCCCCCCTTTCCTGCGAACATCGAGGGCACCATGGGCACCAAGGGCATCGGGGCCGTCGCGGGCGCCGAAGGCATCGAGGGCTTCAGGTCCCTGCTGGAAGGCCCGGCAGGGACGCGTGCGCTCCCCCGTGGTGCCGTCCGCGTCCCCCTCGACCAGGCACTGGGTCTCGTACTCGCCACGCCGCTGACCGCTCTCACCGACCTGCCCTCCTTCGACACGTCCGCGATGGACGGCTGGGTCGTGGCCGGGCCGGGCCCCTGGGTGGTGCGGGACGAGAAGATCCTCGCCGGGCACGCCTCGCCCGCGTCCCTGGCCGACGGCGAGGCCGCGACGATCGCGACCGGCGCGCGCATCCCGGCCGACACCACCGCCGTGATCCGCAGCGAGCACGGGCACACCGACGACAAGGGCCAGTTGCACCCGCTGCGCCGCGTCGCGCACGGCCAGGACATCCGTCCGCGCGGCCAGGAGTGCCGCAGCGGCGACCTGCTGCTGCCCGCGGGCGGCCTGGTCACCCCCGCCGTCCTCGGGCTCGCGGCCGCGGCCGGCTATGACGAGCTGGCCGTCTTCCCGCGACCGCGGGCGGAGGTACTCGTCCTGGGCGACGAGTTGCTGACCTCGGGCCTCCCCCGCGACGGCCTCATCCGTGACGCGCTCGGCCCGATGCTGCCGCACTGGCTGCGTGCCCTGGGCGTCGAGGTGACCGCCGTACGCCGGATCGGTGACGACGCCAAAGCCCTGCTCAAGGCGGTCCGCGGGGCCAAGGCGGACCTCGTCGTGACCACCGGCGGCACCGCGTCGGGCCCCGTCGACCACGTCCACCCCACGCTGCGCGCCCTCGACGCCGAACTGCTCGTGGACGGCGTCGCGGTGCGCCCCGGCCACCCGATGCTGCTCGCCCGGATCAAGGACGGGAAGTACCTCGTAGGCCTGCCCGGCAATCCACTGGCGGCCGTCTCGGGGCTGCTCACGCTCGCCGAGCCGTTGCTGCGGGCCCTCTCGGGCCGGGCCGAGGACGAGGCGCCGTACGGGGCACCCCTGCACAGTTCCGTCCAGGGGCACCCGTACGACACCCGGCTCGTCCCGGTCGTGATGCGCCAGGACAGCGACAGCGGGCACGACTGGGCGGTGCCGCTGCACTACAACGGTCCGGCCATGCTGCGTGGCATCGCCGCCTCGGACGGCCTCGCGGTCGTGCCGCCCGGCGGCGCCCAGGAGGGGCAGGAGGTCGAGATCCTCGACCTGCCGTGGTCCTGGGGGCCGGCGACGGGCGGCTCTCTCGGCGTCTCCACCTCCCCGTTCAAGACAACGGGGAACGCGGCGGGGAACGCGGCCGGGCACACAACCGGGCACACGGCCGGGAATGCTGCGCCGAGCCACCTCGGGGACGAGACCCGCCAGGCAGCACCCCCGAACGTCGGGGCCGAGTCGCCGCACGACACCATGGGCTCCGCGACCCTGACCACCACGCAGTCCGGGACGCAGACAGCGGACAACTCCCCGGGCGACGAAGGGTGTTTCACGTGAAACTGGCCGGCCATGACGCCATGGCGCGCCAAGCGGACGAGAAAACGACGACGTACCGGGTGAAGCTCCCCCGGCGCATCGTCGAGCGTCCGCTGCGCCAGGTCGCCCGCCGGGTCCTGATGGCCCTCGCGGTGCTCGTCCTCACCGCGCTCCTCGTGTGGTTCGACCGGGTCGGCTACAACGACAACTCCGACGGCAGCGTCGACCTCCTCGACGCCTTCTACTACGCGACCGTCACCCTCTCCACCACGGGCTACGGCGACATCACGCCGGTCAGTGACGGGGCGCGGCTCACCAACATCTTCCTCATCACGCCGCTGCGTGTGCTCTTCCTGATCATCCTGGTCGGCACCACGCTCGAAGTCCTCACCGAACGGACCCGGGAGGAATGGCGCCTGAACCGCTGGAGGTCCAACTTGCGTGACCACACTGTCGTCATCGGCTTCGGCACCAAGGGCCGTAGCGCGGTGGAGACCGTCTGCGCGACCGGTCTGAAGCCCGAGCAGGTCGTCGTGGTCGACCCCAGCAGCAAGGTCATCGAGGCGGCGAACAGCCTCGGGTACGCGGGTGTCATGGGCGACGCGACCCGCAGCGACGTCCTGTGGCGTGCCGAGGTGCAGCGGGCCCGGAAGATCATCATCGCCACCCAGCGCGACGACACGGCTGTCCTGGTCACACTCACCGCGCGGCAGCTGAACCGCAGCGCGAAGATCGTGGCCGCCGTGCGCGAGGAGGAGAACGCGCAGTTGCTGCGCCAGTCCGGCGCCGACGCGGTGATCACCAGTGCCAGTGCGGCGGGCCGGCTGCTCGGCCTGTCGGTGCTGAGCCCGCACGCGGGCATGGTTCTCGAAGACCTCATCCAGAAGGGCAGCGGTCTCGATCTGATCGAGCGCCCGGTGATAAAGGCCGAGGTCGGGTTGCAGCCGAAGGAGACGGAGGACCTGGTCGTCAGCGTCGTACGCGGTCATCGCGTGCTCGGTTACGACGACAAGGCCATCGGGACGCTCCAGTTGACCGACCGGCTCATCACCATTGTGCGGGTCACGCCGACGACGCAGGTCGCCCCGGACTCGAAGCCGCTGCCACAGGACTGACGGGCCGGCGTCGTTGCCGCGGGATCGATGACCCGGCGTCGGACCGGGATCGGCGCGGGTACGGGAGTAGCCTCGCGGCCATGTATGCGATCACGATTCCGGAACCCGGTGGACCCGAGGCGCTCGTCTGGGCGGAGGTCCCCGACCCCGTACCCGGCGAGGGTGAAGTCCTGGTCGAGGTGGTCTCCAGCGCCGTCAACCGCGCTGATCTGCTCCAGCGCCAGGGCTTCTACAACCCGCCGCCCGGCAGTTCCCCCTACCCCGGTCTGGAGTGTGCGGGCCGGATCGCCGAGGTCGGGCCCGGGGTGTCGGGCTGGTCCGTGGGTGACGAGGTGTGCGCGCTGCTCGTGGGCGGCGGGTACGCGGAGAAGGTCGTCGTCCCGGCCGGGCAGCTGCTGCCGGTGCCGAAGGGGATCGACCTGGTCAAGGCCGCCGCGCTGCCCGAGGTGGTGTGCACGGTGTGGTCGAACGTCTTCATGATCGCCCATCTGCGGCCGGGCGAGACGTTCCTCGTGCACGGCGGCTCCAGCGGTATCGGGACCATGGCGATCCAGCTCGCGAAGTCCGTCGGCGCCAAGGTCGCCGTCACGGCGGGCAGCAAGGAGAAGCTCGACTTCTGCGCCGGGCTCGGGGCGGACATCCTGATCAACTATCGCGAGCAGGACTTCGTGGAGGAGATCAAGGCGGCGACGGACGGGGCCGGCGCCGACGTCATCCTCGACAACATGGGTGCCAAGTACCTGAACCGCAACGTCGACGCCCTCGCCGTCAACGGCCGCCTCGCCATCATCGGCATGCAGGGTGGCGTCAAGGGTGAGCTGAACATCGGTACGTTGCTGGGCAAGCGCGGCGCCATCACCGCCACCACGCTGCGGGCCCGCCCGCTCGCGGAGAAGGCGGCGGTCGTCGCGGCCGTGCGGGAGCATGTCTGGCCGTTGATCGAGGGCGGGCACGTGCGGCCGATCGTGGACCAGGAGCTGCCGATGAGCGATGCCGCGCAGGGGCACCGGGTCCTGGAGGAGAGCGGCCACATCGGCAAGGTGCTGCTCACGCGTCAGTAGGGCCGCGACGCCCGCCGGCGCTGGGGGCCAGAGCCGCGCATGGATCCGGCCCGGCCCGGCTCGGCCCAGCTCGGCCCGGCTCGGCTCGGCTCGGCCCGGCCCGGCCCGGCCTGGCCTGGCCCGGCCCCGCTCCGCTCCGCCTGGAGACTGACGCCGTAGCCGTAGCCGTAGCCGTAGCCGTAGCCCAGGAACATATGGCCCTTCGCCGCAGCCGGAGCGCCGGACGTGCGGCCTATCGCCGTAGCCGTAGCGCCAGGAAGCCGATGCCGAGGCCGGTCAGCAGGAGGCCCGCTCCCAGGGGCACCACGTTCACGAGGGGTTCCGTCCCGCCCGTGGCCGTGGGCTGCTGTGCGGGGGCGGGCCGCTCGGGGCGCGGGTTCGGCGGCGTGGACTCGGACGGTTCGGCCTCCGGGTGCGACGGGAAGACGGGGTCGTCGGAGCCCGGGACGGGCAGTGGCCGCCCCGGCGGGGTCCGCCCCACCCCCGCGCGGCTGCCGGCCAGCGACTCGTCCGGGGAGGGCTCGGCGACGTACGCCACGGGGATCCGGGCGGGTGCTCCATGCGGCGAGTGCGCTGCGGAACGGCGCTCCCCAGCGTGGAGCTCCACGGCCTGGAAGACAGGGGAGGCCTGGAAGACACGGGCGGCCTGGCCGGCAGAGGTGGCAGAGGTGGCAGAGGCGGCAGAGGCGGCATGTGCGGCCTGGGAGAGGGGGGCCGAGGCGAGCACGATGAGCGCGAACAGGTTCACCACGACCCCGACCGCCGGGCGCAGCCCCATGCCCGTCCCCTTTCGCCGCCGCTCTGTCCCTCCACTAAGCCTCACATAGGCGAATAAAACGGGCACGCCGGATTTCGTCCCGTCCCGGCGCGGTGGATCAGCCCGCAACGGGGGCACCACCCAGGTGTGAAGGTCGGGTACGAGAGAATGGCTGCATGGAGATGCCGAGGAACGAACGGTCGCCGGAGAACCCCCAGATTCTGGTCGTGGGCCAGGACGGTATGGCCCTGGGTGGCGGCGGAGACGACGAATCCCGCGAGGTCCCGGTGACGGAGATGGTGGAACAGCCCGCCAAGGTGATGCGCATCGGCAGCATGATCAAGCAGCTGCTGGAGGAAGTGCGTGCGGCTCCCCTGGACGAGGCGAGCCGGCAGCGGCTCAAGGAGATCCACGCCAGCTCGGTCAAGGAGCTGGAGGACGGGCTCGCGCCCGAGCTCGTCGAGGAGCTGGAGCGGATCTCCCTGCCCTTCACCGATGACACGACGCCGAGCGACGCGGAGCTGCGTATTGCGCAGGCGCAGTTGGTGGGCTGGCTCGAGGGGCTGTTCCACGGGATCCAGACGACGCTGTTCGCCCAGCAGATGGCGGCCCGCGCCCAGCTGGAGCAGATGCGCCGCGCGTTGCCGCCGGGGGTCGGCGGGGGCGACGACGAGGACGAGGACCCGCGCACCATGGGCCGCTCGGGCGGGCCGTACCTGTAGCCGTACCGGCGCACGGACGAAGAAGGGCCCGGCCCGCGCGAAGAGCGCAGGCCGGGCCCTTTGGCGACCCGGGTCACATTGCGCTCATAGCGGCGGCGGGACTCGCCTGTCTGACGGTCCCGCTCGGCCGACGGTCATGGTGTGGCCATCCGCCTCGTCACCCGCAGGAACAACGGTGACGACCACGCTTGGACCTGGCACCACTACAAGGGGGCAACGGCGGTGAGCAGTCGTGGGACACCACCGCGACGGACACGGCCGGTATCGCTGCCATGGGTATTCAGGCAGCTCTGTTCGAAGGGGACCAGCTGCTGAGCCTGTGCACCAGCAGCTTCACGAACAACCCTTACTGATCCGGAAGCCCAACGCCCTCTCACGCAGAGGGGTCGCCGCAACCCGTCCGTTTATCCGGGCGGGTTGCCCGTCGAGACCTGGAGCTGGATCTTCACGTCCTCCGGGTCGATCTCGGTGCCCGCCGCGGGGGACTGGCTCATGACCGAGCCCTCGCCGTACGTGTTCTCGTTGTAGGGCTTTACGGCGGGGATCCAGCCCGCGGCGCGGAAGCAGGCCTTCACCGAATCGATGTTCTTGAGGTAGAAGTCCGGGACCTTGATCTTGTTCTCGTCGTTCGAGCCGTTGTAGGGCTCCGTGCACTCGTCCGTCTCGACCGTCTTCGTCGGGTCCGGGCCCTTGTGCCCTGCGACCGCCGACTGGGACGCCTTGTCGGAACCGCCGCCGCCCGTGTCGTCACCCTTGTTGTTCAGCGTCAGGGCCGTGATCAGGCCGCCGATGGCGATGAGCGCGACGACGACCGAGGCGACGACCACTCCCTTGTTACGGCCTCCGCCGCTCGCGTTCTGCGTGCTCGTCTGCGGCTGGTGGCCCATGGTGTACGGCGGCGGGGTGTGCTGGCCCTGCGGCGCGTACGGGGACGCGGGCGGCGGTGTCTGGTAGCCGCCCTGCATGCTCTGGTGCTGGGGCTGCTGCGGGTAGCCGTACCCGGGCTGCGGCGTGGGCGGCCCGTAGGGGCTCGGCTGGGGCGTCGGCTGGTACGGCGTCTGGACGGGCCCCGGGACCGGTGCCCCGCTCTGGTCGACCGGCGGGAAGACGGCGGAGCCGACGCCCGCGCCGCTCGACGTCCGGGCGCCCGGCACGATGCTCGGCGCGGCCGGGGCGAGCGACTGGGCCACGCGCAGGCACTCGTCCCGCATCGCCTCCGCGCTCGGGAAACGCTCGTTCGGGTTCTTCTTCAGCGCGCGGGCCACGAGCGCGTCGACGGCCGGCGGCAGCGCCCGGTTGATCGAGGACGGAGCGACCGGCTCCTCCTGTACGTGCGCGTACGCGATGGCCAGCGGCGAGTCCGCCTCGAACGGGAGGCGTCCGGTGGTCAGTTGGAAGAGCATGATGCCGACCGAGTACAGGTCGGAGCGGGCGTCGACGGCGCGGCCCAGGGCCTGCTCGGGCGACAGGTACTGCGGGGTGCCGACGACCATGCCGGTCTGCGTCATCGACGTGACGCCGGACTGCATGGCGCGGGCGATGCCGAAGTCCATGACCTTGACGACGCCCCGCTTCGTCATCATCACGTTGCCCGGCTTGATGTCGCGGTGCACCAGGCCCATCTCGTGGCTGATCTCGAGCGCCGCGAGGACATCCGCGGTGATCTTCAGGGCCTTGTCGGCGGGCATGGCGCCGTGACTCCGTACGTCCTGGTCGAGCACGGAGCCGAGCGGGAGGCCCTCGACGTACTCCATGACGATGTACGGAGTGATCATTCCGTCGAGGTCGTCCTCGCCGGAGTCGTAGACCGAGACGATGTTCGTGTGCGTGAGCTTGGCCACGGACATGGCCTCGCGCTGGAAGCGCTGGCGGAAGGAGTCCTCGCGGCCGAGTTCCGTGTGCAAAGTCTTGATGGCGACGGAGCGGTCGAGCCGGGTGTCGTGCGCGAGGTGCACGGAGGCCATGCCGCCCTGGCCGAGCAGGTCCCGCAGCTGGTACCGCCCGCCGGCCACGGAGCGACCCTCGTACCGGCCTGCGACGCCGCCGTCTTGGCTCATTTTCTACGTCCCCCATAGCGCCCCGCGTCGGCGCGGCCGGTGATCGAATTCAGCTATTCCCGGCCAAGTCTGCCCGAGGGCACGGGCACGTCAAGCTCGATGCCCGATCCGTGACCGTACG
This sequence comes from Streptomyces kunmingensis, assembly GCF_039533535.1. Lineage (NCBI taxonomy): Bacteria > Bacillati > Actinomycetota > Actinomycetes > Kitasatosporales > Streptomycetaceae > Streptomyces > Streptomyces kunmingensis. Next base: position 236,303 of record NZ_BAAATS010000017.1, read on the forward strand.
GGCGGGAAGCGTCGCGCAAGCGTTACAGGAAAGGGGCTCGAAATGGTCATGGACCGGGCACGGAAATTGCGCGCACGATTTGCAGGGCCCGCACGGCAACGGGTTTGATGTCCGGTCCATCTCGGAACGGTGGCGCGGCCGGAGCCTGTAGCGTGACCCGACGGAGAACCGTAATTCACCACCGCGCGTACTCCGACGCAGGGTTCCGGCAGCATGGGCGGCACGGACAGAAACGACGGCGAGGACTGATGGCACAGCAGCAGCGCGCTCAGGGCCCGTCCGACCCCGAGGCGACTGGCGGCGGTATGTCAGATGCGCCGGAGTTGTGGGGCAACGGCGGGCTCGTCGGTGACGGTCGATACCGGATGACGCACAGACTCGGCCGGGGCGGCATGGCCGAGGTGTTCGCGGCCGAGGACGTACGCCTCGGGCGCACCGTCGCCGTCAAGCTGCTCCGCTCCGACCTCGCCGAGGACCCGGTCTCCAAGGCCCGCTTCACCCGCGAGGCACAGTCGGTCGCCGGACTGAACCACCACGCCGTCGTCGCGGTCTACGACTCGGGCGAGGACTACGTGAACGGCAGCACCGTTCCGTACATCGTCATGGAGCTCGTCGAGGGCCGCACCATCCGCGACCTGCTGCTGAACGCCGAGGCGCCGGGCCCCGAGCAGGCCCTGATCATCGTCTCCGGCGTCCTCGAGGCGCTCGCCTACTCGCACCAGCACGGCATCGTGCACCGTGACATCAAGCCCGCGAACGTGATCATCACCCACACCGGCGCGGTGAAGGTGATGGACTTCGGCATCGCCCGCGCCCTGCACGGCGCGCAGTCGACGATGACGCAGACCGGCATGGTCATGGGCACACCCCAGTACCTCTCCCCCGAGCAGGCCCTCGGCAAGGCCGTCGACCACCGCTCCGACCTGTACGCGACCGGCTGCCTGCTCTACGAACTTCTCGCGCTGCGGCCCCCGTTCACCGGCGAGACGCCGCTGTCGGTCGTCTACCAGCACGTCCAGGACATCCCCGTGCCGCCCTCCGAGGTCTCGGACGCGACGCCGCCGGAGCTGGACGGCCTCGTGATGCGCTCGCTGGCCAAGGACCCGGACGACCGGTTCCAGACGGCCGAGGAGATGCGCGGCCTCGTCCAGTACGGCCTGACGATGCTGTACGAGCAGGGCGGCCACACCGGCACCTGGAACACCGGGCCGGTCGACTCCGCCATGCACGAGGGCGGCAGCACCCCGGCGATGGGCCTGGCCGGCACCACCGCGATGCCCCACCCCGGGGACTACGGCACGGCCGCGCAGCCGATGCTGCGTCCGCCGGGCGACGACGGCGGCTTCGACGGCCAGGGGAACCGGGGCGGTGGCCGCGGCAAGGTGTGGATCTTCGCTGTGCTCGCGGTGATCGCGATCGCGGCGGGCGTCGCCCTGGCGCTGAACGCGAGCAACGACAAGGGCGGCGGTGGCGGCACCAAGCAGTCCCCGCCCGCCACGCAGTCCGAGACGAAGGACAAGCCGAGCAAGTCCGCCGACGACGACGCGACCGCGGACGAGACGCAGGACACGGGCGACGGCTCGGGCGGGCAGGGCGACTACACGCCGTCGTACCAGCCCACCACCGGCAACGAGACACCTACGCAGTCGGAGACGAACCAGCCGACCGAGCCGTCCGGTGAGCCAACGGACAGGGACACTCCCACGGAGACGGAAACCGAGGAGCCGCCCGCCTCGCCCACCCCGCCGGGTGGCGGTGGCGGTGACGTCGGCGGCGGTGACAACGGCGGCGAGACCGGCACTACTGGCGAGGTGGCCGGCACCATCGGCGGCTGACCCGCCCCGGCCCGCTTCACGGGGGCTACATGCGCCGCACGCGCGCGTGGGGCGCCCGCCGCGCCGACCCTCCCCGCAGTTCGTGCACGGTCACGAACTGCGGGTGCACGCGCAGATACACCGGGTCGAAGAGCTCGCCGTCCGCGAAATGCGGCGCGGGCCCGAAAAGTTCCAGTTCGGCGGTGCCTGGCTCGACCTGATCACAGGTGCCGACGCACTGCACCGACCACTGGGCAGCGCCGTCGTCCTCGGCGGCCGGGCCGCTCAGGTTGTCCGCCCCGTAGGCGACCACGCTGCCGTCGCAGGCCTGGTGGTACCCGTAACCCCGGTGCAGGCGCAGCAGGAGGCGCCCGTCGGCCACGACGTGGCGGGCGGCGGCGAGGAAGGGCAGAGCGCGCATGCTGGTCGCCACCCGCCCGTAGTTCACGCGGGCGAGCAGCTCGAAGCCGCGCTGAAGGTCCTGCGGCTGCGTCTCGGAGGGCATGTCACCACTCTGCGATCCCGGCGGGGTGCCGGAAAAGAGCATCCCGCCCCCACCCCGAGGGACGTAGGTCCCGTGTGGGCAGGCACCCGGGTGAGCAACAAGCGCAACTGTGGACGCGGCCGGGACCGAAGACGCGACCAGGGCCGTAGCCGCCGCCGTCAGTGCTGTTTCTGTGCCTGCATGCGCGCCACATAGGCCGCGGCCTGCGAGCGGCGCTCCATGCCGAGCTTGGACAGGAGGCTGGAGACATAGTTCTTGATCGTCTTCTCGGCGAGGTGGAGGCGCTCACCGATCACGCGGTTGGTCAGGCCCTCGCCGATCAGATCGAGGATCCTGCGCTCCTGGTCGGTGAGGCCCGCGAGCCGGTCGTCGTCCTTGTTGCGGCCGCCGTCGCGCAGCCGCTCCAGGACCCGGGCGGTGGCCACCGGGTCGAGCAGCGACCGGCCCGCCGCCACGTCGCGGACGGCCGTCAGCAGCTCGTTGCCCCGGATCGCCTTCAGTACGTAGCCGGACGCGCCGGCCATGATCGCGTCGAAGAGGGCTTCGTCGTCCGAGAACGAGGTCAGCATCAGGCACCGGATCGACTCGTCCTGGGAGCGGACCTCCCGGCACACCTCGACACCGCTGCCGTCCGGCAGGCGCACGTCGAGCACGGCGACATCGGGCCGGGTCGCCGGGATCCGCACCAGTGCGTCGGCGGCCGTACCGGCCTCGCCGACCACCTCGATGTCGTCCTCCATCGAGAGCAACTCGTGAACGCCCCGGCGCACCACTTCGTGGTCGTCGAGGAGAAATACCGTAATTTTTCCGTCTTCGCGCACGAATTCAGTCTCACACACCGGCTCTTCCCGCGCCCTGGGTGACCGGGATAACGTGCCGGTGTTCCGGCCCCCTGCCAGGCTGTGACCAGGGCTCAGTCCACGGCTGTGACCTGCGGCGCTTCGTCCTTCGTGCGAGTAGTAGGAAATCCAATGAACGAGTTACTTGGATATCCAAGCAAAAACGCAGGTCAGATGGGGTTTCGCAGATGTGTGGCGCACTGGGTAACGTGCTGGGTGCAGGGTGCTTGCCGGAGCACAGGTTCTATTCGTTCTTTCTAGTCACGCCTGAACCCGGCTCCACCGCACCCACCCCGTGCGTGGACGGATCAGGCGAGCCGAGCCGACTGGTCATCCGGCAATCCCGGGGCCGGACCGACGGAGGAGCACACGTGACCGTAGACAGTGCTGACAGCACTGCCGCAGCGCAGAAAGCACAGCCGCCGCGCAAGCGGACCGCTGCGAAGAAGTCTGCGAAGAAGTCCCCCGGCAGGGCCACCGCGCCGGCGCAGCCGGAGCTGGTCCAGCTGCTGAGCCCGGCGGGCAAGCGGGTCAGGAATCCCGAGTACGACGCGTACGTCGACGCGATCACCGACGACGAGCTGCGCGCCCTGTACCGCGACATGGTCCTCACCCGCCGCTTCGACGCCGAGGCCACCGCCCTGCAGCGCCAGGGCGAGCTGGGCCTGTGGGCGTCGCTGCTCGGCCAGGAGGCGGCCCAGATCGGCTCCGGGCGGGCCACCCGCGAGGACGACTACGTCTTCCCGACCTACCGCGAGCACGGCGTCGCCTGGTGCCGCGGGGTCGACCCGACGAACCTGCTCGGCATGTTCCGTGGCGTGAACCACGGCGGCTGGGACCCGAACAGCAACAACTTCCACCTGTACACGATCGTCATCGGCTCGCAGACGCTGCACGCGACGGGCTACGCCATGGGCGTCGCCAAGGACGGCGCGGACTCGGCCGTCATCGCGTACTTCGGTGACGGCGCCTCCAGCCAGGGCGACGTCCTGGAGGCCTTCAACTTCGGCGCCGTGTACAACGCGCCGGTGGTGTTCTTCTGCCAGAACAACCAGTGGGCGATCTCCGAGCCGACCGAGCGCCAGATGCGCGTGCCGCTGTACCAGCGCGCGCAGGGCTTCGGCTTCCCCGGCGTCCGCGTGGACGGCAACGACGTGCTCGCCTGCCTCGCCGTGACCCGGTGGGCGCTGGAGCGGGCGCGCAACGGCGAGGGCCCGACCCTCGTCGAGGCGTTCACCTACCGCATGGGCGCGCACACCACCTCCGACGACCCCTCGAAGTACCGGGCCGACGAGGAGCGGGTCGCCTGGGAGGCGAAGGACCCGATCCTGCGCCTGCGCACCTACCTCGAGTCCCAAACCGACACGGATGAGGGATTTTTCGCGGAACTCGACGCCGAGAGCGAGGCGTTGGGCAAGCGAGTGCGTGACGTCGTACGGGCCATGCCGGACCCGGGCCACCTGGCGATCTTCGAGAACGTGTACGCGGACGGGCACGCGCTCGTCGACGAGGAGCGCGCGCAGTTCGTCGCCTACCAGGCGTCGTTCGCCGACGAAGCGGCTGGGGAGGCCTGAGTCATGGCGGTACAGAAACTTCCGATCGCCAAGGCGATCAACGAGTCGCTGCGCACGGCGTTGGAGAACGACCCGAAGGTCCTCGTCATGGGTGAGGACGTCGGCGTGCTCGGCGGCGTCTTCCGCGTGACCGACGGTCTGCAGAAGGACTTCGGCGAGGAGCGGGTCATCGACACCCCGCTCGCCGAGTCCGGCATCGTCGGCACCGCGATCGGCCTGGCGCTGCGCGGCTACCGCCCGGTCGTGGAGATCCAGTTCGACGGCTTCGTCTTCCCCGCCTACGACCAGATCGTCACGCAGCTCGCGAAGATGCACGCCCGCGCGCTCGGCAAGGTCAAGACGCCGGTCGTCATCCGGATCCCGTACGGCGGCGGCATCGGCGCGGTCGAGCACCACAGCGAGTCGCCCGAGGCGCTGTTCGCGCACGTGCCCGGGCTGAAGGTGGTCTCCCCCTCGAACTCCTCGGACGCGTACTGGATGCTCCAGCAGGCCATCCAGAGCGACGACCCGGTGATCTTCTTCGAGCCGAAGCGGCGCTACTGGGACAAGAGCGAGGTCGACACCGAGGCCGTCCCCGGCGATCTGCACAAGGCCGTCGTGGCGCGCGAGGGTACCGACCTGACGCTCGTCGCCTACGGGCCGATGGTGAAGGTCGCTCTGGAGGCCGCGGCCGCCGCCGCGGAGGAGGGCAAGTCCCTGGAGGTCCTCGACCTGCGCTCGATCTCGCCGATGGACTTCGACGCCGTACAGAAGTCGGTGGAGAAGACGCGGCATCTCATCGTCGCGCACGAGGCGTCCGTCTTCCTCGGCTCCGGGGCCGAGATCGCCGCGCGCATCACCGAGCGGTGCTTCTACCACCTGGAGGCGCCCGTGCTGCGGGTCGGTGGGTACCACGCGCCGTATCCGCCGGCGCGCCTGGAGGAGGAGTACCTGCCGGGCCTGGACCGGGTGCTCGACGCCGTCGACCGCTCGCTGGCGTACTGAGAGGAGCTGAGAGTCATGGCGCGTGAATTCAAGATGCCCGACGTGGGCGAAGGCCTGACCGAGGCAGAGATCCTCAAGTGGTACGTACAGCCCGGCGACACCGTCGAGGACGGGCAGGTCGTGTGCGAGGTGGAGACGGCGAAGGCGGCCGTCGAGCTGCCGATCCCGTTCGACGGCGTGGTCAAGGAGCTGTGCTTCCCCGAGGGCACGACCGTCGATGTCGGCCAGGTGATCATCTCGGTGGACGTGGCCTCCGACGGGCCGGCCGCGCCCGAGCCCGAGCCCGTGGTGCAGGCCCCGGTGGAGACCGAGGCGGAGGCCGGCGAGCCGCAGGGGCGCCAGCCCGTGCTCGTCGGGTACGGCGTCGCCGAGACGTCGACCAAGCGCCGGGCCCGCAAGGGCGCCGGGACCGCGGCGGCCAACGGGACGGCGGCCCCGGCCGTCGAGCAGCGCCCGCTGGCCAAGCCGCCGGTGCGCAAGCTCGCCAAGGACCTCGGCGTCGACCTCGCCGCGGTGATCCCGTCGAGCCCCGACGGGATCATCACGCGTGAGGACGTGCACGCCGCGGTGGCGCCCGCGCCCGAGGTGCCGGCGCAGGCCCCGGCCCCGGTGGCGGCGGCCGTCCCGGTGGCGCCCGCCCCGTCGTACGACGGCGTCCGGGAGACCCGCGTCCCGGTTAAGGGCGTCCGCAAGGCGACGGCCCAGGCGATGATCGGGTCCGCGTTCACCGCGCCGCACGTCACGGAGTTCGTGACGGTCGACGTGACGCGCACGATGAAGCTCGTCGAGGAGCTCAAGGCCGACAAGGACATGCAGGGGCTGCGGGTCAATCCGCTGCTGCTCATCTCCAAGGCGCTGCTCGTCGCGATCAAGCGCAACCCCGAGGTCAACGCGGCCTGGGACGAGGGCCACGACGGCAAGGCCGAGATCGTCCAGAAGCACTACGTGAACCTGGGCATCGCCGCGGCGACCCCGCGCGGGCTCATCGTGCCGAACATCAAGGACGCCCACGCCAAGACGCTGCCCGAACTGGCGTCGTCGCTGGGCGAGTTGGTGGCCACGGCGCGCGAGGGCCGGACGTCTCCCGCCGCGATGCAGGGCGGGACGGTCACCATCACGAACGTCGGCGTCTTCGGCGTCGACACCGGTACGCCGATCCTGAACCCGGGAGAGTCGGCGATCCTCGCCGTCGGCGCGATCAAGCTCCAGCCCTGGGTGCACAAGGGCAAGGTCAAGCCGCGTCAGGTGACGACGCTGGCGCTCTCCTTCGACCACCGCCTGGTGGACGGGGAGCTGGGGTCGAAGGTGCTCGCGGATGTGGCCGCCGTGCTGGAGCGGCCGAAGCGTCTGATCACCTGGAGCTGAGCTGAGCTGAGCTGAGCCGAGCCGAGCCGAGCCCTGCCCGGCCCGGCCCGGAGGTACGCGTTGACGTTCCCGGAGTTCCCATAGAACAGGCTCTGAGGGCCGTCGTACACGAAAGGTGTGCGGCGGCCCTTTCACATGCGCTCTTTTCACGTGTACTCCATGGCATGTGCAACTTTCGGTCGTCACAGCGCGTCAGAATAGATGTAGCGTGAAGCGAGTAGTTTCTGAACAACGTGAGTGCCGATAGGGGTTGTTGTAGCGGTGGGGTACACGATCCCGGGGTGGCTCGACGAGCTCCTCTAAGTCATCGGCGTCAGCTTCCCGAACGTGGACGAGGACGACTACCGCGAAATGGCCACGGCCATGCGGGAGTTCGCGGAGCAGTTCGAGACCCACGGCGGTGACGCGCACAAGGCGGTCACCCGGATCCTGTCCTCCTCCGACGGCGTGGCCGTCGAAGCGTTCGAGAAGCACTGGGACCATGTGCGGACCGGTCACCTGGAGAAGCTTCCGGAACTCGCCCGCCTGCTCGCGGACGCCTGCGACGTGCTCGCCGACATCGTCTTCGGGATGAAGACCAAGGCCGAGATCGAACTCGCGGTGGCGCTCAAGGGCTCGGAGAAGGCGCTCGGCAAGGTCACCAAGCACATCGCGGAGACCGTGCCGGAACGGGCGAAGGCCACCTCGCGGCTGCACAAGGGCAAGGACCACGACGTCCGCGACAAGGTTCGCGGCATCAGCTCGGCGAACCCCGGGGACGGCGGCGGCCGGGGCAACGGGAACGGCCGGGGCAACGGGAACGGCAAGGGCAAGGGCAGGGCCGACGGCAACGGCAACGGCAGGAACAACGGCGGCAACAACGGCCGCAACTCCGAGAAGCCGGAGAACGACGGCCTCAAGCTGAACGACGCCGACCTCGCCAAGCAGTCGCACGGCCTCGACAAGAGGGAGACCCGCGGCGACCCGATCGACATGGCCAGCGGCCAGATGCTGCTCGCGCAGACCGATGTGGACCTGCCCGGCGTCCTGCCGCTGACCCTGCGCCGCACCCACCTCAGCGGCTGCACGGCGGGGCGCTTCTTCGGTCCGTCCTGGGCCTCGACCCTGGACGAGCACCTATCGGAGAGCGAGAAGCGGTTCCCCAACGACGGGGTGGTGATGCACTTCCACATCCCCGAAAGCGAGTTCAACGCGCTGAACCGCAGGTCGTTCACGGAGTCCGATCCCGAGCTGAGCGGCTTCGTGCGCCACTTCCGCTCCGGCAGCGGCACGGAGACGCCTGCGTACGATGTCGTCGAGGGGCCGATGCTCAGGAATCCGGGCCCCTTCAAGAAGGGCAAGGCGCCCGTCTGGTCCGGTGACCAGACCGTCTTCTTCGGCAATACGGGACCGCTGCTCGACGCGTCATTGCTGTGAGCTGGAACGAAAGAACAGACGTGAGTACGTACACCATGCCCACCTGCGCCGAGACGGACGAGCTCCTGGAGTCCGTCGTCGAGTACATGGTCACGGAGCTGGGGGTCTCGCGGGCGGAGGCCGTCGCGCGGGTCAACCGGCAGTGGCACGGCCAGGACCTGTCCGACGAGGACGACATCATCCTGCACGAGGAGGAGCGGTTCTGGGCGCTCACGATCTACTACGAGGACGTCCCGGCCTGGAGCACGGAAGCGGACCGCGCCTCGTGGGTTCCCAAGGCGCCGCCCGCTCCCGATTCCGTGTACTGGACCGTGGCTACTTCTTGAAGCCGTAGTCCATGAGCTTCTTCGCGTCCGACGTGCGGGCGTTGACCGACGTCGACTTCAGGACCGTACCGATCACGGTCTTGCCGCTGCGGGTGGCAGCGAAGACCAGGCAGTAGCCGGCCTCCGGGCCCGAGCCGGTCTTCACGCCGATGGCGCCGGAGTACGAGCCGAGCAGGGTGTTGGTGTTCGACCACGACATGTTCCGGTAGCCGCCGGACTTCGTCGTGACCTTCTGCTTCGTCGACTTCGTCTTCACGACGGTACGGAACGTGGAGTTCTTCATCGCCGACGACGCGATCTTGGTGAGGTCGCGCGGCGTCGAGTAGTTCTTGCCCTTGCCGATGCCGTCGAACGAGTCGAAGTGGGTGTTCTTCAGACCCAGGTCGGTGGCGGCCTTGTTCATCTTGCCGATGAAGGACTTCACGCGGGCGTCCCGCGTGGAGCCCGAGCCGAACTTGTCCGCGAGGGCGTACGCCGCGTCACAGCCCGACGGGAGCATCAGCCCGTACAGGAGCTGGCGGACGGTGACCTTGTCGCCGACGATCAGCCGGGCCGACGAGGCGTTGTTCTTCACTATGTAGTCGCTGTACGCCTTCTGAACCGTGACCTTGGTGTTCAGGTTCAGGTTCTTCGTCGCCAGCACCACCTTGGCGGTCATGATCTTGGTGGTCGAGCCGGTGGACCGGCGGGTGTCCGCGGCCTTGGTGAACAGGGACTTGCCCGTCCCGTTGTTCATCACGAAGCCGCCGGCCGCGGCGATCTTGGGTACGGCCGGCGCCGTGGCGGCCTGTGCGGAGGTGGTCAGCGCTCCGCTGGTGAGCATGGTTCCCACGGCGAGAACGGCGATGCCCGTTATGCGAGTTTTCAAGTTGAACGCTCCAAGTGCCCCTGATGCACCGCCCCTTGGGCGGGACGCGCACTATTGAGACACCTGAAGCGGGTGAGTGGTTGCACAGCGAGCCCACGAATCCCACGCGCGTGTCCCTCAGCGGGCGTCCCGCATGATGGACGCGGCCCGACTTGCGTACGTGTTGTATCTATGATGTGCGCATGCCCTCGACCGTCGCCGAAAAACGTGCCACCGAAAAGCCCCCGCCCGCCGCCGTCCGTGTCTACGACCATGTGAAGCGCGGCGTGCTCGAACGCCGTTACGAGGGTGGGACGTTGCTCACCGAGGGCGAGCTCGCCGAGGCCGTCGGGGTGTCCCGCACCCCGGTGCGCGAGGCGCTGCTCAAGCTGGAGGTCGAGGGGTTGCTGCGGCTCTACCCGAAGAAGGGCGCCCTGGTGCTGCCCGTCTCGGCGCAGGAGATCGCGGACGTCGTGGAGACCCGGCTGCTCGTCGAGGAGCACGCGGTGCGCAAGGCCGTACCGGCCCAGCCGTGGCTCATCGAGCGCCTGGAGGAGCTGCTCGACACCCAGCGCACGCAGGCCGCGGCCGGACAGTTCGCGGACGCCGCCGCCACCGACCGGTGCTTCCACGCGGAGATCGTGCGCAGCGGGGGCAACGAGATCCTGTCCCGGCTCTACGACCAGATGCGCGACCGGCAGCTGAGGATGGGCGTCGCCGTGATGCACTCCCACCCCGACCGCATCGCCAAGACCCTCGCCGAGCACGGCGAACTCCTCGACGCGCTCGGCGCCGGGGACGTCGAGGCGGCGGTCGCCGTGGTGAAGCGGCACGTGGGCTGGTTCCAGAACCTGGCGCGGGGTGACGTGCGATGAGCTCCGCCTCCTCTTCCAGCTCTTCGGGGGCCGGCGCCCTGTCCCTGCCCGGTGATCCGCCCGGCGGCCGCAAGGCGATCGCCGTCTGGTGCATCGGTGTCGCCGTCTACTTCGTCGCCGTGATCTTCCGTACGTCCCTCGGGGTGGCCGGGCTCGACGCCGTCGAGCGCTTCCACATCAACGCCTCCGCGCTGTCCACCTTCTCGATCCTTCAGCTGCTCGTGTACGCGGGCATGCAGATACCCGTCGGCCTGATGGTCGACCGGCTCGGCACGAAGAAGGTGCTGACGTTCGGCGTGGTGCTGTTCACCATCGGGCAGCTCGGCTTCGCGTTCTCTTCGTCGTACGGGATGGCGCTCGCCTCCCGCGCGCTGCTCGGCTGCGGTGACGCGATGACGTTCATCAGCGTGCTGCGGCTCGGCACCCGCTGGTTCCCGGCGCGGCGCGGGCCGCTGGTCGCGCAGCTCGCCGGGCTCGTCGGCATGGCGGGCAACCTGATCTCCACGCTGGTCATCGCGCGGCTGCTGCACGGGATCGGCTGGGAAGCCGCGTTCGCCGGCAGCGCGCTGGCGGGCGTCGTCGTCCTGGTGCTGATGCTGATCTTCCTCAAGGACCATCCCGAGGGGTTCGAGCCGGCGCCGATGCCGGTGACGCACAAGGGGGCCGCGTTCGTGCGCCGGCAGATCGCGGCGTCCTGGCGGGAGCCGGGGACGCGGCTCGGCCTGTGGGTGCACTTCACGACGCAGTTCCCGGCGATGGTGTTCCTGCTGCTGTGGGGGCTGCCGTTCCTCGTCGAGGCGCAGGGGTTGTCGCGTGGGGTCGCGGGTGAGCTGCTGACGCTGGTCGTTCTCGCCAACATGGTGGTGGGGCTCGTGTACGGGCAGATCGTCGCGCGGCATCACGCGGCGCGGCTGCCGCTGGCGCTCGGCACGGTGGGGGTGACGGCGCTGGTGTGGGTGGCGCCCATCGCCTGGCCCGGGCGGTCGCCGATGTGGCTGCTTGTGGTGATGTGCGTGGTGCTCGGCGCGTGCGGGCCCGCTTCGATGATCGGGTTCGATTTTGCGCGGCCGGCGAATCCGCCGGAGCGGCAGGGGACGGGGTCCGGGATTGTCAATATGGGCGGGTTTGTGGCCTCTATGACCACGTTGTTGCTGGTGGGGGTGTTGCTTGACGCCACGGGGGACGATTATCGGGTGGCGTTCTCGGCGGTGTTCGTCTTGCAGGCCGTGGGGGTGAGTCAGATTCTGCGGTTGCGTAGGCGGGCGGCTCGCGCCGAGCGGGAGCGGCTTGTCGCATCCCGGGTTGCTTCGGTGCACGTCCCTGCTTAGGGGGCCCGGGTTTGGGGCGCTGGGTTGTTGTGGGGCCCCTCTTTGACGCGCGCCCGGCGCTGGGGTGCCGCCTTGCCCACCCTGCCGCCCTGGGGGTCCCCCCGGACGGAGTCTGGGGGAGGCAGATTGCCCAAGGCGCGGGCGGCGGGTTGCCGGAGGCGGGGATGCGCCGGGTGTGGCTATGGCGTGATGCGCAGTGCCGCCAGGATCGCCGTGGCCAAGGCCGTGTCGCCCTCGGATTTGATGCGGTCCGTCACCGCGTCCGGGGTGACGCGGCCGCAGGAGAGGCGGACGTACGTCTCCCAGTCGAGGGCCAGCGTCGCCGCCGGGCCGAGCGAGGGGGCGCCGTCGATCGTGCCCCTGCCGTCCGCGTCGACGCGGACCGTGCGCAGGAACTCGACGGGGCCGTGCACGTCGAAGACGACCGCCGAGTTCGCCGGGGCGCCCGCGTCCTTCGCGACGATCTTGGGCAGGGCTTCCAGGAGCAGGTCGCGGGTGACGTACGCGCCCGGCGAATCGAGGTTGCCGGGCCGGCCGAGGGCCCAGCGCAGGTCCTGCTCGTGCACCCAGATGTCGAACGCCCGCCTGCGCATGGCGAATTCGAGGGTCTCCTCCACCGCGCGGGGCCCGCGCACCATGGTCCCGGGGTCGCGGCTCTCGTTCCGCAACTGACGCGAGCGGCGGATGATCGTGTACTCCAGCTCGGAGACCATCTCCGGCGCCGTGTGGTGGCGGCGGACGTCGACCTGGACCTCTTGGTAGCGCTGCGACTCGGTCTGTACGTGGTAGAGGTCGCGCGGCAGCGTGTGGATGGGCCGGGGGTCGCCGAGCATCTCGCAGTCGGCGCCGATGACATGGGAGACGACATCGCGCACGGACCAGCCGGGGCACGGGGTCGCCCGGTTCCACTCACCCTCCACGAGCGGTGTGACCAGCTCGGATATCGCTTCCACGGAGTGGGTCCAGGCATCGGCGTAGGACTGAAGGCTGGGGTGGAGACTCACGGAAAGGGACCCCTCGAGCGGTGTGGTACACGGGCGGTGAAGTAGGCGGCGGGCGGATCGGGCGCGTCTGTGGGGGTCCGGGGGCTCCCCCGGCTTGGCACAGTACGCTGCCCGTAGGCACCCCTGCAGTGCTTTCGTGTGACGATCGTAGGCCCGTGTTGAAGGCTCGAATGCCAGGACGGTGGTAGTGTGCGCGCCTCCCTCATCCAGATCGCGGTAAACGAGGACGAATCGGTCGGCGAACGGCGGGAGCGCGTCGGCTCGCTGGTTCGGGAACAGGCCGGATCAGCCGATCTGGTGGTGCTGCCCGAACTGTGGACGACCGGCGCCTTCGCCTACGAGCTGTTCGCGGACGAGGCGGAGCCGCTGGAGGGCCCGACCTTCGCGGCGATGGCCAAGGCCGCGCGCGACGCGGGCGTCTGGCTGCACGCCGGGTCGATCCCGGAGCGCGACCCGGAGGGTCCCCTCTACAACACCGCGCTCGTCTTCTCCCCCGACGGGGAGCTCGCCGCCGCCTACCGCAAGATCCACCGGTTCGGCTTCGACAAGGGCGAGGCCGTGCTGATGAGCGCGGGCGAGGAGCTGGTGACCGTACGCCTTCCGGAGACGGTGCTCGGCGTCAGTACCTGCTACGACCTGCGTTTTCCCGAGCTGTACCGCGGCCTCGTGGACCGCGGGGCCGAGACCCTGCTGGTCTCCGCCGGCTGGCCCGAGCGGCGCCGCTCGCACTGGACGCTGCTCGCGCAGGCGCGCGCCGTGGAGAACCAGGCGTATGTGCTGGCCTGCGGAAGCGCCGGTACGCACGCGGGCGTCCCGCAGGCGGGGCACAGCATCGTCGTCGACCCGTGGGGCGAGGTGCTCGCCGAGGCGGGGGCCGGGGAAGAGGTGCTGCGGGTGGAGTTCGACCCGGCGCGGGTCGCGGAGACCCGGGACCGGTTCCCGGCGCTCAAGGACCGCACGCTGGGCCTCGCCCCGCCCCGGTAACAGGGGGACACGCCTCAGTCCGCGTCCCCCCGCTCCTTCTCCGCGAGGTGGATGACGCACACCGCGACGGCGATGATCAGGGCCGGGTCGGCGTCCTCGCGGACCACGTTCACGCCGTACGTGTCGCGCACGCGCAGCCAGCGGCGGGAGATCTCCGCGAGCAGTTCGCCGTCGTACTCGACGGCGAACTCGCGGTCCAGGATCTTGCCGCTGACGTCGAGTTCGGTGCCGTCGACCAGCTCGACCCGGTAGTGGTTGCGCAGCAGCGACAGCCGTTTGCGTTTGACCTTGGCGAGCTGCTCGTCGCCGCGCTCGATGACCATCGTGTCGCGCAGGGCGAACATCTTCTCGTGGATGTCGATGAGGACGCGCCCGTCGGGCCCCTTCAGCTCGAAGGTGTCCCGCACGTGCATCGCCTTGCCGTCGACGAGGAACGCCTTGTGGCCGTTCTCGTCCTCGATCCAGTAGTCCTCGCCGATGGCGAAGAGCCGTTCCCGTACTTCGTAGCGCATACGTCGATGAGTGCCCGGAAGCCGCCGTCCGGACCCACCCGCGGTCCGTCCGGGTGAGAACGGCGCGAAGTCGCCGGGCGGTCCCGGACGCGGAGTGCCCGCAAAGCCGTGCTGGTACAGGGCGGTTACAAGGTGCGTGCAACCGGCAACGGTATTTGGGGGGTCTTCTGAGGTGGACGTGACCTTACGACCGAAGGAACCGCTCATGCCGCGCGCACGACGCCAGCCCGCCCGCACCGTCCGCTTCACCGCCCCGCTGATCGCCGCGACCCTGGTCGCCGGTGGCGCCGCCGCCCTGTCCCTCGCGCCGGGGGCGCTGGCCGCCACCCAGGGGAAGGCCGACCCGGCCGACGACTTCAACGGTGACGGGTACGCCGACCTCGTCTCGGGCGCGCCCGGCGGCACGGTCTCCGGCAAGGCGCAGGCCGGCTACGTCGCGGTCACCTACGGCTCGGCGCAGGGCCTCGACACGTCCCGCAAGAAGCTGATCAGCCGCTCGACGGCCGGCGTCCCCGGCTCGGCCGGCGCCAAGGAGAAGTTCGGCACCTACGTCACCAAGGGCGACCTCGACGGGGACGGCTACAGCGACCTCGTCATCGGCAGCGAGAAGGCGACGACCGGCGCGGTCGTCCTGTGGGGCTCGCCCTCCGGCCTGACCGGCGGCACGAACATCGCCACGTACGGGAAGTCGCCGCAGATCGGTGACTTCGACGGCGACGGCAAGGCCGACCTGGCCCTCCTCGCCGACATGGGCAGCTACGGCGACGACCCGGAACACCAGGGCGCCGCCCTCTGGAAGGGCCCGGTCTCCCGGTCCGGTACCCCCGCCAAGACCCTCGACTTCATGGACAAGTCGGAGTGGTGGGGGTACGGCGCGGACGACGCCGCGTGCGTCGACGACGAGTACGGCTGTGTCGACGGCCCGGACTCGACGACCGGCCCCGTGACGTTCGAGGCGGTCGGCGACATCGACGGCGACGGCCGCGACGACCTCGCCCTGCGCTCCTACAACGGCGACGGCATGTGGAACAACACCGTCCTGTACGGCAGCGGTACGGGCTTCAAGCGCGGCTGGGCACCCGAGACCCAGGGCGACCTGGCCGTCGGTGACGTGAACGGCGACGGCAAGGACGACCTCGTCGTCGGCTCCGACCCCGAGGACTCCGACATCGGCGAGACGAACCAGAAGGTCACCCTCGCGTTCGGCACGGCGGACGGCCTCGACGGGGACAAGGTCCAGGAGTTCGACCAGTCGCTGCCCGGCTTCTACGGCGCCCAGGAGGACGGCGACCACCTCGGTTCCTGCGTCGCCGTCGCCGATGTCACGGGCGACGGCAAGGCCGAGGTCGCGCTCGGCATCTCCGGCGAGGACTTCGGCGGCAAGACGGACGCGGGCTCGGTCGCGCTGCTCCGGGGCACCGCGGACGGCGTGACCGGCACCGGCTCCCAGGGCTTCAACCAGAACTCGGCGGATGTGCCCGGTGTCGCCGAGTCGGGCGACATGTTCGGCACCGCCTGCGGGCTGCTCGACGTGGACGGTGACGGCCACCGCGACCTCGCCGCCTCCGCGACCGGGGAGAACGCGCACGCCGGCGCGGTGTGGGCGTTCCCCGGCACCGGGACCGGCGTGACCGCGACCGGCTCGGTGTCCTTCGGCCCGACGGACCTGCGCGCACCGGAGACCAAGGCACTCCTCGGCACACAGCTCCGCTGATGCCCGTTGAGGGCGGCCGTCCGGTGACGGCCGCCCCTACGCCGGCGGATCCTCCTCCCGGAGCCCGAGGCGCCGGGCCACCCACGGCTCGTGCGCGACGACGTACCCCGCGGCGATCCCCACGCAGACCACCGTGAACAGCACGATCAGCCACGACAGCACGGTGAACACCATCCCCAGCGGGCCGAACTGGGCCAGCGAACGGTCCAGCGTGCGCGGAACGTAGACGCGCGACGCGACGGTCAGGCCGACCACACCGACGGCGGTGAGCACCGCGCCCGGCAGCAGCGGCAGCCAGCGCACCCGCCCGCCCAGCAGCAGATGCTGGGTCCACCACCACAGACCCGTACCGGCGACGAGCCACAACGGCAGCCCCAGCCACAGCCCCGTACCGAACCCGTCCCGCAGGGCCCCCATCGCGATCAGCGCGACCAGCCAGCCCGCGAGCCAGGCCAGCCAGCGCCAGGCGACCAGCGAGAACGGGGCCGACGGCAGATGCCAGGCCCGCTGGCACACCCGTTGCAGCGCGCGGCTGCACGCGGTCGCCGAGACCAGCAGGACGAGGACGCCGACGACACCGGTGGCGTTGCGGGTGGGGGCGTCCCCGGCGTCGTACACCTGCTGGACCTGATGGAGCGAGGCTCCGCCCAGGCCGAGCGTGGCGCGCAGCGAGGAGAGGAGCTGCTCGCGCACGGCGGCCGGGGCGAACGCCGCCGCGACGAACAGCACCGGCAGCGCCGTCAGGAACGTCTGGGCGGCGAGCCGCGTCGAGGAGTCGAGCAGGCGCACGGCGATGATCTGCCGGGTCAGCCGCGTGAGGAACGGCAGCCGTTCCTGGACCGACCGGGTCCGGTCGGCCGCCCAGCGCGTCATCCGGGCCGCGGTGCTCGTCTCCTTCATGGCGGCCACCGTGTCACCCCGAGGCCGCCGGCTGGGGCAGCCGCGGGCCCGTGGGGTGTCCGAACCTGCGCCGGTACGCCGACGGGCTCAGCCCCGTCGCCCGTTTCAGGTGCGCCCGCAGATTCGCCGCGCTGCCCAGGCCGCTCAGCCGGGCCACCGCGTCGAGCCGCTCCTCGCCCCGCTCGATGAGCCGGCAGGCCAGCGCGATCCGCTCACCGAGCAGCCAGGTCAGCGGCGTCGTCCCCAGCTCGGCGCGGAAACGGCGGTGCAGCGTGGCGGGGCTGACGGCGGCGCGCGCGGCCAGGTCCGGTACGGCGATCGGCCGGTCGAGCCGCTCCTGCGCCCAGGCGAGGACCGGGGCGAGCGAGGCGTCCGGCACCTGGGGCACGGGCCGCTCCACGAACTGGCGCTGGCCGCCGTCGCGGTGGGCGGCGAAGACGAGGCGCCGCGACACCGAGTTGGCGATCTCCGCGCCATGGTCGCGGCGGATCAGATACAGGCCCAGATCGAGGGCGGAGGCGCTGCCCGCCGCGGTCAGCACGGAACCCTCGTCCACGAACAGCACGTCCGGTTCGAGGAGCACCTTCGGGTGCAGCGCGCGGAACTGGTCCGCCCAGCGCCAGTGCGTGCTGGCGCGGCGCCCGTCCAGCAGACCGGCCTCGGCCAGCGCGAACGCCCCGGTGCAGAAGCTGGCGATGCGGGCGCCGCGCGCGTGGGCGCGCCGGATGGCGTCGAGCACGGGCCGCGTACGCGGGACGACATTGTCCGGGCGTCCCGGCACGATCACGGTGTCGGCGGTGTCGACCGCGTCGAGCCCGGCCGCCGTGCTCAGCGTGAAGAAGCCGTGGTTCATCCTGATGTCCGGCGCCGGAGAGCACAGCGTCAGCTCGTACAGCGGCGCGGCCAGGCCCAGCTCGGGCCGCGGCAGCCCGAACAGCTCGGTGGCGACGCCGACTTCGAACGGGTTGACGCCCTCGTCGACGATCACGACGACGTGGTGCGGGCGGTCCCCGCCCTGCGAGGATCCTTGCGGCATACGCAATTCCTAGCACTCGTACGCGGAGCCGGACAGCCCCAGGATGACGGGTATGGAACGTACGCAGAACCCGCCGGTCTCCCTGGCCGAAGCGCTGACCACCTTCGACGACGTGTGGAGTCCGCGCATCGTCGCCGCCGTCAACGACTACGACGTCCGGCTCGCCAGGGCGGAGGGCGAGCACGTGTGGCACGTCCACGACGACACCGACGAGTTCTTCCTCGTCGTAGAGGGCGAGCTGACCATCGGGCTCCGGGAGAAGGACGGGGAGGAGGAGAGTGAGCGTGCGGTCGTGCTGCCCCGCGGCTCCGTCTTCACGGTCCCGCGCGGCACCTGGCACAAGCCCTCCGCGACCCCCGGCACGGCGATCCTCCTCCTGGAGCCGACCGGCACGCCCACGACAGGCGACGCCCACGACCCGGTACCGGACCACGTGGACTCGACGACGGGGCACGCGTGGCACCCTTGAAACATGAACGACTCCGCGCCCGCAGCCGCCCGCCGTGCCCGTGTCCGTGCCCCCGAACTGATCGGCGAAGGCGGCTGGCTGAATACGGGCGGCAAGGAATACACCCTCGCTGACCTGCGCGGACGCATTGTCGTTCTTGATTTTTGGACCTTCTGCTGCATCAACTGCCTGCACGTCCTCGACGAGCTGCGCGAGCTGGAGGAGAAGCACCGGGACACCGTCGTCATCATCGGCGTGCACTCGCCGAAGTTCGTGCACGAGGCCGAGCACGAGGCGGTCGTCGACGCCGTCGAGCGCTACGGGGTGGAGCACCCGGTGCTCGACGACCCGGAGCTCGCGACCTGGAAGCAGTACGCGGTGCGGGCCTGGCCGACGCTCGTCGTGATCGACCCCGAGGGGTACGTCGTCGCGCAGCACGCCGGTGAGGGGCACGCGCACGCCATCGCCACGCTGGTCGAGGAGCTGGAGGCCGAGCACGAGGCGAAGGGCACCCTGCACCGCGGCGAGGGCCCGTACGTGGCGCCCGAGCCGGTCGCCACCGATCTCCGCTTCCCCGGCAAGGCGCTGCTGCTGCCGTCCGGGAACTTCCTGGTCAGCGACACCACGCGGCATCAGCTCGTGGAGCTGGCCGCCGACGGCGAGAGCGTCGTGCGGCGGATCGGCAGCGGGGAGCGCGGCTTCGGACCGGAGTCGTTCAACGAGCCGCAGGGCCTCGCGCTGCTCGACGAGAACACGGTCGTCGTCGCCGACACCGTGAACCACGCGCTGCGCGCCGTGGACCTGGCGAGCGGGGCGATCAGCACGCTCGCCGGGACCGGAAAGCAGTGGTGGCAGGGGACGCCGAACAGCGGTCCGGCCCTGGAGGTCGACCTGTCGTCACCCTGGGACGTGGCCGTCTTCGGCGGCAAGGTGTGGATCGCCATGGCGGGCGTGCACCAGCTGTGGACGTACGACCCGCGGGCGGGGACGGTCGAGGTCGCGGCCGGGACCACGAACGAGGGACTGGTCGACGGGCCCGGCGCAGAAGCCTGGTTCGCGCAGCCCTCGGGGCTCGCCGCCACCGAGGAGCGGCTGTGGGTCGCCGACTCGGAGACCAGCGCGCTGCGCTACGTCGACACGGAAGGGGCCGTTCACACGGCGGTCGGCACGGGCCTCTTCGACTTCGGGCACCGCGACGGCGACGCCGGTCAGGCGCTGTTCCAGCACCCGCTGGGCGTGACGGCGCTGCCGGACGGTTCGGTCGCGGTCTGCGACACGTACAACCACGCGCTGCGCCGCTTCGACCCGGCGACCGGCCAGGTGACCACGCTCGCCACCGACCTGCGCGAGCCCAGCGACGCCGTACTGGACGGGGGCTCGGGGGAGATCGTCGTCGTCGAGTCCGCGCGGCACCGGCTGACCCGCCTGCGGCTGCCCGATGAGGCCGTACGCGTCGAGTCCGTGGCCCACCGCACACAGCGCGCCGCGACCGAGGTGGCGGGCGGCAAGCTGGCCCTTGACGTCATCTTCCAGGCGCCGGCCGGGCAGAAGCTCGACACCCGGTACGGGCCCTCGACCCGGCTCCTGGTCTCCGCGACGCCGCCCGAGCTGCTCGCGGCCGGCGACGGCGCGGGCACCGACCTGGCCCGCGAGCTGGTCCTGAACCCCCAGGTCACCGAGGGTGTCCTGCATGTGTCGGCGATGGCCGCCTCGTGCGACGACGACCCGGCCAACGAATATCCGGCGTGCCATGTGCACCAGCAGGACTGGGGCGTACCGGTCCGGGTCGCCGAGGGCGGGGCGGACCGGCTGCCGCTGGTGCTCGCCGGGATGGACGCACCGGCCTGACCCGACATCAGTAGTCGTACGGCTTCCGGGTGTTCCAGGAGAGCACCTCGATGCCGTCGGCCGACTTGCCCGCGTACTCGACCTCGCCGGGCGTCTCCAGGGTGACGGTCTCGCCGGAGGCGTCGGAGTCGTTCAGCACCAGGCCCAGCTTGAGCGAATCGAAGTAGCTGTCCTCGGCCTTGACCGTCTGGTAGACGGGGAGCGCGGAGTAGACCGTGCCGCCGGGCTGCACGAGCACCGGCTGCGCGGGCTGCTCGTCGTCCTTGGCGAGCGGGACGTCGCCGTTGGCGTCGCCCGGGGTGACGACCGGGTGCTGCTGCACGGTGCAGGGGACGCCGGAGTCGTTGGTCGCGATGATCAGCAGGTGGTCGCCCTGCTGCTCCGGGTTCTTGCGCTCGAGCGTGTAGCCGAGCGAGGTCACCTTGCACTCGGGCGCCGACTTCGAGGCCGCGGTGTCCGTGCCGCCCTGGCCGGTGACGTTGTTCTTCGTGGCGTCCGTCTTGGACGCGTTGCCGGCCTGCGTGCCGCCGGACGCCTTCGCGTCGCCGGAGCCCGAGCCGAGACCGGAGCCGGATCCGCTGTCCGTGTTGCTGCTCGTGCTCGACCCGGCCGCCGACGCCGAGCCCGCCGCCTTGGTGCCACCGTCGTCGCCGCCGGAGCAGGCCGTCATCGTGAGGCCGAGCACCATGGCGGCGGTGGCGAGGACGGTCGTACGGGTGAGGGTGCGCTTCATGGCGGAACTCCCTGGGCTTCGGTGCGCCCGCCTGCTTCGGTGGGCTGCTGTGTGTCCCACCGTGCCCGCCTTGATCGCCGTCCGGTCGCCGACGCGCTAACGCCCCGTCGCCGTCCGGCTGTCGGCCCGCTGTCTCACCCCGGGGCGACCCAGGGACCGGCCCGCCGTGAGCCCGGCGCGAGGGCGCCGTTGCCGCCGGTGCCGGGGAGCGGCAGCCGGCGCCGCTCGTCGGCGAGTTCGTCGGCGAGCGGGGTCAGCGCCCGGTCCGGCCGGTCGTTGATCCGGGCCGCCACGGCGCGCAGGGCGGGCGGGTGGCCCGCGCAGAGCTCGGCGAGACGGGCCGCGGCGGCCGGTTCGGCGGCGAGACGGTCCCCGGCGCCGGAGGCGGTGGCGAGCAGCTCGGCGGAGTCGGCGCCGTCGAGGGCGCCGATGGAGACGGTGCGGGCGAGTTCGCCGACCGCGAGCCCTTCGAGCCGCAGGCGCGAGGTGACCAGGGCGGCACTGCCCGGGCCCGCCGGGAGCAGCGGGCGGACCTGGGCGGCGGTGCCGGCGTTGTCGAGGATGACGAGAGGGCGGCGGCGCTCGGTGCGCCTGCGGTACGCGGCCGCCAACGCGCCCGGGGTGTCCGGGAGTTCACGGCCCGGGACGCCGAGCGCGACCAGGAACTCGCGGAGCACGTCGGCGGTGGCCGCGCCGGCGGAGCCCGCTCGCCCGTCGCCGAAAGCGCGCGGACCACCGTAGCCGTACGGACCACCGTAGCCGTACGGACCGCCGAGGCTCCTCGGACGGCCGAGGCCGTGCGGGTCACCGAGGCCGTGCGGACCGCCGAAGCTGTGCAGCACGCCGAAGCTGTGCAGATCGGCGAAGAGGACACCCTCGTAGCGCTCGCGTGCGGTGTACGCCCAGTGCAGGGCGGCCGCGGTCTTGCCGGCCCCGGCGGGTCCGGTGAGGACGACGACGGCGTGCTCGGGCTGCGCGGCGGCGGTGATCGCGGCCAGCTCCGGGCCGCGTCCGACGAAGCCGCGCGGCGGGCTGGGCAGCAGATCGGGTCCGGGCGCCGCGGGGGCCGTGCGCGCGGGCTCGGCCGGGGGCGCCGGCGCCGGTACGGGAACGGGGGCGGGCGCGGGGGCCGGGACGGCAGGAGCCGACGGCTGGCTCTCCCCGCCCGCCAGGATCTCCGCGTACGCGTCACGCAGCGCGGGCCCGGGGTCGACGCCGAGTTCGTCGACGAGCAGCGTACGGGTGCGGTGGTACTGGTCGATGGCGTCGGACTGGCG
The DNA here is from genome assembly GCF_039533535.1 of Streptomyces kunmingensis. Lineage (NCBI taxonomy): Bacteria > Bacillati > Actinomycetota > Actinomycetes > Kitasatosporales > Streptomycetaceae > Streptomyces > Streptomyces kunmingensis. Next base: position 258,632 of record NZ_BAAATS010000017.1, read on the forward strand.
GCCCGAGCGGTACAGCGCCCGCATCAGCGCGGCGGCGAGCGTCTCGCGCATCGGGTGGGCCACGGCCTCCGCGTGCAGCAGCGACGCGGCGCGGGCGTGCTCACCGAACTGCCCGTACGTGTTGGCCAGTTGCTCGACGGCCGAGAGCCTCGACTCCTCCAGGCCGTCGGCGGCGACCCGCAGCGGGCCGTCCGTGGCGACGCCGACGAGTGCGGGCCCCTGCCACAGCGCGAGCGCCTCGCGCAGCAGCGCCGCCGCGTCGTCGGGGACGCGCTGGACGCCGGCGTGCCGTACGAGCTCCTCGAAGCGGTACGCGTCGAGCAGCGACTCGGGCATCTCCAGGACGTACGCGTCGCCATGGGTGACCAGCTGGACGCCCCACATGTCGGCGCCGCCCTGCGCGAGCAGCGCCCGCAGCCGCGACACATGTCCCTGCGCCACGGTCCTGGCCCGCGCGGGCGGGCCCTCCGGCCACAGCGCGTCGATCAACTGGTCCAGCGGCATCGCGGTGTTGGGGCGCAGCAGCAGCGCGGCGAGCAGACTGCGCCGCTTGGCGGGGCCGAGCGGCAGCTCCCCGCTCCCCGTGTCCACGGCGACCGCGCCTAGCAGCCGGAACTCCACGAAAGTGCCCCCCAGATACCCGAAAGCTGATGCGATCAAGGGTACGTGGAGGGCACATGGAGCAGGACGGGCCGGGGGCCCCTCGGGGTCGCCGTGGCTTATATGCGCCGGGTCCGGTCTTCCTCGACCACGGTCGTCTGGGCCGGCGGCACGACCACGCCCCGGCGGCGTCCGACACTGCGGAACACGAAGACGCCGATCAGGCCGACGATCATCAGGATCCAGCCGACGAGGTCGAGGTTGACCCCCTTCATGTGCCAGTCGGTCGCGAAGCTGAGGATCGCTCCGACGGCGACCAGGATGATGCAACCTCCCAAGCTCATGAGGTCCGCCTCCCCAAGTTGTATGACGTTCGGCTACTTGAGAGCTCCGGGTACCCGGAGCTTTCGGCGTCACACGGTCCGGACGAAGGCGGCCCGAACTCGACGGTGGACCTCAGCCCTCCAGGAAGGCCGTCAGGGCGTTCGCCAGGAGGAACGGGTCGTCGGCGCCGCACAGTTCACGGGCGCTGTGCATGGAGAGGATCGCCGCGCCGATGTCGACGGTCTTGATGCCGTGCCGGGCCGCGGTGATCGGGCCGATCGTGGTGCCGCACGGCATCGCGTTGTTGGACACGAACGACTGGAACGGCACGCCCGCCTTCTCGCAGGCCGCCGCGAACACGGCCCGGCCGCTGCCGTCCGTGGCGTAGCGGTTGTTCACGTTGACCTTGAGGATCGGGCCGCCGTTGGCGCGGGGGTGGTGCGTGGGGTCGTGGCGCTCGGCGTAGTTCGGGTGCACGGCGTGCCCGGTGTCCGACGACAGACAGACGGTTCCGGCGAAGGCGCGCGCCCGGTCCTCGTAGGAGCCGCCGCGCGCGAACACGGACCGCTCCAGCACACTCCCGAGCAGCGGGCCGTCCGCGCCGGTGTCGGACTGCGACCCGTTCTCCTCGTGGTCGAAGGCGGCGAGCACCGGGATGTACGGCAGCGAGGCCGCCTCGTCGCGTCTGCTGACCTCGGCGAGGGCGGCCGTGCAGGCGTGCACGGACAGCAGGTTGTCCATCCGCGGCCCGGCCAGGAGGTCCTTGTCGCGGCCCAGGTACGCCGGCGGTTCGACGGAGTACGTCATCAGGTCCCAGCCGGTGATCGAGCGGCGCTCCAGGCCGTACTCGTCCTCGACGAAGCCCAGCAGATCGCCCTCGTGCACATCGCTGCCCAGGCCCCAGATCGGCTGCATGTGCCGCTGCTTGTCCAGCTTGAGGCCCTCCGCGGTGACGGAGCGGTCCAGGTGGATCGCGAGCTGCGGTACGCGCAGCAGGGGCCGGTCGATGTCGACGAGGCGCTCGGTGCCGTCGCGTAGCGAGATCCGGCCGGCGAGGCCCAGGTCGCGGTCGAGCCAGGAGTTGAGCAGCGGGCCGCCGTAGACCTCCACGGCGACCTGCCGCCAGCCCTGGTTGCCCATGTCGGGCTGGGGCTTCACGCGCAGGTTCGGGGAGTCGGTGTGTGCGCCGACGATGCGGAAGGGGGTGTGCGGGTGCGCTCCGCTCGGCACGTACCAGGCGATGACGGCGCCGCCGCGCGTCACGAACTTTCCTCCGCTGGTGCCGTCCCAGGCGTCGGTCTCCGCGACCTGCTTGAAACCGGCCTCTTCCAGGCGGGCGGCCACGTTCGCCACGGCGTGGTAGGGGGTGGGGCTCGCCGCGAGGAAGGACATCAGGTCGTCGGTGTGCCCACGATCGAAGGGCGCGGGAGGAGTTGCCATACCGCCAGGGTAGTGCGGGTTGCTGCCGCTCTGCCCCGCGTGCGCCCCTGAGCGCCGTGGCTCCGGCCGTCGCGGTTCCGCCTCCGGGCGGGCGGGGCGTCTCGCGTGGTTCCCCGCGCCCCTGGGATGTTCTTTCACCTGCGGCCCGGTGGGGGCTGGTCGCGCAGTTCCCCGCGCCCCTGAGATGCGCACTTCGTGCGCCACCTCATGGGGCAGCGGCGCAGCCGCATGCCTCAGGGGCGCGGGGAACTGCGCGAGCAACCACGACGGTGGCGCGCGTACAGACGAAGGCCCGCCGCCCCCGAGGGAGACAGCGGGCCCGGGCAGGATCCGGCTCGGCGGAGCCTAGAACGCCGCTTCGTCCAGCTCCATGACGTCAAGGCCGGACTCACTGGTCGCCTGCGCCAGCTTCCGCGCCCCGATGACACCGGGCAGAACATTCGCCGCGAAGAACTTGGCCGCCGCGATCTTGCCCTGGTAGAACGCCACATCCTTGGCGGCGGCGCCACCCGCAAGGGCCTCGGCCGCAACCGCCGCACCCTTGAGCAGCAGGTAGCCGACGACCACGTCACCGGAGGCCATGAGCAGCCGGGTCGTGTTCAGGCCCACCTTGTAGATGGCCTTGACGTCCTGCTCCGTGGCGGCCAGATCCGTGAGCATGACGCCGACGATGGCCTCCAGCTCGACGGCCGCCTTGGCCAGGGACTCGCGCGCCCCGGCCAGTTCCTCGCCGCCCGACTCGACCGCGAGGAACTTCTTGATCTCCTCGGCGAGACCGTTCAGCGCGGCACCCTGGTTGCGGACGATCTTCCGGAAGAAGAAGTCCTGGCCCTGGATGGCGGTCGTGCCCTCGTAGAGCGTGTCGATCTTCGAGTCACGGATGTACTGCTCGATCGGGTACTCCTGGAGGAACCCGGAGCCGCCGAACGTCTGGAGCGACTGGGCGAGCTGCTCGTACCCCTTCTCGGAGCCGTAGCCCTTCACGATGGGGAGGAGGAGGTCGTTGAGCGCGTGCTCGACCGACGCGTCCTCGCCGGCGGCCTCCTTGACCTGGATCGCGTCCTGGACCGAGGCGGTGTAGAGCACCAGCGAGCGCATGCCCTCCGCGTACGCCTTCTGCGTGAGCAGCGAGCGGCGTACGTCCGGGTGGTGCGTGATGGTGACCTTGGGCGCGGTCTTGTCCATGAACTTGGCCAGGTCGGGACCCTGGACGCGCTCCTTGGCGTACTCCAGGGCGTTCAGGTAACCGGTCGACAGCGTCGAGATCGCCTTCGTGCCGACCATCATGCGGGCGAACTCGATGATGCGGAACATCTGGCGGATGCCGTCGTGCTTGTCGCCGATCAGCCAGCCCTTGGCGGGGTGCTGGTCGCCGAAGGTCATCTCGCACGTGTTGGACGCCTTGAGGCCCATCTTGTGCTCGACGTTGGTCGCGTACACGCCGTTGCGCTCGCCCAGCTCGCCGGTCTCCCAGTCGAACTCGAACTTGGGCACCAGGAAGAGCGAGAGGCCCTTCGTGCCGGGGCCGTGGCCCTCGGGGCGGGCGAGGACGTAGTGGAGGATGTTCTCCGACATGTCGTGCTCACCGGACGTGATGAAGCGCTTCACGCCCTCGATGTGCCACGAGCCGTCGTCCTGCTGGACGGCCTTGGTACGGCCGGCGCCGACGTCGGAGCCGGCGTCCGGCTCGGTCAGCACCATCGTCGAGCCCCACTGCTTCTCGACGGCGACGGCGGCGGCCTTCTTCTGCTGCTCGTTGCCCTCCTCGAAGAGGATGCCGGCGAACGCCGGGCCCGAGGAGTACATCCAGACCGCCGGGTTGGCGCCCAGGATCAGCTCGGCGTGGGCCCAGATCAGGGAGCGCGGCGCGGTGGTGCCGCCGATCTCCTCGGGCAGGCCGAGGCGCCAGTACTCGGCGTCCATGAAGGCCTGGTAGGACTTCTTGAAGCTGGCCGGGACCGGCGCCGTGTTGGTCTCCGGGTCGAAGACCGGCGGGTTGCGGTCGGCGTCGGCGAAGGACTCGGCCAGATCGTTCTCGGAGAGGCGGGCGACCTCTTCGAGGATGCTCTTGGCGGTGTCGACATCCATGTCCCCGAACAGACCCGTGCCGTACAGCTTGTCGCGGTCGAGCACCTCGAAGAGGTTGAACTCGATGTCGCGGAGATTCGACTTGTAGTGCCCCATGGCGACGGCTCCGTAAAGGCTATAGGGAGGTAGACCCGCTGCGGGGGGCCCGTCAGTGCCGGGCTCCGGGATCATCCTCGTACGCGTACCAACTAGTAGTTAATAGGATGCTACCCGTCGGTAATAAGAAGCAACCCCCAGGGCGTCGAGTGTGACGAAGGAGCCCCCTGGGCCGGGTTCGGCGGCTGGGCCCGCCGTGGCCCGGGGCCTCGGTAGTCTTTGCCTCATGTACGGATACGAGCAGCACGCCGGGGGAGCCGCTGCTGGGCAGCAGTACGCGCCGCCGCAGCAGGGCGGGTACGGGCAGCAGGCACCGCCGCTGTACCCCGAGCCGTCGCCGCCCTCGCTCGCCGACGCGGTCCGCGCCTTCACCACCGGGTCGATGTCCGCCGAGGACTTCCAGCAGATCTTCGCTTCCTCGAAGGTCTACTGCCCGCGCGGTGACAACCCGGGCTTCCTCGCCCTGCACAACACGCAGCAGCCGGTGATCCCCATGTTCACCACGCTCAAGGAGCTGCGCCGGTACGCGGGCAAGGAGTCCAAGTACTTCGTCATCACCGGCGCCGAGGTGATCGACCTGCTGCCCACCGGTTACGGCTTCGTCCTCGACATGGAGGGCGAGCACCGGATGGTCTTCGACGCCAAGGCGGTCGAGCAGATGGTCGACTTCGCGATGCGCCGCATGTACGGCTGACCTGCGGTTTTCACTGCCACCACACCGGCACCACCGAACGCCCGGAGGGAATTACCTCCGGGCGTTCGGCGTTCTGGGTGGCAGAAAGTTCTACGTTCAACTAAAGTCGAGGCACGAGGACGCCAAGGAGGTCCCCAAAATGCCCGCTGTGACCGTCGAGAACCCGCTGACCCTGCCCCGTGTGGCCGCGCCCGCCGATGCCGTGGCACGACCCGTGCTCACCGTCACGACCGCGCCCGGTGGCTTCGAGGGCGAGGGATTCCCGGTGCGCCGCGCGTTCGCCGGGATCAGCTACAAGCACCTCGACCCGTTCATCATGATGGACCAGATGGGTGAGGTGGAGTACGCGCCGGGAGAGCCCAAGGGCACCCCCTGGCACCCGCACCGCGGCTTCGAGACCGTGACCTACATCATCGACGGCACCTTCATCCACCAGGACTCGAACGGGGGTGGCGGCACCATCACCAACGGCGACACCCAGTGGATGACGGCGGGCTCCGGCCTGCTGCACATCGAGGCGCCGCCGGAGTCCCTCGTCATGTCCGGCGGTCTCTTCCACGGCCTCCAGCTGTGGGTGAACCTGCCCGCCAAGGACAAGATGAAGGACCCCCGCTACCAGGACATCCGCGGTGGCCAGGTCAAGCTGCTCACCACGGCCGACGGCGGCGCGCTGCTGCGCGTCATCGCCGGTGAGTTCGACGGCCACGAGGGCCCCGGCATCACGCACACGCCGATCACGATGGTGCACGCCACCGTCCGCCCCGGCGCCGAGGCCACCCTGCCCTGGCGCGAGGACTACAACGGTCTCGTGTACGTGCTCGCGGGCCGCGGCACCGTCGGCGCCGAGCGCCGCCCGATCCACAAGGGGCAGACCGCCGTCTTCGGCGCGGGCTCGTCCCTGACGGTGCGGGCCGACGAGTCCCAGGACGGGAACACCCCGGACCTGGAGGTCGTCATCCTCGGCGGTCAGCCGATCCGTGAGCCCATGGCCCACTACGGTCCGTTCGTGATGAACACCAAGGCCGAACTCCAGCAGGCCTTCGACGACTTCCAGGCCGGCCGCCTGGGCGTCATCCCCACCAAGGAGCGCCTGCCGCACACGTAAAGCGTGTGTGCCCTCGCACACGTGACGCGTGTGCGCCCCTGAACGTGACGGCCCGCCGATTCTGCACCCGGCGGGCCGTCACTGTCGTCCGGGGTCGTCCGGGTGCCGTGCGCGTGACACCCCGTCACCCGGCCGGACCCGCCCGAGGGGTGGGAGCGGGCGGAGCATGATCGTCTGGCTGGGTGCCGATCCGTCAGCAGCTTCTGCCCGAACCCGCCCGCCGCGTCGCCGCCTGGTGCGTGGTGGCCCTGCTCGTCTCCGGTGTCGCCTGGGTCGGGATCCGGCTCTGCGTCGAACTCAAGACGGCCGTGGTGCCGGTCCTGCTCGCCCTGCTCGGCACCGCCCTGCTGCGGCCCGTCTACCTCGCGCTGCGCCGCGCCAAGGTGCAGCGCTCCCTCGCGTCGGGCCTCACCTGCGCGCTGATCCTGATCGTCGTCGGCGGCGCCGGATACATCGTGGTCGCCGCCCTCATCGACACCGGCGACCAGATCGTGGCCTCCGTGAAACAGGCCGCCACCGACCTCTCCGACCGCTTCGGGACCGGCGCGCTCGACCTCGACCACCTCGCCGACAGCGCCCAGGACCTGCTCAAGAAGTACGGCGGCAGCGCCGCTTCCGGCGTGATCAGCGGGCTCAGCGTCGTCGGCGAGGTCGTGGCCATGGCGGTCCTCGCGCTGCTGCTCTGCTTCTTCTTCCTGCGGGACGCCGGGCGCTTCCGGCGAGCCCTGCGCCAGGCCGCGCCCGGCACCGGCGAGACCCTGGAAGCCATCGCCCGCCGCTCCTTCAACTCCATCGCGGGCTTCATGCGCGGCACCACGCTCATCGCCCTCATCGACGCGACCTGCATCGGCATCGGGCTGCTCATCCTCGGCGTGCCCGGCGCGGTCGGCCTCGCCGCCCTGGTCTTCGTCGGCGCCTACATCCCCTACCTCGGAGCCTTCATCTCCGGCGCGGTCGCCGTACTCGTGGCCCTCGCCGACCGGGGTTTCGTCATCGCCCTGTGGGCCCTCGGCGTCGTACTCGCGGTGCAGGTCCTCGAAGGACACGTGCTCCAGCCGATGATCCAGTCCCGCACCGTGCAGATGCACCCGGCGGTGGTGCTGCTCGCCATCACGGGCGGCGCCTCCGTCGCCGGAATTCTCGGCATGCTGCTCGCGGTACCGCTGACGGCCGCCGCGTTCGGCATCCTGAGCGAACTGCGCGGCCGCTACGGCGCCGGGGGCGCTGTTTCACGTGAAACAGCGGTCGACTCCTCCTCCACCGCGGCAGAGGGCTCGTAGAGCTCGAACCAGATGCACTTGCCCTCGCCCTGCGGATCGACGCCCCAGCGCTGCGCGAGCAGCTCCATGAGCACGAGGCCCCGCCCCGACGAGGCGAGCTCCCCGGGCCTGCGCTTGTGCGGCAGATCGTCCGAGGCGTCCGCGACCTCCACCCGCAGCCGCCGCGGACCCTCGGCGTCCCTGGTCACCTCGGCGACCAGCAACGCGTCGCCGTCGGTGTGCACCAGCACGTTCGTGGCCATCTCGGAGACGAGCAGCACCGCCGAATCGACCTGATCGTCGTCGGCCCAGTCGTGCAGCAGCTCCCGCAGCTGCTGACGGGCGGCCGCGACCCGTTCCGGCTCGGCCTGCGCGATCGTCATGGCCGTGCGCCGACCGGTCGTCGGCCCGCTCGACAACGGGGTGCGCCGCAGGAGCAGCAGCGCTATGTCGTCCTCGCGGCGGTCGACCAGCGGTCCCGTGGTGTAGTGCGAGGACGGGCCGTGCACCGCCTGGACGAGGGCGTCGGCCAGCTCCTCCAGCTCCTCGGCCGGGCCTGCCTCCAGCGTGCCGCGCACCCGGGCCCAGCCCGTGTCGAGGTCGTGCCCGCCGGTCTCGATCAGGCCGTCGGTGCACAGCAGCAGCGTCTCGCCGGGCTCCAGGACGATCCGGGTCGTCGGATAGTCCGCGTCCGGGTCGATGCCGAGCGGCAGCCCGCCCGCCGTGGGCCGCATCATCACCGTGCCGTCCGCCATCCGTATCGCCGGATCGGGATGGCCGGCGCGGGCGATCTCCAGGACACCGGTCGCCGGATCGGCCTCCACGTACAGGCAGGTCGCGAAGCGCGGGTCCGCCGGATCCCCGCCCTGGGCGATGTCACTGATGCCGTGCAGGAAGCGCGAGGCGCGGGAGAGGACCGCGTCGGGGCGGTGTCCCTCGGAGGCGTAGGCGCGCAGGGCGATCCGCAGCTGGCCCATCAGGCCCGCCGCGCGCACGTCGTGCCCCTGGACGTCGCCGATGACCAGGGCGATACGGCCGCCCCCCGACTCCGTGCGGCCGGGGCCCCCGGGCAGCGGGATGATGTCGTACCAGTCGCCGCCCACCTGGAGACCGCCGCCGGTCGGCACATAGCGGGCCGCGATGCTCATGCCGGGGACGGCGGGGCCGAGGGTCGGCAGCATCGACTTCTGGAGGCCGTCCGTCAGCTCCCGCTCCGACTCGGCGACCCCGGCCCGCGACAGGGCCTGCGCCAGCATCCGCGCGACCGTCGTCAGGACCGAGCGCTCGTCGGGCGTGAACGACACGGGGTAGGCGAAGCCCGCCATCCACGCGCCGATCGTGCGGCCCGCGACGATGAGGGGCAGGAACGCCCAGGACTGCCGCTCGAACCGGGTGGCCAGCGGCCAGGCCGCCGGATAGCGGTCGTGGTACTCCTGCGGCGACGACAGATAGACCGCGCGCCCGGTCCGGCAGACCTCGGCCGCCGGATAGTCCGTGGCCAGCTCCATATCGGTGAAGGGGCCCTCGGAACCCGCCTGGTGCCCGTGGTGGCCGATGACCTTGAGGCGGTCACCCGACACACCGAACACCGCGAGGCCCTCCGGCGAGAACCCGGGCATCGACAGGCCCGCGGCGACCCGCAGCACCTCCTCCGTCGACCCGGCCTCGGCGAGCGCCCGCCCGGCGTCCAGCAGGAACGCCTCGCGGGAGCGCCGCCAGTCACCCGTCACCGGGGTACGGGAGGCGGCGCCCGGCGGCGGCTCACCGACCTCCTGGAGGGTGCCGATCAGCTCGTAGGAGTCCGGGCTGTCGCCGTGCAGTACGGGCTTGGAGCGGCTGCGGACGGTGCGGATGACGCGGCCCCGCTCGTCCATGATGCGCAGCCGGGCCTCGGCGAGGGTGCCCTCGGCGACGGCGAGCTGGACGACGCCGTCGATCTCGTTCCAGTCGACGGGGTGGAAAAGGGCCCTGACCCCGGACTCCGACAGGGTGACGGGCTTCCCGTTGGGGGAGGGCATGCCGATCAGCCGGGCGGCCTCCACGTCGAAGGTGACGAGGCCCGCCCGGTTGTCCCACCGCCACAGGCCGGTCGCGAGAGCGGCGAGGACGTCCTCCACCGGAGGGAGGGGCTCACCAGTGCTCATGGCCCCACTCTAAGAAGGACTGATCGCATACGGCCACCGAGAGTATTTGGTGGGCGATCTTGGGGCGGCCGGTACCCTTGGGAGATCCGGGTTGTCACCCCGGAACCCCAAAACGCAAAGGCTGGATGAACGACGATGCATCGGTACAGGTCCCACACCTGCGGCGAGCTCCGCGCCTCTGACGTCGACGCCGACGTCCGGCTGAGCGGCTGGCTGCACAATCGCCGAGACCTGGGCGGCATCCTCTTCATCGATCTGCGCGACCACTACGGCATCACGCAGCTCGTCGCCCGCCCCGGCACCAAGGCCGCCGAGGTCCTCGACAAGCTGACGAAGGAGACGGTCGTCCGCGTCGACGGCAAGGTCGTCTCCCGCGGCGCGGACAACGTCAACCCGGAGCTGCCCACCGGCGAGATCGAGATCGAGGCCGCCGAGGTCGAGGTGCTCGGCGCCGCCCAGCAGCTCCCGTTCCAGATCAACCAGGACGACGGGGTGGGCGAGGAGCGCCGCCTGGAGTACCGCTTCCTGGACCTGCGCCGCGAGCGCATGCACCGCAACATCATGCTGCGCAGCGCCGTGATCGCCTCGATCCGCTCGAAGATGGTCGCCCTCGGTTTCAACGAGATGGCGACGCCGATCCTCGCCGCGACCTCCCCCGAGGGCGCCCGTGACTTCGTCGTCCCGTCCCGCCTGAACCCGGGCAAGTTCTACGCCCTGCCGCAGGCCCCGCAGCAGTTCAAGCAGCTGCTGATGATCTCCGGCTTCGACCGCTACTTCCAGATCGCGCCGTGCTTCCGCGACGAGGACGCGCGTGCGGACCGCTCGCCGGGCGAGTTCTACCAGCTCGACATCGAGATGAGCTTCGTCGAGCAGGAAGACGTCTTCCGCCCGATCGAGAAGCTCATGACGGAGATCTTCACGGAGTTCGGCAACGGCCGCGAGGTCACGTCTCCCTTCCCGCGCATCCCGTTCCGCGAGTCGATGCTGAAGTACGGCAACGACAAGCCGGACCTGCGCGCCAAGCTGGAGCTCGTCGACATCACCGACGTGTTCGAGGGTTCGGAGTTCAAGGCGTTCGCGGGCAAGCACGTGCGTGCGCTGCCGGTGCCGGACACCGCCTCGCAGTCCCGCAAGTTCTTCGACGGCCTGGGTGACTACGCGGTCGAGCAGGGCGCCAAGGGCCTGGCCTGGATCCGCGTCGGCGAGGACGGCACGTTCGCGGGCCCGATCGCGAAGTTCCTCACCGAGGAGAACACCAAGGTCCTCACCGAGCGCCTCGGCCTCAAGGCCGGGCACGCCGTCTTCTTCGGCGCGGGCGAGTTCGACGAGGTCTCCCGGATCATGAGCGCGGTCCGCGTCGAGGCCGCCAAGCGCGCCGGCCACTTCGAGGAGGGCGTCTTCCGGTTCTGCTGGATCGTCGACTTCCCGATGTACGAGAAGGACGAGGAGACCGGGAAGATCGACTTCTCCCACAACCCGTTCTCCATGCCGCAGGGCGGCATGAAGGACCTGGAGGAGAAGGACCCGCTGGACATCCTGGCCTGGCAGTACGACATCGTCTGCAACGGCACGGAGCTGTCCTCCGGCGCGATCCGCAACCACGAGCCCGAGATCATGCTCAAGGCGTTCGAGATCGCCGGCTACGAGGCCGAGACGGTCGAGGCCGAGTTCGCGGGCATGCTCCGCGCGTTCCGCTTCGGCGCCCCGCCGCACGGCGGGATCGCCCCCGGCGTCGACCGCATCGTCATGCTCCTCGCCGACGAGCCGAACATCCGGGAGACCATCAGCTTCCCGCTGAACGGCAACGCGCAGGACCTGATGATGGGCGCGCCCTCCGAGCTGGACGAGTCGCGCCTGCGCGAGCTCAACATCCAGCTGCGCAAGCCGGTCGAGAAGAAGTAGCGGGGCGCCCCGCGGGTTGAGCGGTCGCGGTTGAGCGGGTCCGGGGTTCGTCCCCGGGCCCGTTCGCGTTTTCGCCGTCGGGCCGTGGGGCCGTGATGTTCGGTCGGCGGGTGCGGCTCTCGTCGTGGCCGGTCGCGCAGTTCCCCGCGCCCCTTGCGGGGCTATTCACAGGTCGCTCCTATGTTCCTCACAGCCTCGGGCTCTAGCGTCCTCCGCCATGACTGATGGAAGCAGGACCGAGGGAAGCCAACAGCCGTACCACACAGCCAAACTGACGCGCCGTAAGGTCGTCATCGCGGGCGGCGCGGCCGTCGCCGCCGCCGGGGTGGGCGGCACGCTCGCGGCCGGCGGGGCGTCCGCGGACGAGCGGGGCGGCGAGCAGGACGCCTGCTACGTCCTCACCGCGGAGACCACCGAGGGCCCGTACTACATCGACGCCGACAAGATCCGCCGGGATGTCACCGAGGACAAGGACGGCATCCCGCTCGTCCTGCGCGTCAAGGTGATCGACAGCGACAGCTGCCGTCCCCTGAAGCACGCGGCCGTCGACATCTGGCACTGCGACGCGCTCGGCCTCTACTCCGGGTACGAGGACGCGTCCCAGGGCGGCCCCGGCGGCCCGGGCGGCGGAGAACCCCCCACCGGCACCCCCACGGACGTACCCACCGGTCCTCCCGGTGGCGGTGGGGGCCCCGGCAAGACCGACCCCACCGACGACAACCGCTACCTGCGCGGCACCTGGCTCACCGACAGAGACGGCCACGTCGAGTTCAGGACGGTCTTCCCGGGCTGGTACCGGGGCCGGGCCGTGCACATCCACACCAAGGTGCACGTCGGCGGGAAACTGACCGACACCGGCTACGAGGGCGGCCACACCTGCCACACCGGCCAGTTCTTCTTCGACGAAGCGTCCGTGCTCGCCTCCGCCGAGGTCGCGCCGTACTCCACCAGCACCACGGAACGCACCACACTCACCGAGGACACCATCTACGACCAGACCGGCGTCAGCGGCGGACTGCTGCGCCTGCGCTACAAGAAGAACCACATCGCGGGCGGCGTCATCGCGTCGATCACGGTGGGCGTGGACCCGGACGAGACCCACGAAGGACAGGACGGGGTGACTCCCGCCCCCTCGCCCTCGGCCTCCGCGCCCTAGGGGCCGGAGCGCGGGACGACCAGGCCCGACTCGTACGCCGCCACCACCGCCTGCGCCCGGTCGCGCACGCCCAGTTTGGCGAGGACCCGGCTGACGTGCGTCTTCACGGTCTCACCGCCGACCACCAGGCGGGCGGCGATCTCCTGGTTCGACAGGCCCTCGGCGATCAGACCCAGTACTTCGCGCTCGCGCGGGGTCAGCGCGTCGACGGCGAGGGCCTGTCGCGGCGCGGCCCGCGGGCGCAGGCGGGTGAACTCCGCGATCAGCCTGCGGGTCACCGTCGGTGCCAGCAGGGCCTCGCCCGCCGCGACGATCCGGACCGCCTCGAAGAGCCGCTCGGCGAGCATGTCCTTGAGCAGGAAGCCGCTGGCCCCGGCGGCGAGCGCGTCGTACACGTACTCGTCGAGGTCGAACGTCGTCAGCATCATGATGCGGGTGTCCGGCAGGTCCCGGGCGATCCGGCGGGTGGCCTCGATGCCGTCCATGCCGGGCATGCGTACGTCCATCAGGACCAGGTCGGGGCGGACCTCGCGGGAGACGCGGACGGCTTCGGCGCCGCCGGGCGCGCTGCCGACCACCGTGAAGTCCGGCTGGCTGTCCAGGAGTGCGCCGAAGCCGGCCCGTACGACGTCCTGGTCGTCGGCGACGACGATACGGATGGTGCTCTTGTGGTCCGGCCCGGTCCGATCCGGCTCGTCGGTGTGATCAGGCATGCCGGTCATGCGGGATGGCTCCCGGCGCGTATCGGCAGGGCCGCCTCCACGAGGAAACCGCCGGCCGGGCCCTGCCCCGCGCGCAGGGTGCCGCCCGCCATGGTGGTGCGTTCGCGCATGCCGAGCAGGCCGTATCCCGGGTTGTCCTCCGTGCCGTCCTTGCCGTCGCCCGGGCCGCAGTCGCGTATCCGCAGGGTCAACTCGGCCTCCGTGTAGTGAAGTTCGACGTCCACCGCGCCGCCCCGCGCGTGGCGGCGGGCGTTGGTCAGGGCTTCCTGGACGATGCGGTACGCGGTCAGTTCCAGACCCGGGTCGAGGGTGGTGACCGGGCCGCGCACGATGAGCCGCACCGCGCCGTCGGCCGCCTCGCGGGCCTCGTCGACGAGGGCGACCAGCTGATCGAGGCCGGGTTGCGGGGCGCGGGCCGGTGGAGCCGTGGCCTCGGGGGCGTCCTCGCGCAGTACGCCGAGCAGGCGGCGCATCTCCGTGAGGGCGAGGCGGGCCGTGTCGCCGATCGCCAGGAACGCGGCGGCTCCCTCGGCCGTGAGGCCCGGCGTCGTGAAACGGGCCGTCTCCGACTGCACCGAGATCGTCGACACGTGATGGGCCACGATGTCGTGCAACTCCCTTGCGATACGCGCCCGTTCACCGAGCGCCGCGTGCGCGAGGACCGTGCCGGTGTACGAGCGGTCCGCGGCGGAGCGGCGGGTGTTCTCGGTGCGGGTGCGGTGGGCGTGGCCCGCGGTGAGGGCTGCCGCCGTGCCGATGAGGAGGGGGACTCCGAGGTGGCCGTCGGTCAGGGCGTAGGCCGCGAACGGGAGCGCGAACAGTACCGCTGTGCGGCCCTGTTGGCGGCGCCCGACGACGTAGAGGACGGCGGCGAGCGCCGGGAGGCCGGAGTAGAAGATCCGGTCGTACGTGGGTGGGGCCAGCAGTACCGCCGCGGTGACGCTTATGGCGCTGAGCAGGGGCTGGGAGCGCAGGAAAGCGAGGGGGAGGGTGGCGGCGAGGGCGAGGGCCAGGGGGCCGAGCGGGTCTGTGGGGGCGGGTTGTGCGGGGGCCAGTACCTCGGTGAGCGCGGCCAGGGTCAGGGGGCAGGTGGCCATGAGGGGGAGATCGGGGTGGGTGAGCAGTCGCCGTGCCGCCGTGCTCACCGCCCGGGTCCAGGTCATGGGCGTCATTATCGGGCCGGGGGGTCGAACCGGGCGTCACCCTTCGGGGGGAGGGCGGGGCGAATGGGTTCGGGTCCGTCGTGGCTGATTGCGCAGTTCCCCGCGCCCCTGTGGGTTGTTTGCGGGTGCACCACCGCCGTGGCTGGTCGCGCAGTTCCCCGCGCCCCTGAGGCATGCGGCTCCGCCGCAGCCCCATGGGCGCGCGCCATACGCGCCCCTTGAGATGCCGCACGAAGTGCGCATCTCAGGGGCGCGGGGAACTGCGCGATCAGCCCCCACCGGCCGGTGGACGAAAAACCTCCTAGGGGCGCGGGGAACTGCGCGATCAGCCCCCACCGGCCGGTGGACGAAAAACCTCCTAGGGGCGCGGGGAACTGCGCGATCAGCCCCCACCGGGCCGCAGGTGAAAGAACACCCCAGGGGCGCGGGGAACTGCGCGAGTCGCCGCGATGGGCCCGCGCCCGACCTCCCGCCCCGCCCCCGCAGGGCATGGCCTCCCCCGCTAAGGGGATCCCGACCGGTCGGGGACCACGCCGGGGTGGGACGACGGTGGGGCGGGGGGTGCCTACTGTCGGCGGCATGAGCGATATGACGATCGAGGCCCGAGGGCTGTGCAAGCGGTACGGCGGAGCGACCGCCGTGGACGCGCTCAGTTTCTGCGTGCGGCCAGGCCGGGTGACCGGCTTCGTGGGTCCCAACGGGGCGGGCAAATCGACGACGCTGCGCATGATGCTGGGCCTCGACAGACCGGACAGCGGGGACGCCCTGATCGGGGGCCGGCCCTACACCGGGCTGCCCGACCCCCTCGGCACCGTAGGCGCGCTGCTGGACTGCGAGGCGCTGCACCCGGGCCGCCGCGCCCGCGACCACCTGCTCTGGCTGGCCCACTACAGCGGACTGCCGAGCCGCCGCGTCGACCTCGTCCTGGACCAGGTCGGACTCGCCTCCGCCGCGAAGAAACGTACGGGCGGCTTCTCCCTCGGCATGCGCCAGCGCCTCGGGATAGCCGCCGCGCTGCTCGGCGACCCACCCGTGCTGATCCTCGACGAGCCGGTCAACGGGCTCGATCCCGAGGGTATTCAGTGGATCCGTGGTTTTCTCAAGTCCTTTGCCGCACAGGGGCGTACGGTCCTCATCTCCTCGCACCTGATGAGCGAACTGCAGGACACGGCCGACCACCTGGTGGTGATCGGGAGGGGCCGGCTGCTCGCGGACACCGATGTCGGGGAGCTCCTGGACGAGGTGTCCGGGTCACGGGTCGCTCTGCGGACCGGGCGCCGCGCCGAGGCGATGACCGTGCTGACCGGCGCGGGCGCCACCGTCGCCGTGACCGGGGCCGACCTGCTCACGGTCACCGGCCTGCCCGCCGAACGGGTCGCCGCGCTGCTCGGCGCGCAGGACATACCGTTCTCCGAACTCTCCCGGCACCGCGCCACGTTGGAGGAGGCATATATGGAACTGACGGCGAGCGCGGCCGAGTTCACCGCCCAGGACGCGTCGTGAGCGGCACGGTCCGCGCCCTGCGCGCCGAGTGGACCAAGCTCCGGTCCGTGCGCAGCACCCCCCTGGCCCTGCTCGCGCTGCTGGGCCTGCTCCTGCTGATGACGGTGGCCTCGGCGAGCGGCAGCGAATTCAGCTACGGGGGCCCGGACGCGTACGACGGCGTGAGCTTCGCGCACCGCACCACCGGCGACGACCAGGGCACGTACACCGCGCGCGTGGCGGCCCAGCGGGACAGTCACGCGTGGGCGAAGGCGGGGCTGCTGCTCAAGGACGGAACGGCCAGCGGATCTTCGTACGCCGCCCTGATGGTCACGCCGGGGCACGGCGTGCGCATGATGGCCGACGGGAAGCACGAGCTGACGGCCGGGGGCGAGGACACCGACGCTCCGGTGTGGCTGCGGCTGCGCCGGGACGGGGCCCGGGTCACCGGATACGTGTCGCGGGACGGGCGTGCCTGGCACCGCGTCGGCACGCTGACCGCGTCCGGGCTGCCCGCCGCCGCCGAAGCCGGCGTCTTCGTCACGTCACCGGAGCGCGCCGTCGAGAAGCGCACCGGGCCCACGCAGGTCACCGCGCACCCGGAGCCGACCGTCGGCCGGGCCGTCTTCGACCACGTGTACTTCCCCGACGCACAAGCGGGTTGGCGGCACACGGACGTCGTGCAGCCGCCCGAGGCGAACGCGCCGCCCCCGGACGCCGTCGCTCCCGCCGGTACTTTCCACCGCGCCGCCACCCGCATCACCCTCACCGGCAGCGGAGACCTCGGCGGGCTCGGCATGGGCGGGGTCGGCGACGGGCCCGGCATCGACCTCGTGAAGCAGTCCCTGGACGACGGGATCCAGCTCGCCGCGCTCGCGGTGATCGCGCTCGGCGTCCTGAGCGTCACGTCCGAGTACCGCACGGGCACCGTACGCACCACGTTCACGGCGAGCCCCGCCCGCGGCCGGGTCCTGGCGGCGAAGGCCGTGGTGCTCGGGGCGACGGTGTTCGCCGTCGGCCTGGTGGGCAGCGTGGCGGCGTTCCTGCTGGCACGGCCCTACCAGCGCGAGAACGGTTTCCGGCCGCCCCTCTTCGACGACCCGTCGCTCACCGACCCGGGCAGCGTCCGCGCCGTCGTCGGCAGCGCCGCGTTCCTCGCCCTGATCGCCGTACTGAGCCTGGGCGTCGGCGCACTGCTGCGCCGCACCGTCCCGGCCGTGGTCCTCATGTTCGTGACGGTGGTCGTGCTGCCGATCGTCGCGTCGACGACGTCGATCACGCTCGACGAGGTGGTGGGCAGCGCGACACCCGTGGCCGGCATGGCGATCCAGCAGACCAGGCAGCTCATCGACGACGCGACGACCCCGTGGGCGGGCTTCGCCGTGCTGTGTCTGTACGTTGCCGTCGTGCTCGGGGCCGCACAGTGGCGGCTCACCCGGCGGGACGCATGAGGCGCACGGTCCGCGCGGGGTGGGCGGTGGGGCCCTTGAGCCGTGCGGTCCGTGGGGAGTGGACCAAGCTGCGTACCGTGCCGGGCCAGTTGTGGACGATCCCCGGTCTGACGGCCGCGATGGTGGCGTTCACGGCGCTCATCGCGGCGGGCGCCCGCCCCGACGAGTCCGGCACCCTCGACCCGACGGCGCTCTCCCAGTCCGGCGTCTACCTCGCGCAGGCCGCCGCGGTGCTGATCGCGGTCGCCGTGGTGTCGTCCGAGTATCCGCGCCTGATGCGCACGACGCTGGCCGCGAACCCGCGCCGGGGCACGGTCTTCACGGCGAAGGTCGTGGTGGTGGCCGCGGCGGCGCTGGCGGCCGCGGTCCCGGCGGTCGTGGCCGCACTGTTCGCCGGGCGCGAGGCGCTCTCCTCGTATGCCCAACTACCGCTGCACTCAGGGCAGTTGTGGCGGGTGACGCTCGGTACGGCGGCGTACCTCGTGCTCGTCGCCCTGCTGAGCGCGGGTGTCGCGCTGGTCGTGCGGCACGCGGCGGCGGCCGTGGGCACGATGCTCACCCTGCTCTACGGGCCCTACCTCGCCGTGCTGATCATCAAGATGCCCGAGCACGCGCTGCACCTCGTCCAGAAGGTGTCCCCGATGACGGCGGGGCTCGCCGTGCAGACCGCCTCGGGGCCGGGGACGGCCCCGCTGGGCCCCGCGGCGGGTATCTCGGTGCTCGCCGGATACGCCGCCGCGGCCCTGGCCGCCGGATGGGTGGCGCTGCGGGTGCGGGACGCGTAGATCCCGAGATCCCGAGATCCCGAGATCCCGTAGATCCCGTCCCGGACTACTCGGGCGCGCCGCCGAAGCGCTCCTTGTACGACTCCAGGTCCTCGTCGGTGATCTTCGCGAAGAGGACCGGCGGGACCGTGAAGGCGGTGCCCGCGGGGACCGTGGTGAGCGCCTTCGCCTCGTCGGCGCTCACCCAGTCACGCGTGTCGTCGGCGAGGGCGAACGCGGCGCGCATCGCGGCCGCGGACGACGGAATGAACGGCGCCGAGACCACCGAGTACAGGTGGATCAGGTTCATCGCCGTACGGAGGGTGAGGGCGGCACCGTCCTTGTCCGTCTTGATCTCCAGCCAGGGGGCCTTCTCCTCCAGGTAGGAGTTGCCCGCGGACCACAGGGCGCGCAGCGCCGCGGCGGCCTTGCGGAACTGGAGGGCCTCCATCTGGGTCTCGTACTCGGCGAGGAGCTCGGCGATCTGCTCGCCGAGCCTCGTCTCCGCCTCGCCGGGGGCGCCGCCCGCCGGGACGTCGTCGCCGAAGCGCTTGCGGGAGAAGGACAGGACGCGGTTGACGAAGTTGCCGAGGGTGTCGGCCAGGTCCTTGTTGACCGTCGCCGTGAAGTGCTCCCAGGTGAAGGACGAGTCGTCCGACTCCGGGGCGTTGGCGATCAGGAAGTAGCGCCAGTAGTCCGCCGGGAGGATCTCCAGGGCCTGGTCGGTGAAGACGCCGCGCTTCTGCGAGGTGGAGAACTTGCCGCCGTAGTACGTCAGCCAGTTGAAGGCCTTCAGGTAGTCGACCTTCTTCCACGGCTCCCGGACGCCCATCTCCGTGGCGGGGAACATGACGCTGTGGAACGGCACGTTGTCCTTCGCCATGAACTCCGTGTACCGGACGTCGGTGGCGCCGTCGGGCCCGTACCACCAGGACTTCCAGTCGCGGGTCTCCCCGTCGGGCGCTGTGTCCCGCGCGGCGTCCGCCCACTCCTTCGTCGCGCCGATGTACTCGATCGGGGCGTCGAACCATACGTAGAAGACCTTGCCGTCGGCCGCGAGCTCCGGCCAGGTGTCCGCGGGGACCGGGACGCCCCAGTCCAGGTCACGGGTGATGGCGCGGTCGTTCAGGCCCTCGGTCAGCCACTTGCGGGCGATGGAGGAGGAGAGCTGCGGCCACTCGTCGGCGACCTCGTCGATCCACGCCTCGACCTCGCCCTGAAGCTTCGACTGGAGGAGGAAGAGGTGCTTGGTCTCCCGGACCTCCAGCTCCGTCGAACCGGAGATCGCGCTGCGCGGCTCGATCAGGTCCGTCGGGTCGAGGACGCGCGTGCAGTTCTCGCACTGGTCGCCGCGCGCCTTGTCGTAGCCACAGTGCGGACACGTGCCCTCGACGTAGCGGTCGGGCAGGAAACGGCCGTCGACGGGGCTGTACACCTGCCGGACTGCCCGCTCCTCGATGAACCCGTTCTCGTTCAGGCGGCGGGCGAAGTGCTGGGTCAGCTCCGCGTTCTGCGGGGAGGAGCTGCGGCCGAAGTGATCGAAGTCGAGCGCGAAGCCGTCGTAGATCGCCTTCTGCGCGTCGTGCGCCTGCGCGCAGAACTCGGCGACCGGGATGCCCCGCTCCTTCGCGGCCAGCTCGGCCGGCGTGCCGTGCTCGTCCGTCGCGCAGATGTACAGCACGTCGTGGCCGCGCAGCCGCAGGTAGCGGGCGTAGACGTCGGCCGGGAGCATGGACCCCACCATGTTGCCCAGGTGCTTGATCCCGTTGATGTACGGAAGGGCGCTGGTGATGAGGTGTCGAGCCATCGGGGGCTGCTCCCAAGTCGTGACGATGTGTTGCGCGCAGTGACGGGTTTCGGCTGCGGAATCTAGAAATCGTAGCTGACATGGGGTGGCCGCCCGCGCGGAGTTTTACTGCGCGGACGGCCGGGGTGGTGCCTTGTTGCGTACGAGGCTGGGGTTACGGGCGCCAGGTCGCCAGCACGCCCTCGTAGAGCTCGGTGTCGGTGAGCTCGAGCGGGGTCGGGCCCGCGTGGAAGAAGGCGGCGTTGTCCGCCTTCAGCTTGCGGAGGTAGTCGAAGCCCTTCGCGTCGTGCTCGCCGAACGCGACGAACTGGAAGAACAGCGGGTGGCTCGCCGCCTTGGCCAGGGCCTCGGTCGCCGGGCGCTGCGTGTCCGGCGGGCCGTCCGTCTGGAAGACGACCAGGGCCGGGGCGGTCGGGTCCGCGCTCTTCTCGTGGTGCGCGACGATCTCCTCGACGGCGCGGTGGTAGCTGGTGCGGCCCATCCGGCCGGCCGCGCCGTGCCACGCGTCGATCTTGCCCTCGTACGTGTCGTCCAGGGCGAGGTCGCCCGTGGCGTCGATGTCCGTCGAGAAGAACACGGTGTGGACGGTCGGGGTCCCGCGGCCGTCGAGGTGGGCGGCGAGCGCGAGGGTCTGCTCCGCGAGGGCGTTCACGGAACCGTCCTTGTAGTACGGCCGCATGGACCCGGAGCGGTCGAGCACGAGGTACACCGTGGCCCGGGCCCCGCCGAGCCCCTGCGCCGCGAGGGTCTCCCCGGCCGCCTTGTACGCGGCGACGAGCCCCGGGGCACGCGTCTTGACGTCCCCTTCGGAGTGGGCGGAGCCGTTGGCCGGGGTCGCGGTGACATCGGCGGCGACCGTGCCGGGGCCCTTGGTTTCGGCGGCCGGGGTGGTGGCCTCGGCGGTGGGCTCCGCCTCGGCGGGAGCCTTCGCCTTGACCGGCGCCTTTGCCTTGGCGGGCGCCTTCTTCTTGGCCGGGGTCCTGGTGTCGGCCTCGGCGGGTTCGGTGACCGGGGCCTCGGTCTTGCCTGCGGCTTCGCTCGGGGCGGTGGCCTTGGCGGCGGCGGCCTTGGTGTCGGCCTCGGCGTCGGTCTCTTCCGGTGCGGCAACCTTCGACTTCGCGGGGGCCTTCTTCTTGGCCGGGGCCTTGGGCTCGGCCGTGACGGGAGCTTCCGCCTCGGCCGCCGGGGCCGCCAGGGCCTCGGCCTCGGCCTTGGGCTCGGCGGCCTTCGCCTTGGTAGGTGCCTTCTTCTTGGCCGGGGTCTTCGCCCCGGTCTTGGCGGGAGCCTTTGCCCGGGCGGCGGCCTCGGCGGGTGCGTCGGCCTGCGCGGGGGCGGCCTCGACCTCGGGCTCCGCCGACTCGGTGACCGGAGCCTCGGCTTCGGCCTTGGCGGGCTCGTCCGGGGTCTGCGCCTTGGCCGCCTCCGCCGGAGCGGCGGGTTCCGGCGTGGCCGGGGTCTTGGCCTGAGGGGCGGTGTCCGTCTTCGCCGGGGCTTCGGCCTCAGCCTTGGGCTTCGCCGGTTCAGCGGCCGGAGTGTTCGTCTCGGCCGGTGCGTCCGCTTGCGTGGCGGGTTCCGGCGTGGCCGGGGTCTTGGCCTGGGCGGCGGCGTCCGTCGCCACCGGTGTCTCGGCCTCAGCCTTCGGCTTCGCCGACTCAGCGGTCGGAGCCTCCGCCTCGGCCGGTGCGTCCGCCTGAGCGGCGGGTTCTGACTTGGCCGGGGCCGGGGCCGGGGTGTCCGTCTCCACCGGAGCCTCGGCCTCAGCCGCCGGAGCCTTCGCCGAGGTCTCCGCCTCCACCTGGGCGGACTCCACGGCCGGCGCCTCGGCCTGAGCCGGGACCTCAGCCTCAGCGGCGGGCTTCGCCTCGGCGGCGGGCTTCGCCTCAGCGGCAGGCTTCAGCTCAGCCGCCGTCTTCGGCTCGTCCGGTGCCTGCGCCTGGGCCGGGACCTCCGCCTGGGCCGGGACCTCCGCCTGAGCCGGGGTCTCGGCCTCCCCGGAGGCCTCCGCCTGAGCCGGGGTCTCGGCCTCCCCGGAGGGCTCCGCCTGAGCCGGGATCTCAGCCTCCCCGGAGGGCTCCGCCTCCGCGGAGACCTCGCGGGACGGTTTCGGAACCGCGACGTTGTCGAATGCCGCGGCCACCAGATCGTCGGCCTCGCCCCGCGACGGCTTGGGCACCTTCGGTGCCTCCGGCGAGGCGGCGGCGGAGGGCGTGGCCGGCGGCGTGGCTTCCGGCTCCCCCGCGGCAGCGGCCTCCGCGTCCCCCTTCCGGGACCGCCCGAACGCGTTCCGCAGCAGATCCAGAATGCCCATGTGCGCAACCTTCCGCATGAGTTGGTCCCCGAACGTCCCTGGAACCCCTGGCCAGGGCGGACACGTAAGGTTAGCCGCCGCCGGGCGTGATCTTGGGAAGGGTCCGGTCGATCCGCCCCGGCGGATCGAAGCACCCGGCTCCCCCTCAGGCGAACGCGCCGCCAATTGCCCCCTCTTGGGGTGGGCGTATGTCCGAGAAGGGGACGGATGTACGGGCCGCGGAGGCATCGGCGCCCACGAGCGAAAGCCGCTCCCGGTAGGCCGGAGCCTGATGCGCCGCCTCCCCGTACGCGGCCCGCAGATCGGGCAGCACCGCTTCGAGCAGCGCCTCGTTGCGCGCCGTGAGCAACAGCCGTACGCCCACCGGGTCCCCCTGCAACGGCCGGATCGCCATGTCCGCGCGCGAACGGGACGTGGGCTGGCACAGGGCGACGACGTCGCCGGTCGCGACGAGGGACGCGGCGGTGAGGTAATCCCCGTGCAGGACCCGCGGCTCGAGCCCCGCGGAGCGCAGCGCCCGCAGCAGGCCGTCCCATTCGCCGTCCACGGTCGGGTCGACCATCCACCGGTCACCCGCCAGGTCGCTGAGCCGCACGACACTGCGCCGCGCTGCCGGATGATCCGACGCCAGCGACACGAACTGCGGCTCCCGCTCCACAAGGACCCGGCACGCGAGCCCCGGCGGCATCCGCAACGGGCTGCCCTCCACCTCGTGCACGAACGCCACGTCGAGCCCGCCCTCCGCGACGAGCCTCAGCAGCGCGTGCGCGGACACGTTCACCCGCAGGGTCGGTTCCGCCCCCAGGAACGCGGCGTTGGACCGCAGCCGGCGCAGCCACCCCGGCAGGGCGCGGCTCGCGGTGGACCCGATGCGCAGCCGGCCGGGCACCTCGGCCGTGGCAGCGGCGGCCGCGCGGGTCTCCTCGACCAGGCTGCGCAGGCCGTCGACGAGCGGATGGGCACGGGTGAGCAGGACGCGGCCGAGCGGGGTGGGGCGACAGCCGGTGCGTTCGCGGGTGAACAGCCGGCCGCCCACGAAGAGTTCGAGGCGGCGCAGCTGCGTGCTCAACGCGGGCTGCGTCATCCCCAGTTGGCGGGCCGCCTTGTGCAGGCTGCCGGTGTCCTCGATCGCGCACAGGGCGCGCAGGTGCCGTACGTCCAGCTCCATGGGCGCGAGCGTAGGGCGGTTACGGAAGACGCACCAGTACGCCTCCCACACCACACACACCTCCTACACCTCATCCACCTCACTGGCCTCTGAAGAACCCTGACTCCTCGGTGATAACCCGGCGTTATCGCCAAATGCCATCATCCCCAGACGCCCCGTACACCCCCACACTCACCTGCATGACCATGACACAACCCCCCACAGTCATCCGTCTCCTCGCGTGCGCGTTCGGCGCGGGTCTCACCGTCACGGCGCTCGCGGCCGGCCCCGCCACCGCGCAGACCCCCGCCCCCGCCCCGGCCAAGGTCCACTACGCCGGGTCCAGCGAGGAGGCCGCCGCCAACAAGGCGTTCTTCGAGGCGGTCCTGAAGTCCGTCGCCGAGAAGCGGGCCGCGAACCCCGGTGCCGCGCAGGTCACCGTCACGTACAACGCGTCGAGCGCGCCCTCGTTCCAGCAGCAGATAGCGAACAGCGCGTCCATCTGGAACTCGTCCGTCTCCAACGTCAAGCTCCAGTCGACGTCCGGCGGTGGCGACTTCTCGTACCGCGAGGGCAACGACGCGCGTGGTTCGTACGCGTCGACGGACGGGCACGGCAGTGGCTACGTCTTCCTCGACTACGCGCAGAACCAGCAGTACGACTCCACTCGGGTGACCACGCACGAGACCGGGCACGTTCTTGGTCTGCCGGACCACTACGAGGGGCCTTGCAGTGAGCTGATGTCGGGCGGCGGGCCGGGTCCGTCCTGCACGAACGCGTACCCCGACGCGAATGAGAAGTCCCGGGTGAACTCGCTCTGGGCCAACGGCTTCGCGAAGGCGCTCCGCAAGGCTGAGGCGAATCTGGGCTGATCCGCCCAGTCGCCGGGTGCGGCAGCTCTGCCGGGTCTGAGCGCGCAGTTCCCCGCGCCCCCGACTGGCATTCGTCTGCGAGCTCAGAGGGCGCGTGAAGCGCGCCGCCCTGGGGCTGCGGCGAAGCCGCATGCCCCAGGGGCGCGGGGAACTGCGCGAGAAGCCCCACCGGGTCCGCGGATGGAGTGCTGCTAGGGGCGCGGGGAACTGCGCGAGAAGCCCCACCGGGTCCGCGGATGGAGTGCTGCTAGGGGCGCGGGGAACTGCGCAAACCGCCCCACCGGGCCGCACCCGCAGAACAACCCACCAAGGGGCGCGCTCACGCTGTCGTCGGCTGCTCCCCGGTAGGGCCACCGCGAACCCCGATCGCCCGCGCCGCCGCGACCTCCTGGCGGACCTGTTCGAGGACCCCCTCCCGAAGCCCCGGCCCACCGCCGAAATCGGCCCGGACCTCCGCCAGGACCACAGAATCCCGCAGACCCTGCGCCAGCTCCCGCAACTGCAGGACCACTTGGGTCACCTCCGCCGATGAAGGCGCAGGGGAACCATGACGGACCCGCACCCGCGCCGCGGTCGTCGCGTCCACGATGCGTTCGACCGCGACGACGAGGGGCCACCACGCCGCCGCCCGCCTCCCCGTGGGCGGCGGCTCCGTGAGCGCACGCTGGAACTCGGTGCGGATCACCGACAGGTCCCGGTACAGCCGGCGCCGCATCCGGGCCCGGACGGCCGGGTCCTTCGTCTCGCCGAACGCGCACTCCACGTACATCGCCGTGTCGGCCACCGCGTCGGCGAGCCGGTCGCCGATCCGGGTGTGCCAGCTCTCGGGCCACAGCAGATAGCCCGCTACGAGCGCGATCGCGCAGCCCATCAGGCTGTCCAGGAGCCGCGGCGCGAGCAGGGCGGTGCCCTGGTGGTTGAGGATGTCGGAGAGGAGCAGGATCACCGGGGTGATGGCCGCGGTCTGGAAGGCGTAGCCGCGTGGCGTGAGCGCCGGGATGAGCGCGGCGAGCAGCAGCATCACCGGCACGTCCCACCAGCCGAGCGGTACCTCGGAGAGCACGGCCGCCGCCACGAGCAGGCCCGCCGCCGTGCCGAGCGCGCGCAGCACCGCCCGCGAGAACACCGACCCGAAGTCGGGCTTCATGACGAACGTGATGGTCAGCGCCACCCAGTAGGAGCGCGGCACCGGCACGAGCGACACCAGCGCCTGTGCGATGCCGATGCACAGGGCGAGCCGCAGACCGTAGCGCCAGGACGCGCCGGACAGGATCACGTTGCGGGCGCCGCGGCGGGCGCGTACCCGGAGCGCGGCGGGGTGGCCGAGCCGGTCGTCGATGTTGGTGAACTCGCTGTCCCCGGTGCGCGCCGCGACCTCTGCGGCGTGCCGCACCGCGTGGTCGAGGGCGCGCGAGGCGGGTCCGTCGGGCTCGGGGAGTTCGAGGGGTGCGCTGTCGGCGGTGCGGCCGGACGCGATGACGTCGGCGAGGGCGCGTACGGCGTCGGGCACCTGCGGGGGCAGCGGTACCCCGCACTCGTGGACGGCGGGCGCTGCCTCCACGACGGGGGTGACGGCGTTCAACTGGCTTACCAGGCGCACCAGTTCCGGATTGCGGCCGTGCGTGCGGGCGCGCCGGGCGAGGACGAGGTCGTAGGCCTGGTTGAGCGACTGGGTGACGGCGAGGCGGGTCTCCGCGTATTCGAGGGGGTTCTGACTCGCGGCTTCGAGGAGATACGCGACACCGCGGTACGTGGATGCCACCGCGGCCCGCTCGGGTACGCCGCCGCGCAGGGGCCAGGCCAGCAGCGCGAGGAGGAGGACGAGGGCGCCGCCGCTGGTCATCAGGAGCGGGGCCAGCCACCAGTCGCCGGGCATCGGCAGGCCCGCGCCGACCACGCAGTTCAGCAGGAGCAGCAGGCCCGCGACGGAGGCGACCGCGCCGATCGTCGAGATCATTCCGGAGACCAGGGCGATGGCGGTGACGGCGGTGACCGCGAGCCAGCCGTGGCCGAAGACGGCCGAGCCGATGGTGACGCCGAGGGCGCCGAAGAGTTGGGGGACGGCGATGTTGAGGATGCGCATGCGGTACGCGTCCGCTGTGTCGCCGATCACTCCGGAGAGGGCGCCCATGCCGGCGAGGGCGCCGTAGGTGGGGTGGTCTGTGGCCAGGCCGATGGCCAGGGGGGTGGACATGGCGATCGCCGCGCGGGCGACTGCGGCCCAGGGGGTGGGGGCGCGCTGGGGTTTTAGGGTTCTGACCAGCCAGTCGGGGGGTGTTCGGCGGGACGTGGGGCGCTGCGCTGGGCTGGGCGGCATATGGCCAGTATGCGATCTTGGGGCGCCGTTGCGGGGCTCTGCCCCGGACCCCGCTCCTCAATCGCCGGAGGGGCTGAGTTCGGGGCTCTGTCCCGGGACCCGGTCCTCGATCGCCGGAGGGGCTGAGTTCGGGGCTCTGTCCCGGGACCCGCTGACCAGACGGTTGCCGGCCGCGGTCAGGCGTGTTTGGCCGGGCCGCCCGCGCGCGGGGAGCGGTGCGGTTCGGAGGCGAGCGCCCAGATGACGAAGATGCCGATGCCGATGGAGATCAGCGACCACACGGGCGCGTACGGCAGGAAGAGGAAGTACTCGACGATGTAGAGCGCCGCGAGGCCGATGCCCGCGCCGCGCGCCCACTCGGAGCCCTTGAGGATGCCCCAGCCGGTGAGCGCCACGAGGATGCCGAGGATCAGGTGGATCCAGCCCCACGTGGTGAGGTTGAAGGAGTAGACGTAGTCGCCGATCCGGGCGTACACGTCGTCCTTGGCGATGCCCGCGATGCCGTTGAGGATCCCGAGGACGCCGCTGACCAGCATCAGGACACCGGCGAAGACGGAGCCGCCGGTCACCCAGCCATCACCACGGCCACCGCGGTCACCGCGGTCACCGTCGCTGTCGCCGACGGTGGGGGCGGAGGTGCGGTTCCGGTGCTCCCTCGAACCGGCGGCGGGGCCGGGGTCAGGGGCCGGGGGCGGCGTGTTCGGCGGAGGGGTGGCCGAGGTGGGGGGTGTGTTGGGGGGAGTGTTCGGGGGTGTCGGCTCGCTCATGGGGGCGCCTCCTCGTGTCACGTCTCACGTTTCACGTGTCACGGGAATGCTCGTCCCGGCGCGGCCTCGCGGCACTCCGCGCGCGGCTGAACGGGTGACGCGGCGTCCTCCTGCGGGGCACGCCGTCCGGGCAGCCCGAACCCGTACCGTCCCGTCAGCCAGGCCGCCACCGCCACCGCCGCGCCCACGCCGATGATCACCCACGACACGGTCCGCATCGACGACGTGAGGGCGTCGTACACCGCGCCGGCCGCCGCCTTGTCCGCGTCGCTGTCGAGGTCGCCGAGGGTGAGGGAGCGGGCGATCGTCAGGGCGAGGAGCAGCGCCGCCGCGCCGAGGGCCATGCCGAGCGCTGTCGCGACGAGGGCACGGCGTCGGCGAACCGCCAGGAGCAGGCCGGCGACGGTGAGGACGAGGGAGGCCAGGGGCAGCCACAGGCCCGCGACCTGGAGCAGGTGGAATACCGTGCGCAGTTCGGCGAGGTCGCCGGCGGACAGGACGGTGATCTCGGTGTGGGTGACCGGGATCTGGGCCGCGAACGGCACGCCGTCGTCCTGGAGTTGCTGCCTCACCTGCTTGGTGACGGGTGCCAGGTCGAGGGTGACGGCGCCGGTGTCACCGTCGTCGAGGGCCTGCTGGACGGCATCGTGGGCGGCCCGGTTCGCCGTGTTCCAGGCGTTCTGGAAGGCGGGGGTGTCCGTGAACGAGACGACCGCGTCGTGCAGGTACTGCTCGACGGTGGACTGCAGCGGGCCCACGCTGATGTTCTTCATGATCCCGGTGGTCACGGCGGCCCCGACCGCGTTCTGCACGCCCGGGTCCGTGGCGAGCGGCGCCATCGTGGACACGTAGCGGCCGCTGTCGCCGATCTCGTACTTGGCCCAGGTGGACAGCGTGCCGAGCGGGACGAGGAGACAGGCGAGGACGAGCAGGACGGGGGCGAGCGCGGCGCGGACGGTGCGTGTGGTGCGGGTGCCTGTGCGGATCACCCCTCAAGCCAAGGCCCGGCCCGCGCGGCACGCGAGCGGGGCGCCTGCATACGGCGTACTGGCGTACGCCTAGCGCACCGTGCCCGGTGCGGCGCCCGGTGTGGCACCCGGTGCTGCGCCCTGCGGGCCGTGATCGGGGGCGTACTCGCTCGACGAGTAGTAGCGGTAGTACACCGCCACGAACGTCGCGCCGCCCACGAAGGCGCCCAGCACGACGGACCACAGGATCGCCCCGTTGGCGAGGCTGTGCAGGAAGCCGACAGCGATACCGGCGAAGGCGCCCCAGACCGCGGCGCGTGCCCCGATGTGGCGGCTGCCCTGCCGCGAGCACCAGTGGTGGATGCCGAAGCAGAGCGCGGCGACGAGGATGCCGGTGACGAAGCCGAGCAGGATGTTGCCGCCGGTCACTTCGTGGCCGAAGCGCTGGATGTTCGCGGCCCAGAACCCGTAGAGGGCGCCGGTCACCACGGGCAGCAGCTTCGCGGTGGTGGTCGCCGAGGGGGTCGCGGGCCGGCCGGCCTGCGTGGAGCGGGTCGGTGCGGGTGCAGCGTGAGCCATGACGGGCTCCTTCCAGGTGCCCCCCGGTTTCCCTCTGTCCCGTCCCTCCATCCATTGACTGCTCCCCGCGTACGTTCCGCAACGCGGCGCGGGTTCGGTGCCGGGTTCAGCGGTCGGTTCAGTGACCGGTTCAGTGGCGGGTTCAGTGGGCGGGTACGGGCACGAACCGCGAGGTCACGTGCAGGTCGGCGGCGATCGCGGCGGCCGTCGCGAGCAACTCGTCGGTCCAGGCGTCGGCGGATCCGCGCCCCTGGTGGGCGGTGATGTCGAGCGCCGAGACGACCCGGCCGTCCCGGTCCCGTACGGGTACGGCGACGGACCGCAGCCCGTCCTCGGGCCCGTCGACGACGACGGCCCCGGTCCCGTCGGCAGCGGCTCCGTCCAGGACGCGTCCGGCGGCCGTCGTGGCGGCGGGCAGCCGGGAGCCGACGCCGATGTCGACGCTCATGACCCGGCGCGGGGTGACCCTGGCCGTGCACCGGACCCGGTCCCCGTCGGCCACGGAGAGCCCCACGGACTCCCCGGCCCGCTCCGACAGCGCGGCCAGGTGGGGAGCGGCGATGCGCGGCAGCGACGTACGGGACAGCGGGGCGCAGCCCAGGGAGAGCACGCGGGGCGTGAGCCGGTACGACGTGCGGTCCTCCTGGGTCACGAGGCCCAGGTGCTGGTACGTGATGAGGGCGCGGCGGGCGGTGGCCCGGGACAGCGCGGTCCGCTCGGCGATCCGGGCCAGTGTCATCGCGGGGTGGGCGGCGTCGAATGCGGTCAGGACGGTGAAGCCTCGGGCCAGCGATTGGATGGTCGCCGGGGCCCGGCCCTCTGTCACGGGGCTCCGCCCCGGGCCCCGCTCCGCAATCGCCGGAGGGGCTGTATTGGGTGTCAGCGCCGTCTCCATCTGCGCCACACACGCCTCCAGGGGCCCCTGAACCGCCCGCCACAGCGAATCCACCCCGTGACGACTCGTATGGCTGACCACACTCACCGCACAGACGACGCCCCCGGAGGGCCCTCGGACGGGGACGGCCACCGCGATCAACCCGGGTTCGACGAGCTGGTCGTCGACCGCCGGCGGCACCCCGTCACGGAAGACAAGACCCGGCGCAGAGCCATCGCCGGGCAGGCTGTCGCCGACGCGGAAGCTGATGGACAGGGCGCGGCGCCGCAGGACCTGGTGGACGAAGCGGATGTCGGGGCCGTCAGGGACGGCGAGGGAGACGGATTCGTCGAGTTCGTCGGCGAGCCGGTCGGCGAGCGGCCCGAGCAGCTCGGGCAGGCGCAGGGAGTCGAGGTAGGCGTTGGCGACGGCCATGAGGGGCGGCGCGAGGGAGGCGTCCCGCCCGTCGAGGCGTACGTGGCCGAGGTGGGCCAGGGTCGCGCAGATCCGGTCGACGGTGGACCGGGCGAGGCCGCTGGACCGGGCGAGTTCGGCGAGGGCGAGGGTGCCGTCCGCGTCCGTGAGGCGCCGCAGGACGTCGAGGCCGCGGATGAGCGGGGTGACGGCCTCGGCGGGCGGCGGCTGGGTCACGGACGGGGTCACGGACGGGGACGGCACGGGAAGCACGGGGCAACGTTAAGCGACCGGGCCGGGGTCAGCGGCTCAGGAGTTCCACGACCCGGTCGAGGGCGGCCGGGGCGAGGTGGCGGCGCAGGGCGTCGACCACGTCCTCCGGCCGGTCCCGGCTGTCGATCCTGATTACGCCGTAATCGCGCCCGCGCCGCTCGGTGCGGGCCGGGGGCACGGAGGCGGCGGGCAGTTCCCCGTACTGGCCGGGCAGCTGCTGGTCCTCGTGGGGGAGGCGGGCGATGCGGCGGGCGTCCTCGACGGAGACGCGTCCGTCGGCGAGGGCTTCTTGCAGGTCCTCGCGCAGCTTCATCAGGGACAGGCGCTGGGAGACGAACCCCTGGGTCTTGCCGATGCGGGCGGCGACCTGGCGCTGCGAGTAGCCGTAGGCGGTGATGAGGCCCTGGATGGCCTGGGCCTGTTCCAGTTCGGTGAGGTCGTCGCGCTGGACGTTCTCGATGAGCGCGTCCTCGTCGGAGCGGCTGGCGTCGGAGCGGACGAGGACGGGCACTTCGTCGAGCCCGGCCATCCTGGCGGCGGCGAGCCGGCGGTGGCCGTGCAGCACGACGTACGGGGCACCGGCCACGGCCGCCTTGTGGTGCGGGTGCGCGGCGAGGAACACGGCGGCGGGGACGACACCGAGGGCCTGGAGCACACCGCGCTCGCGAACGGTCTCGGCGAGGCCGTCCAGGTCGCGCAGTTCGTGACGCGGGTTGTCCGGGTTCTCGGCGAGGTCGGTGACGGGGACGGTGAGCGGTTCGGTGGCGGGCCGTTTCGGCGCGGCGGGCACTCGTTCCGCGTCCGCCGCGCCCAGCAAGGAGGAGAGGTCGGTGCGGCGCCCCATCAGGCCTTCACCCTCTTCTTAGCAGCCTTCGTAGCCTTCGTACGCGAACCCGACTTTGTGCGGGCCGGCTTCGGGATCGCGGCGAGGCCGACCTCCAGGGCGAGCCGGAAGAAGTCCTCGCGGGCCTGGAGGGCTACGCGGTTGGCGCCGTACTGGGTGACGACCAGGCCGTCCGCGCTGGCCCGGGTGTGCAGCTTGTAGTGGCGGACGACGGCGCGGGCCAGCGGCCAGCCCTGGGCCTCGACGAAGGCGCGGGTCTGTTCCAGGTCGGCCTTGCCGTCGCGCGGGTCCCAGTTGTTGATGACGACACGGAACGGAAGGCCGCGCGGTTTCACGACCCGCTCGACCGTGCGCTGCGTCGGCTGGAAGCCGAGCGGCTCGGGCTCGATGGGGACGATGACGTCGGTGGCGCTGGACAGCACCGCGCGCAGGGCGTCGGCGGCGGCGCCCTTGCCGAGGGGGTCGGCGCCGTCGTTCTCGGCGAGGTCGAGCCAGCCCGGGGTGTCGACGAAGACGTGCTGCACGGACGGGATGCGGGACAGGGCGGCGAGGCCCGCGAGGTCGTTGTGGGCCTGCACGAAGTCGAAGGGCAGGCCCTCACCGACACGCTCGGACCACCACACGGCCGAGCCCTGCGGGTCGATGGAGACGGCGACGACCGGCGGGTGTTCGCCTTCTCGCCGGCTGCCCGCGCCGAGGACGTCGGCGGTCACGGCGGCCAGGTTCACGGCGAGCGTGGACTTGCCCACGCCGCCTTTCTGATTGAGGATCACGTGCACGTGTGCCATGAATGCTCCTAATTTAGGGCGTTTAGGGCGGATGTTACGTGCCCGTCTTCGCGTCGCATTCGAACCACACCGTCTTGCCCGGCGGGCTCGGCCGCACCCCCCAACGGTCCGTGACCGCCTGGACGAGCAGCAGGCCCCGGCCGCCCTCGTCCAGCTGCTCCGGATTCCGTACGACCAAGGGGCGCGGGTCCGGGTCGCCGACCTCCACGCGTACGCCTCTGTCCTGCCGCACGATCAACAGCGTGCAGCGCCTGCCCGGTACGTGCCGGACCACGTTGGCGAGGAGTTCCGTCACCGCCAGCTCCGCCGCCTCCGTCAGTTCCGGCATGTCCCACTGGCGTAGGTAGATCCGGACGATCCTGCGAATGTGCTGGGCCGAATGGGTGCCCACCGAGAAATCCATGGCGTGACAGGTCATGACAACTCCTGGCCAAGAGGGACGAGTTGAGGCGTTCTCGGTACGAGAGTGGCGGCTGATCGCTACTCTCGGCTACAAACAGAAGCGGACAGTCACTGTCGTTGGGGGAGCCATGGCCAATATCCGGCAACTCGACCCGAGCGCGTCGCCGCTCGATCATTTCGGCTCGGAGTTGCGTCACTGGCGCGAGGCGGCGGGTCTGAGCCAGCCGCAGCTGGGCGCGAAGCTGTTTTGTACCGGGTCCTTGGTGGGCCAGATCGAGACGGCCCACAAGGTCCCGACCCGCGATTTCGCCGAGCGGGTGGACTCCGTCCTGGGGGCGGGTGGGGCGTTTGGGCGGCTTGCGGGGCTGGTGTTGCGGAGTCAGTTGCCGTCGTGGTTCCAGGAAGTCGCGCGGATGGAGGCACAGGCGACCTACATCTCGACCTACCAAGCCCAGGTTGTGTACGGGCTGCTACAGACCGAGGCTTACGCACGGGCCGTCCTGGAAGTGTCCAAGCCGGACCAGCTCGACGAGCGGCTCGCGGCTCGTATGGAGCGGCAGCGTGTATTGGACCGGGCTGCCCCGTCCGCACTGTGGGTTGTGCTGAGTGAGGCCGTGCTGCGCGGCGAAGTGGGGGGACGTGAGGTGATGTGGAACCAACTCGCCCACCTTTTGAGCTTCAGGGAGCGCGACGACGTGAATGTTCAGGTGGTGCCGTTCTCGGTCGGTGCACATCGCGGGTTGCCTGGGACGTTCACGCTCATGCGCTTCGATGGCGACCCGGACATTGCCTACACCGAAGACTTCATTCAGGGTCATGCGACGGCCAACCCGCAAGCAATCAGGGCCGGTTCACTCCGTTACGCTCAACTTCAGGCCACAGCCCTCTCCGTGGAGGCGTCGGGGGCGCTGATCAGCCGCGTAATGGAGGAGAGCTATGGGGAACACCTGGGAGCTGACGGGCGCGACATGGCGTAGGTCGAGCTACAGCAGTGACACTGGAGGCGAGTGTGTTGAGTGCGCCCCTCTCGACGGCGCGGCTTGGCGCAAGTCCTCCTACAGCGGCAACGAAGGCGGCGAGTGCCTTGAGGTCGCCGCCACTACCCAAGGGCACGTCGCCCTCCGCGACTCCAAGAACCCCGACGGCGGCGTCTTCGCCGTCACTTCAACGGCCTTCGCCGCGTTCATGTCGGCAGCCGCGCAGGGCTCCCTGTAGCCGACGAAGCCCTGCGCAGCAGAATTGGCGTACCCAGCAACAAAACCCCGGCCGCGGCCAGCGCCCCCCGCGTACCGACCGCCGCCGCGATCTCGCCCCACACCAAGGTCAGCGCAGCGATCACCGCGCTGCCCGTGATGTTCCAGGCCGTCAGGACCCGGGCCACCCGATCCGACTCGGTCCGCTGGAGGCGTTCTCGGGCCATGACGGGGTTGAAGATGCCGCAGCAGGTGATGAGGCCGAGCTCGACGGCCATCACCACAAGGAGACCGCCCACCCCGGGACCGGTGAACGCCAACCCCACCGGCCAGCAAACGCGCGCAACCCCGCTGACCCGCAGCACCCGCAGGGCCCCGTACCGCTTCACGAGGCGGGGTGAGAGCCGGGAGCCGATGAGTCCGCCTAGGCACGGGACGCTGAAGGCGAGGCTGTACTGCCATACGGGGAAGTCGAGTTCGCGCAGCATCAGCACGGCCATCAGCGGGGCGCCGACCATGATCAGCCCGTTCACGAGCGCGGTGTTCAGGAACAGCCCCCGCAGGTCGGGGTGGCGCCACACATACCGCCACCCCTCACCCACCTCGGCCCAACTGAACCCACGGCCACCCCCCGAGGGACCCGGCACCGCCTCGGGCGAGCGGATCGCCCGGACCCCGAGTGCGGACAGGACGTAGGTCACCGCGTCCCCGACGATCGTCGTCAGCGGCCCGAAGAAGGTGATCGCGGCGCCTCCGAGCGGCGGGCCGAGCGCGGTGGCCGTCCACATAGTCGTCTCGAACCGGGCACTCGCGACCAGCAGCCCGTCCGCCGGGACAAGGGCCTTCAGATGGGCGCCGCTCGCTGCCTTGAAAACAATGTCGGCGGCCGCGACGACCACCGAGACGAGCACCAGCTGGGCGAAGCCCAACACATCCAGCACGTACGCCACCGGCAGCGTGAGCAGCGCCCCGCACCGCACCAGATCGGCCCAGATCATCGCCGGCCGCTTGCGGCGGAACTCCACCCACGGGCCCAGCGGCACCGCGATCAGCGCCCCGGCGGCGAGCCCGGCCGCCGCCAGGAACGACACCTGCGCCGTACTGCTGTCCAGGACGAGCACCGCGATCAGCGAGAACGCGTCCAGGGCCAGCCACGTACCCGCCGTGCTCACCGCGAACGCCGCCCACAACCACCCGAAATCGCGGCCCAGCCGCATCTGCGTCATGACGTGCGATCCAAGCGGTGCGGGACCGGCCCGATCAAACAACCGACACCCCGTCCTCGTACAACCGGTGGTTGTACGGCGGCGTGGTTCCAGGGGCCAGTGGTTCCATGTGGAGGTGGATCTCGAAACCGTACGCACCGTCGTCGCTGTCGCCGAAGAGGGGCAGTTCCAGGTGGCGGCGCAGGAGCTGGGCGTCAGCCAGCAGGCCGTCTCCAAGCGGGTCGCCGCCCTGGAGGCGGAGCTGGGCGTGCGGCTGTTCACGCGGGTGCCGCGCGGCGCCCGGCTCACCCTGGACGGGCAGGCGTTCCTGCCCCACGCCAAGGCCGTACTGCGCGCCCTGGAGAAAGCCACCGCGTCCGTGCGGCCCGGGCGGCGTCCACTGCGCGTCGACGTGATGGGCACCCGCGTCATGACCGCCGGGCTCCTCCAGGACTTCCACCGGGCCCACCCCGAGGTCGCTCTCGACGTGGTGGCGTTGGGCGCGGCCGGGAAGGCCGTGCTCGCCGCCGTCCGGGACGGGAGCCTCGACGCCGCGTTCTGGGCCCGCCGCATCCCCGAGGACCAACTGCCGCCCGGGGTGCGCAGCGAGCGTGTCGTCGACGAGCCGATCCTGCTCGTCACCGGCACCGGGCATCCCCTCGCGGGGGCGGACGCCGTCACCCCGGCCGACCTCGCCGGGCACCGGATCCGGATGCCGGGCCTGGGGCAGGGCACCGAGTGGGGCGCGTACTACGGGGAGCTGGCGGACGACTTCGGGCTCGACATCGACGTGGCGGGCCCGAACTTCGGTGCGGACCACCTGTTGCAGACGGTGGCGGACTCGGCGACGGTCGCCACGTTCATGGGCCCGCGCACCCCACTCGCGTACCCCGCCGGCCTGGAGCTGCGCATGATCCCGGTGCACCGCCCGACCCCGGTCTACCCGCACTCCCTGCTGAGGCGCGACGACAACCCGCACCCGGGGCTCGCCGCCCTGCGGGCCCACCTGCTGCGCGCGTACAGCGAGCCGCGCGGGTCCGACACCTGGGTCCCGGCCTGGGCCCGCTGAGCACCGGCCTCACTCCACCGG
This sequence comes from Streptomyces kunmingensis, assembly GCF_039533535.1. NCBI lineage: Bacteria > Bacillati > Actinomycetota > Actinomycetes > Kitasatosporales > Streptomycetaceae > Streptomyces > Streptomyces kunmingensis. The sequence goes on from NZ_BAAATS010000017.1 coordinate 294,870, forward strand.
GGGTTCCTCACTCCACGGGGGGCTGAGACTGCCGCGCCCGGCGCCTGCGCACCCGCCGCATCCGGAACAGTGCCGCCAGCACGATGAGGACGACCCCCGCCCCCACCACGGCGATCGCCCCCGTCGACACCGACGTGACGTCCACCTCGAACGTGATCGGCTCGCCCCACGGCTTTCCGTCGCTGCGGGTGTAGAGCTGCGCGGTGATCCGCGCCTTGCCGTTGGCCTTCGCCGTGACGTCGATGTGCGTGGTGTGGCTCGCGGAACCGGCGGCCTCCACCGACAGCTTCCCGTCGTTGACCTCCAGCCTCTCCGCGTCGCTGGAGGAGACGCGGAGTTCGAGGCCCGCCACCGGCTGCTGAAGTCCGTTGTCGACCGTCACCGGGACCGTCGAGTCGCCGGAGGTGAGGGTGAGGGTGGTCTTCGGGACGAGCCGCAGCGACTCCACGGACGTGTCCAGGAAATCGGACGTGCGCCGCTGGAAGGCCCGCTGCGCCGAGTCGTCCTGCGCGCGCCAGGCCGTCGACAGGGCACGCGCCATCGCCGCGTGCACGGACGCCGTGGTGGCCTTCGGATCGGCCAGCACCTTCGAGAGAGTCGCCAGGCCGTCCAAGTCCTGTGCCACCGCCGTCAGTTCGGCCGAGGTGAGTTCGCTCGCGCGCAGCCGCGACGGGTAGGCCGCGGGCACCACGACCTTGCCCGCCACCGGATCGTCGTCGGCGGCACGGATGCCCTCCAGATCCAGCCAGCCGTCGTCATCGCCGGAGTCGATCGCGGCCCCGAGCGCGTTCGCCGCCGTACCGGACAGATCACGCGGCGGTACGAGGACGGGGCGGACGTTCTTCTTGACGAGCGCGGTGATGCGGGTGACGTCGGCGGGATCGGGCGTGTCGTCGCTCTCGCCGCCGGTCGCGGACGCCGACGGGCTGGAGTCGGGGGCGGGACTCAGGCCGAGGCCGTTGCTGGGCGTCGTGGTCGCCGAGGCGAACGGTGAAGGGGACAGGGAGGGGGACGCGGAGGCCTCCGGGTCCGGGCCCGGGTCCTGGATACGGGCGAGAGCGGTCGTGAGGGTCGCGTCGTAGGGGAGCGCGGTGACCTTGGCGTCGTCGTCGCTGTCCCCCTTGTTGCTGTCTGCGTTCTCGGCACTGTCGGTGTCGATCTTCACCGGGTCCTTGCCCGCCGGGGTGAGGCCTTCGCCGGACGTGAGGACGCGGTTCACCCCCAACTCCGTACCCAGTTGGGTGATGGCGGTGTCGAGCGCGCCGTCCGCGGGCCAGCCGAGACCGGCCCGGGTCCCGGTGCCGAGGATCTGGTCGACCTCCTCCTTGGTGTCGTCCGTGAGCCCCGCGACGACCTCCGTCAGATCGTCGGTGTCGGTACCCGGGTGGTGGGCCAGCGAGGCCAGGTCCGTGTCCGCGTACGGCAGCAGCCACACGTCACGCCCCTCGACCGCGTCCCTGAGCGCGGCCAGCCAGGCGCGCGCCGCGGCCTGCCCGGTGCCCCGCGTGCTGTCCTGCGGATTGCTGGAGCCGTCGCCGTCCGCGAGGCGGTAGCCGTCCGCCATCGCCTCGGCGGCGAGCACCAGATCCGGGTCGAGGACCCAGCTGACCTGGCGGTCCCGGCCCGCGTCGACGACCTCGCGCAGCCGGCCGCCGGACGCGAACAGACCGGCGAGGGTGTCGTCGTCGAAGACGGCCTGCGCGCTGTCGCCCGAACCGAGGGCCGCCGCCGTCATGTGCGGGGCCGTCATGACCGGCCACACGACGGCCGCGTGCACCGTGTCGTCGTCGGCGGCCCGCGCCTGCGTCCCCGTCCCCGGCAGGGCCGACGCCCCGAGGACCACGGCGGACACGACCCAGGCCCGCGCCGCCCCGTATCTCGTCATGTCGTCCCGTACCTCCCGCTCGCCGTCACCTGTTGCCGAGGTAACACCGTGCGGGAGGCCGCCGCGGGGAGCGTCCGGCCGTGCGGCGCGTCGGCTCCGGCCCCCGCCCTGCCCCCGCTCAACCCTCAGTAGCCTCCAGCACGGCACCGATCCTGAGCAGGTTCCCGTCCGGGTCCACGAGCGCGAACTCCCGCATTCCGTACACCGTGTCGTCCGGCTCGACGAGGCGCGGCGTCGCGTACGGGTCCGCGCTCAGACCCGTCGCCCGCCACTCCTCGTACAGCGCGTCCACGATGTGCGCGCCGCCGTCGAGCCGCAGGTACACGGCGTGCGCGGTGCTCAGCGGGTCGGCGTCGGGGGCGTGGAAGAAATGCAGTTCCGCCTCGTCGCGGACGAGGATCAGATACCCGTCGTCCGGATAGTGGGCGTCGGCGGTGAAGCCGAGAGGCGCGTAGAAGCCGATCGTCGCCGGCAGGTCGCGGCCCGGCATGATCGGTGCGAGGCGGCCGGTGAGGGCGGTGCGGGACATCGGCGCTCCAGGGGCGTCGGCGGGGGAACCGATGTCGCCCGATAGAGTGCGGCTCCCTTGACTTCACGTAACCCTCCCGAGCATGACGCACCACGTACGAGGTACCAGGCAGTGACTCCCGCCGATCCCCACGACCCCCGACCCGTCGGCGGTGACGGCGGTGACGGCGGTGACAGCGTGACCGCGGCGCCTGCGGAGAGCGTGGCGCCCGCGGAGACCGTGGTGACCGTCGTCGGGATCGGGGCCGACGGGTGGGCCGGGCTTCCGGAGACCTCACGCGCCGCCCTGCGCGCCGCCGGGGCCGTCGTCGGGGGCCCGCGCCAGCTCGCGCTGCTGCCGGACGCCGAGTGCGCCGCGGAACGCGTGCCGTGGCCGTCACCGCTGCGCCCCGCCGTGCCCGGCCTGCTCGCCCGGTACGCGGGACGCCGCCTCGCCGTCCTGGCCAGCGGCGACCCCATGTTCTACGGGATCGGCCGGACCCTCACCGAGATCGCGGGCCGGGACTCCGTACGGATCCTGCCCCACCCGTCTTCCCTGTCCTACGCCTGCGCGCGGCTCGGCTGGCCCGTCGAGGAGACCGAGGTCGTCACCCTGGTCGGCCGCCCGGCGGACCGGCTCGCCGCCGTACTGCACGACGGGCGCCGCGTACTGGTCCTTTCGGCGGGCGCGGACACCCCGGCCGAAGTGGCGGCGCTGCTCACCGCGCGGGGGTTCGGGCCCAGCCGGATGACGGTGCTGGAGCAGTTGGGCGCGGCGGGCGAGGCCACGTACGCGGGGGTTGCCGAGGAGTGGAGCCATGAGCCCGGCGACCCGCTGAACGTGATCGCCGTCGACTGCCGCCGCGCCCCCGACGCGCTCCGGCTCGGCGCCGCGCCCGGCCTGCCGGACACCGCGTACGAGAACGACGGGCAGCTCACCAAACGCCACATCCGGGCCGCCACACTCGCCGCGCTCGCGCCCGCACCCGGCGAACTCCTGTGGGACGTGGGCGGCGGCTCCGGCTCCATCGGCGTGGAATGGCTGCGGACCCACCCGTCCTGCCGGGCCTACGCCGTCGAACGCGACCCCGAGCGCGCCGCCCGGATCGGACGCAACGCGGCCCGGCTCGGCGTGCCCCAGCTGACCGTCGTCACGGGCCCGGCACCGGACGCGCTCGCCCAACTCCCCACGCCGGACGCGGTGTTCATCGGCGGCGGGCTCACCGCCCCGGGGCTCCTCGAACGCTGCTGGGAGGCGCTGCCGGTGGGCGGGCGGCTCGTCGCGAACACCGTCACGCTGGAATCGGAGGCGCTGCTCGCCGCCTGGTACCGGCGGCACGGCGGCGACCTCGTGAAACTGTCCGTCGCGCATGCCGTGCCGGTCGGCGGGTTCACGGGGTGGCGGCAGGCGATGCCGGTCACGCAGTGGTCGGTGACGAAGACGTCCTTGACGAAGACGTCCTTGACGAAGACGTCCTTGACGAAGACGTCCTTGACGAAGACAGAAGTGGGACAGCCATGACCGTGTACTTCATCGGGGCGGGCCCCGGCGCCGCCGACCTGATCACGCTGCGCGGCGCGCGGACGCTTGCCGCTTGCCAGGTGTGTCTTTATGCGGGTTCGCTGGTACCGGAGGAGCTTCTCGCCGAGTGCCCGCCGGACTCGCGGCTCGTCGACACGGCGAACCTCGATCTCGACGCCATCGAACGGGAGTTGGTCGCCGCGCACGAGGCGGGCCTCGACGTCGCCCGGCTGCACTCGGGCGACCCGTCCGTGTTCAGCGCGGTCGCCGAACAGATGCGGCGCCTCGACGCGGCGGGTGTTCCCTACGAGGTCGTGCCCGGAGTACCGGCGTTCGCGGCGGCTGCGGCGGCGCTGAAGCGGGAGCTGACGGTGCCCACCGTCGGGCAGACCGTCATCCTGACCCGGATCTCGCAGCAGGCCACGCCCATGCCTGCGGGGGAGGACCTTGCGACGCTCGGGGCGAGTGGGGCGCTGCTCGTTCTGCACCTGGGCGCTCGCTACGTCGACCGGATCGTCTCCGAGTTGCTTCCGCACTATGGGGTCGACTGTCCGGCGGCGGTCGTGGCGTATGCCAGCCGGGCGGACGAGGTGGTGTTGCGGGGGACCCTCGGGGATATCGCTGGGCAGGTCAAGTCGGCGGGTGTGCTGCGTACGGCTGTGATTTTGGTGGGGCGGACGCTGGGGGCTTCGCAGTTCCGGGACAGTCATCTGTACTCGGCTGAACGCGACCGGCACGCTTGCTGATGTCACGGGGCTCCGCCCCGGACCCCGCTCCTCAATCGCCGGAGGGGCTGGATGTGAACCGACCCCGGCATTCTCGCTGAGCCCTGGGGCTCCGCCCCGGACCCCGCTCCTCAATCGCCGGAGGGGCTGGATTTTTGCTGACCGCCCGGTGGGGGCTGGTCGCGCAGTTCCCCGCGCCCCTGAAGCATGCGGCTTCGCCGCAGCTCCGCTCCCCTTGAGATGGCGCACGAAGTGCGCCTCCCAGGGGCGCGGGGAACTGCGCGACCAGCCACGACGGTGGCGCGCTTGAGGTACGACCTTTCAGGGGCGCGGGGAACTGCGCGATCAACCCCGGCCGACCACGTTCCCGGCCCGGTCGATGCAGATGACGTCCACGAGGACCGGCGCCTCGCGGAGCACAAGCCGGGCCTGATCACGGGCCTCCGCAGCGACCAGGTCGCCCAGCGGGACGCCCGCGGCGGCGCACAGCTGAAGCGCGGCGAGGCCGGTGTTGGCGGTGGCGACCGCATCCGCCAGGTCCGGGCCCGCGCCACCCCGTACGGCCAGTTCGGCAAGAAACCCCTTGTCCACCTGGGAGCGCCCGGAGTGGAGGTCCAAGTGGCCCGCCGCCAGTTTGGAGAGCTTCGCGAAACCGCCGCAGAGGGTGAGCCGGTCCACCGGGTGACGCCGGATGTACTTCAGGACGGCGCCCGCGAAGTCACCCATGTCCAGCAGAGCGTTCTCCGGCAGGCCGTGTACGCGTACGACTGTCTTCTCCGAGGTGGAACCGGTGCAGCCGGCGACGTGCGTACGGCCCGCCGCCCGCGCCACGTCCACGCCGCGCCGGATCGAGTCGATCCACGCCGAGCAGGAGTAGGGCACGACGATGCCGGTGGTGCCGAGGACGGAGAGGCCGCCGAGGATGCCCAGGCGCGGGTTCCAGGTGGAGCGGGCGATCTCCTCGCCGTGGTCGATGGAGACGGTGACCTCCACGTCGCCACTGCCACCGCACGCCGCCGCGACCCGCGCCACATGGTCCCTGATCATCTGCCGCGGCACCGGGTTGATCGCGGGCTCGCCGACATCGAGCGGCAGCCCGGGCCGGGTGACGGTGCCGACGCCGGGCCCGGCCCGGAAGACGACCCCGGACCCGGCGGGCAGCGCCCGCACGGTGGCCCGTACCAGCGCGCCGTGCGTGACGTCCGGGTCGTCGCCCGCGTCCTTCACGACCCCGGCCGTCGCCGAACCCCCGTCGCGTGACTCGACGGCGAGCGCGAAGGACGGGGTCTGGCCCTTGGGCAGCGTGATCGTCACCGGGTCGGGGAAGTCGCCGCTCAACAGCGCCGTGTACGCGGCGGTCGTCGCGGCCGTCGCGCAGGCCCCGGTCGTCCAGCCGGGCCGCAGACCGGTGTGCTTGAGTTGGGCGCCGCGCCCGCCCTTCGCCTCAGTCGCCTCAGTCGCCCCACTCGCCGATTCACTCATGGAGTTCCCCGATGCATGTACTCGTCCTCGGCGGAACGACCGAGGCCAGGCAGCTGGCCGAGACGCTGGACGGCCACCCGGGGCTGCGGGTCACCACTTCCCTCGCGGGCCGGGTCGCCGCGCCGCGGCTGCCGCCGGGCGAGGTGCGGATCGGCGGGTTCGGCGGGGCGGCGGGCATGGCCGCATGGCTGCGCGAGCACGCCGTGAGCGCGGTCATCGACGCCACGCATCCCTTCGCCGAGAAGATCAGTTTCAACGCGGCCGAGGCGGCCGCCACCACCCATGTTCCCCTGCTGGCGCTGCGCCGGCCCGGCTGGGTCCCGGAGGCGGGCGACGACTGGCGGGAGGTCGCCTCACTGGCCGAGGCGGCACAGGCCGTACGGACCGTACGAGGACCGGGCCGACGGGTGTTCCTGACCACGGGCCGGATGGGGCTCGCCACGTTCGCCCACATCGACGACGCGTTCTTCCTCGTACGCTCCGTCGACGCCCCCGAACCGCCGTGCCCGCCCCACCTGGAGCTGCTGCTCGACCGCGGCCCGTTCACGCTCGACGGCGAACGCGAACTCCTCGCCCGCCACCGCATCGACGTCCTGGTGACGAAGGACAGCGGCGGCACCGCGACCGCCCCCAAACTGACGGCGGCGCGAGAGGCAGGCATCCCGGTGATCGTGGTCCGCCGCCCACCGGTACAGGCCGGGGTACCGGTGGCGGCCACCGTGGAGGCCGCCGCCACCTGGGTTCAGGAACTGGTCTCCGGATAGCGGCGCGGCGTCCACGTCACCGTGCGGCCGTCGCCACGTTCCACCGCCTGGGTCTGCGACGAGCCGACGATCAGCAGGGTGCGCATGTCGACGACGGCCGGGTCGAGGTCGGCGAGGCGGACTGTGCGGATGCTCTCCTCGGGGCCGCCGACGTCGCGGGCGAGGACGACCGGGGTGTCGGGCAGACGGCATTCGAGGAGAAGCTCGCGGGCCTTGCCGACCTGCCAGGTCCGGCTGCGCGAACCGGGGTTGTAGAGCGCGAGCACCAGATCGGCCGCCGCCGCCGTGCGCAGGCGCTCCGCGATGACCTCCCACGGCTTGAGCCGGTCGGAGAGGGAGATCGTGGCGTAGTCGTGGCCGAGCGGCGCCCCGGCCTTCGCGGCGGCGGCGTTGGCAGCCGTCACCCCGGGCAGTACGCGTACGGGCACATCCGTGTACGTCTCCTGCGACGCGACCTCGAGCACCGCCGTGGCCATCGCGAAGACGCCCGGGTCACCGCCCGAGACGACGACCACGCGCCGCCCGCGCCGCGCCAGGTCGAGGGCGAACTCGGCGCGCTCGGACTCCACCTTGTTGTCCGAACCGTGCCGCCGCTGCCCCGGACGCTCCGGCACCCGGTCGAGGTAGGTGGTGTAGCCGACGAGATCGTCGGCGTTCGCGAGCGCGCCGCGCGACTCGGGCGTCAGCCACGGCGCCCCCGCCGGACCGGTACCGACGACGACGACCTCGCCCCGGCCGGGGTTTTCGTCGTCGGAGGCGGGCTCGGCGTCGATCCGGGACGGCAGGACCGCGACCGAGAAGTACGGCACCGAGTCCGGGTCGATGTCGGCGAGCCGGCCCGTGCGCTCACCGGCCATGAACGCCCGCTCGACATAACGGGCGTCGTCGAGCCGGCCCGAACTCTCCAGCGCCGTACGCACCTTGGTGAACGTACGGCCCATCTTCATGACCACGGCGGAGTCCGCCGCCGCGATCCGCGCCGTCAGCTCGTCCTCGGGGAGCGTCCCCGGGATGATCGTCAGCGTCTCCTTGTCCTCGCAGAGCGGCTCGCCGAGACGGGCCGCTGCCGCGCTGATGGACGTGACACCGGGGATGACGGTCGTGTCGTAGCGGTCGGCGAGGCGCTTGTGCATGTGCTGGTAGGAGCCGTAGAAGAGCGGGTCGCCCTCCGCGAGCACGGCGACCGTACGGCCCGCGTCGAGGTGCGCGGCGAGCGTGGCGGCGGCCTCGGCGTAGAAGTCGTCGAGCGCGCCGCGGTAGCCGCCCGGGTGGTCCGTCGTCTCGACCGTGAGCGGATACATCAGCCGCTCCTCGATCTGCCCCTCCCGGATGTGCTCCGCCGCGATCGAGCGCGCGATGGAACGGCCGTGGCGGGCACAGTGGTACGCGATGACGTCCGCACAGGCGATGGCACGGACGGCGGCGACGGTCATCAGCTCCGGGTCACCGGGCCCGAGCCCGACGCCGTACAACTTGCCGGTGCTTGTGGGGGTGTTGCTGGGGACGCTCATGCCTGGATCTCCACCTCGGTCGCTATGGCGTTGATCGCGGCGGCGGTGATGGCGCTGCCGCCGCGGCGCCCGCGGACGATCAGGTACTCCAGGCCCAACTCGTTCGCGGCGAGGGCGTCCTTGGACTCGGCGGCCCCGACGAACCCGACCGGGATGCCGAGGATCGCCGCCGGCCTGGGCGCGCCCTTCCCGATCATCTCCAGGAGGTGGAAGAGGGCGGTCGGGGCGTTGCCGATGGCGACGACGGCGCCGTCGAGCCGGTCCCGCCACAGTTCGAGCGCGGCGGCGCTGCGGGTGGTGCCCAACTCGGCCGCGAGGCTTGGCACTTCCGGCTCATTCAGGGTGCATATGACCTCGTTGTCGGCGGGCAGGCGCTTGCGGGTGACGCCGCTGGCGACCATCCGCGCGTCGCAGAGAATCGGTGCCCCGCCGCGCAGGGCGGCCCGTGCCTTCGCCACGACGCCGGCCGAGTGGCCGATGTCCCGTACGAGATCCACCTGACCGCAGGCGTGGATCATGCGGACCGCCGCCTGGGCGACGTCTGCGGGCAGCGCCGCGAGTCCTTCCGCGGCCTCCGCTCGGATGGTGGCAAAGGACTCGCGGTAGATGGCCGCGCCGTCCTTCTCGTAGTCATACACGGGTTCGCATCTTTCAACTGGGTTGTGTGGAGGTGGGGTTGCTTACGTCGTACGTGCCGTCGGGCCTCGCTACGACGTCCACGTACGGCCCGACGGGGTGCCCGCAGCGGCGTTCGCAGCCGGACCAGTAGGTGGGCAGGGTGGGATGCCTCGCGGTGGCGTCGGCCCGCACGTCCGCGTTCGCCTTGGCGCATCCGGGGCGGCCTGTGCAGGCCCCTGTGCGGGTCCAGGGCGAATCCGGGTCGGCCACGAGGCCCGTCCCGGTGAGCTGGTCGGCCTGGGCCCGGGTGGCACCGGGGATGACTATGTCCCGCCAGGGGGTGAGCCGGATTTCCCTGGCGGGAAGCCGCGCGACGAGGTCGGTCAGGGCGGCCCATTGGGGTTGGGCGAACGCCCCGAACGGGGCGGTGATCTTTTGGCCGCCGGGTCCATAAAATTCAGCCTCGGCGGGAGGCTGGCCGCCGGGTCCATAAAATTCAGCCTCGGTGGGACGTTGGCCGCCGGGTCCCAAAATTTCGGCCTCGGCGGAAGGCTGGTCGCCGGGTCCATAAAATTCAGCCCCTCCGGCGATTGAGGAGCGGGGTCCGGGGCGGAGCCCCGTGGCCTGGGCGGCGGTGCCGGTGGCGCTATCGATGGCGGGTGCGGGAGCGTCGTGGCTGGTCGCGCAGTTCCCCGCGCCCCTGACGGGGTTGGCCTCGATGCCGATGGGCACGGCGCCGTCGCCGCCCGCGCCGCTGAGGGGGCTGGCCTCGATGCCCCTCGCAGAGAGTTGCTCGGCAATCAAGGAGGCCAATTCAGGCGCAGGCATGTTGAGTTCGCGGACTCTCCAGACCCGTCGGCCCGAGACACCTCGCGCTGCCGCCACAAAAACCTCGGCCGCGATGACCGCCGCCCGCGCCGCATCCGCGTACTCCACAACGAACGCCGCGCCCCCGACGAAAAGCCCGGCCGAACCCCCCGCGAGCCCGCGCAGCAACACATCGGGCCGCAGCCCCGCCACATCCCCCCGCCCGTCATCGAGCGCGAAAAGGAACCGCCCGGACAACTCCGGAGTGACAGAACTCGCACACAGCGCCGCGTCGAGCCCGGTCAACCACCCGCGTACGTCGACGACCCCGCCCCCATCGAGCCCGGACATCGGCGAAGCCACCACGTTGCGGACCCGTTCGTGCGCGGCGGACGGCAGCAGCCCGGCCGCGCCGAGCACCTCCGCCAGTTCCCCACCGCATCCCTCCCGCAGCCCGCGCAGCTGCACGTTGCCCCGCGAGGTGAGATGCAGCGTCCCGTCGCCGAGCCGCGCCGCCGCGTCACCGAGGGCCCGCGCCTGCGCCACGTCGAGAATCCCGCCGGGGATCCGGACCCGCGCCAGGTACCCGTCATCGGCGGCGTGCAGCCGCAGCGCCCCGGGACAGGCGTCACCCGGAAAGGCCCCGGACGCCTCGGACGCCTCGGACGCCCCGGATGTTCCGGGCGTACCGGACGCACCAGGACGGATGGGTATGGGGGAGGCGGGCATGCGACGGAGCATACCCACCGCCTGTGATGGGCATCCCGTACCAGGTCACGCCCTCGCCCCGTACGATGAGCCGCGGCGGTCCCGTCCGGCCCGCCACCATCGCCAGCGACGGCGACAGGGGAGGAAGCCCGGTGCGATTCCGGCGCGGTCCCGCCACTGTGAGCCCTCTCATAGAAGAGGGTGAGCCAGGAACTCCCGCCGTCAGAACCCACCCGGGGCGCGGACACCCCGAGGAAGGCCAGACGACGCATGCCCCAGCAGCCCTCGCACCCGGCTCAGCCCGCTCAGCCCGCGCAGCTCCTGCTCCTGTCGACGTCCGACACCGACCTGCTCAGCGCCCGCGCGGCCAACGCCGCCGCCACCGCGAACCCCGCTGACGAGTCCGTCACGTACCGCTTCGCGAACCCCTCCCGCCTCGACGTCGAGACCGAGCTCCCCGCGCTCCTCGACGGCGTGGCCCTGGTCGTCGTACGCCTCCTCGGCGGGGTCCGCGCCTGGCAGGACGGCATCGACCGGCTGGCCGCCGCCGGTATCCCGCTGGTGGTGCTCAGCGGTGAACAGGCCCCGGACGCCCAGCTGATGGCGGCCTCCACGGTCCCGGTCGGCATCGCGGCGGAGGCCCACGCCTACCTGGCGCACGGCGGCCCGGCCAACCTCGGCCAGCTGGCGAACTTCCTCTCCGACACCGTTCTGCTCACCGGCCACGGCTTCGAGCCCCCGGCCCCGGCGCCCACCTGGGGCCACCTGGAGCGGACCCCCTCGCGGAACGACGGCCCGACCGTCGCCGTGCTCTACTACCGCGCCCACCACATGAGCGGCAACACCGCCTTCGTCCACGCCCTGTGCGACGAGATCGAGCGCACCGGAGCCCGCCCGCTCCCCCTCTACGTCGCCTCGCTCCGCGCCCCCGAGCCGGAGCTGATCGAGGCCCTGCGCCCCGTCGACGCCATCGTCACGACGGTCCTCGCGGCCGGCGGCACCCGTCCCGCCGAGGCGAGCGCGGGCTGCGACGACGAGGCGTGGGACGCGGGCGCCCTCACCCACCTCGACGTGCCGATCCTCCAGGCCCTGTGCCTGACCTCGTCCCGTGCGGACTGGGCGGAGAACGACGAGGGTGTCTCCCCGCTGGACGCCGCGAGCCAGATCGCGGTGCCGGAGTTCGACGGGCGCCTGATCACCGTCCCGTTCTCCTTCAAGGAGATCGACGAGGACGGCCTCCCGGCGTACGTCGCCGACCCCGAGCGCGCCGCCCGCGTCGCCGGGATCGCCGTACGCCACGCACGGCTGCGGCACATCGCCCCCGCCGACAAGAAGCTGGCGCTCGTCCTCTCCGCGTACCCGACCAAGCACTCCCGTATCGGCAACGCCGTCGGCCTGGACACCCCCGCCTCCGCGATTGTCCTGCTCAAGCGCCTCATCGCCGAGGGCTACGACTTCGGGGACACGGCCGAGATCCCCGGCCTCGCCTCCGGCGACGGCGACGAACTGATCCGCGCGCTCATCGACGCGGGCGGCCACGACCAGGAGTGGCTGACGGAGGAGCAGCTCGCGCGCAACCCCGTCCGCATCCCGGCCGCCGACTACAAGCGCTGGTACGTGACGCTGCCGCAGGAGCTGCGCGACGCCGTCGAGCGGCACTGGGGCCCGCCGCCCGGCGAGATGTTCCTGGACCGTTCCCGCAACCCGGAGGGCGACATCGTGCTCGCGGCCCTGCGCCGCGGCAACCTGCTCGTCCTCATCCAGCCGCCGCGCGGCTTCGGCGAGAACCCGATCGCGATCTACCACGACCCCGATCTGCCGCCGTCGCACCACTACTTGGCCGCGTACCGCTGGATTGCTGCCTCCGCCTCCGACGGCGGTTTCGGCGCGGACGCGATGATCCACCTCGGCAAGCACGGCAACCTGGAGTGGCTGCCCGGCAAGAACGCGGGCCTCTCGGCTGCCTGCGCACCGGACGCCGCCCTCGGTGACCTTCCCCTCGTCTACCCCTTCCTGGTCAACGACCCCGGCGAGGGCACCCAGGCCAAGCGCCGCGTGCACGCCACGCTCATCGACCACCTCGTGCCGCCGATGGCCCGCGCCGACAGCTACGGCGACATCGCCCGCCTCGAACAGCTCCTGGACGAGTACGCCCAGATCAGCTCGATGGACCCGGCGAAGCTGCCCGCCATCCGGGCCCAGATCTGGACCCTGATCCAGGCCGCGAAGCTCGACCACGACCTGGGCCTCGAAGCCCGCCCCGACGACGACGGCTTCGACGACTTCCTGCTCCACGTCGACGGCTGGCTCTGCGAGGTCAAGGACGCCCAGATCCGGGACGGTCTGCACGTCCTCGGCCAGGCCCCGGCCGGCCCCGACCGCGTCAACCTCGTCCTGGCGATCCTGCGCGCCCGCCAGATCTGGGGCGGTTCCCAGGCCCTCCCCGGCCTGCGCGAGGCACTGGGCCTGGACGAGTCGGCGGCGACCCGCACGGCGGCGGACGAAGCGGAGTCGCTGGCGCGCTCCCTGGTGGAGTCGATGGAGTCCCGCGACTGGGCTCCGGGGGCGGTGTCGGAAGCGATGGCGTCGGTTGCCCTCACGCCACGGGGCTCCGCCCCGGACCCCGCTCCTCAATCGCCGGAGGGGCTTGACATGTCCAGCCCCGTCCACCAGATCCTCACCTTCGCCGCCACGGAAGTGGTCCCGCGCCTCGACGCGACCACCGCCGAACTCGACAACTCCGTACGCGCGTTGGAAGGCCGCTTCGTCCCGGCAGGGCCCAGCGGCTCCCCGCTCCGCGGCCTCGTCAACGTCCTCCCGACCGGCCGCAACTTCTACTCCGTGGACCCGAAGGCCGTCCCCTCCCGCCTCGCGTGGGAGACGGGCCAGGCGCTGGCCGACTCCCTCATCGAGCGCTACCGCACGGACAACGACAACGAGTACCCCACCTCCGTGGGCCTCTCCCTCTGGGGCACAAGTGCCATGCGCACAGCGGGCGACGACATCGCGGAGGCCCTCGCCCTCCTCGGTGTCCGCCCGGTCTGGGACGACGCCTCGCGCCGCGTGACGGGCCTCGAAGCGATCCCGTACGAGGAGCTGAACCGCCCCCGCATCGACGTCACCCTGCGCATCTCGGGCTTCTTCCGCGACGCGTTCCCGCACACCATCGGCCTCCTCGACGACGCGGTCCGCCTGGCCGCCTCCCTCGACGAACCGGCCGAGCACAACCACGTACGCGCCCACGCCCAGGCCGACCTCGCGGAGCACGGCGACGAGCGCCGCGCCACCACCCGTATCTTCGGCTCGCGCCCGGGCACGTACGGCGCGGGCATCCTCCAGCTGATCGACTCCAAGGACTGGCGCACGGACGCGGACCTCGCCGAGGTCTACACGGTCTGGGGCGGCTACGCCTACGGCCGCGGCCTCGACGGCAAGTCGGCCCGCACGGAGATGGAGACGGCGTACAAGCGGATCGCGGTCGCGGCCAAGAACACGGACACCCGCGAGCACGACATCGCCGACTCGGACGACTACTTCCAGTACCACGGCGGCATGGTGGCGACGGTCCGCGCCCTGCGCGGCACGGCTCCCGAGGCGTACATCGGCGACTCGACCCGCCCCGAGACCGTCCGCACGCGCACGCTCGTCGAGGAGACGTCCCGCGTCTTCCGCGCCCGCGTCGTCAACCCCAAGTGGATCGAGGCGATGCGCCGCCACGGCTACAAGGGCGCCTTCGAGCTCGCCGCGACCGTCGACTACCTCTTCGGCTACGACGCCACGACCGGCGTCATCGCCGACTGGATGTACGACAAGCTCACGGAGACCTACGTCCTCGACGAGACGAACCGCCAGTTCCTCTCCGAGGCCAACCCCTGGGCCCTCCACGGCATCGCCGAACGCCTCCTGGAAGCCGAGTCCCGCGGCATGTGGGAAAAGCCGGACCCCCAGACCCTGGAGGCCCTCCGCCAGGTCTACCTGGAGACGGAGGGCGACCTGGAGTCGGACGAGTAGGACGACTAGGCCGCTGAGCAGGGGAAACGTGCCTGCACGCTCGTTCGAGTGAACGATCAGAGGTTCCCCTGCCCGGTCCCGCCTACTCTGGGACTGTCGCGCTGAGCGAAGGAGGAGGTCTGTCATGGCAGCAGAGCCGGTCCCGGAGTACCCGCCCGTGCCCTCCGGGCGTCTTGACGCCCGGGACATCGAGGAGGCCTTCACTCAAGTCAGCGCGGCAGCCCCCGTGGGGTGGCGCGTGGAGTTGATCGAAGGGGAGATCCACGTGACGCCACCGGCCAATGGTGAGCATGAAGAGTACGTGTCCGAGGTCAGCGGGCAAGTGCGTGATCACAGCAAGGAGCACGGGCGCTACACGGGCATCGGCCTCAACGTCCCCGGCGCCTCCCAGACCGGCCACGTCATCCCCGACCTCGTCGTAGCCCCGAAGGGCACCTTCGACGACAAAGAGGAATGGCACGACGCGTCGGCCGTGCTGATGGCCGTCGAGGTCACGTCGGACTCCACCGCCGGGAACGACCGCGTCAAGAAGATCCGTGGATACGCCCGCGCCGGCATCCCCGTCTACCTCCTGATCGACCGGGACGCCGGACAGATCACCGTCTGTGCGGCTCCGGAGGGCGACGACTACGCGACCAAGGCCTCCTACAAACTCGGCCTGACCGTCCCCCTCCCCGAACCCCTCGGCTTCGACCTGGACACCGCGGAGTTCTGAGCCCTTCTCTAACGCAGAGTCGCTGTGAAACTCCGTCCATACGCGTGGCGTGTGCGTACCTCGACGCGGGTGCCGCCCGGTACCCGGGACACCCGCACCGCGTCGTCGCCGGAGGCTTTCCGTAGCGTCCGCCCGCGCAGCACCACCGTCACCGTGTCGCGCGTGGTCGTCGGGTCCGAGACGGCCAGCGTGACGTCTCCGTCCCGGCGGACCAGGACGGACGCCGGTCCCTCGATCGTGAGACCCGCCGTGTGGTGGGTGCCGGGGGCGAAGGTGTTGGCGGCGCTCAGGCCGAGGCCGCGGTGGCGTACGGCCTGGAGGTGCGGAGTGTTGGCGAGGATCTCCGCGCCACGGTGGTGCCGGACCGCCGTCGCGGAGGCGTTCGGGAGCAACACGTAAGCGAAAGAGGTGGGGCGCGCTCCCGCCGGCTGCTCCACCGTCAGCGAGAACACCTGCCGGGTGACGGCCGTGTCCGGGTTGGAGGTCCGCACGACGCGGCGGCTGCGCGTCACCGTCTCCAGCCGCACCCTCGGCCTCGGCCCGTCCAGCAGGACGTACCCGACCGACGCGGCCCGGGTCGTGTTCTCCCACCGCACCCAGCCGCGCCCCCGCTCCACGGCGACCCGGTCGTCCGCCGCCGCGATCCGCGCGTCCAGCGTCGTCGTCACCGCCCGGCCCGCGCCCGGCGCGTCCCCGACCCCGGCGGCGAGCACCACGATCTCGTCGTCGAGCAGGAACCACGACTTCGTCGCCCGCGCGCTGCGGTACACCACGAAGTCGTCCGGCAGGACCCCCGCCCGCTTGTCCCGCCACGGCACGTCGTCGGAGAGCACCCAGCCCACGGCCCCGTATCTGCCGTCGAGGACCGCGCCGCCCGAGTGGTCCTGAGTGGCGGTGGGGAAGTAGACGTAACGGTTCTGGGACTCGCTGGAGGAGGTGAAGTTCAGCGGGTGGCCCGGGTTGTCGTAGAAGAGCTTGCCGTCGTACAACTCCGGTACGGAGCGGCGTACTTCGACCGGTGCGGTCACGCCCGCGAGCTCGTACGGGGATACGGTCGTGAAGTAGTCGACGCCGTACGCCTGCGTCTGGTCCTGCCCCGACAGATACAGATGGTGCGCGCCGTCGCCCTGGAACCAGGGCAGCAGATTCTCCCCGCTCATGTACTCGTACTTGCTGATCCGCCGCGAGCTGCGGGCCAGCGCGAACGCGTACCCGGGCCGGCGGTGCACCGTACGGTCCATGGCGTTGAAGGCGACCGAACGTGCCGCCGGGTTGAGATCGGCGGCGGGCACGGAGGTGTCGGCGAGGAGGTCGGCGTAGCGGACGATGCTGAGCGGTGAGACGAAGACGGCCGGGTCGAGCGCGGCGCGCGAAGTGGCGCGCAGATGCTTCACGTACGACGCGAGGGCGACGGCCGCGTCCCCCGTGGCGAGGGACGCGAGATCGACGACGGCCTCGACGATCGTGGCGACATCGGCGTACCCGGTGCCGGTGCGCGAGACCGCCCGCCCCTTCACCGCCTCCATCATCCAGCCCTCGAAGATGAGCGGCGCGAACCCGTCCCGTACCCACCCGTACACGGTCGGCACCAGCTCCCCGCCGTGCGCGAACCCGGTCCCGTCGAGCAGCTTCAGCGTCTGGACGACCCGGCTGAGCAGGCCTTTCCCGTACGAGCCGGTGTACGCGACGGAGGCGTGCTGGAGGAAGGACCCGTCGGCGTAGTACCCGTCGGTGACGCCGTGCCGCAGGGCGTACGGGTCGATGGTCGCGAAGACCGTCAGCTGGTCGACGAGCGCTTTGCGGATGCGTGCCTCGCCCGAGGACCCGCCGGTCAGCGCGCCCTGGAGGATGCGGTTGGTGGTGATGTCGGCGAGGTTGGCGCCGGTGTGGAAGCGCGAGTCGAGGTCGACGTCGCCGTCCCTGCCGTTGCGCAGATACGCGTCCATGGCGGCGATGTAGGCGCTGACCAGCTCGGCGGGGGCGCGGTCCGCGAGCAGGACGAGTGTCCTGCTGATGTGCTGCGAGAGGCCGATCTCCCAGTAGAACCAGTTGCCGTAGTAGCCGGTGGACTGGTCGCCGTAGTGGTGCGTGTGCAGCCACGCCAGCCCGTCCAGGACCCGGTCCTGCACCGCCGGACTCCCGTACAGGTCGGGGGAGATGCCGGGCATCCGCGTAGCGAGCGCGATCTCGTACAGCCGCTGGTAGCTGGTGTTGAGGTTCGGGTCGCTGGTGCCGAGCGGCACACCGGCGAACAGCTCCCCGTCCCCGGTGGCCGCGTCCATGGCGGCCAGGTTCGCGCGGGCGGTGCGCTCGACGGCGGCGCGCTTGCTGTCCGTCTCCGTACGGGAGTTGGAGGCGACGGTCCCCGCGAACACGTCGACGGTATTGGAGATCAGCCGCGAGACCCCTTCCTCGAGGGCGGCGGCGCCGGCCCACTGGCTGGGCACGGCGGCCAGCACTCCCGCGGCGCCGAGCGCACTCAGCAGACGTCTGCGACTGATCTCCATCGGGTTACCTCCGCATGGCAGGGTGGACGATCGAGTTGCCCTACAGGGTGACCGTCTTCCCGCCGAGTGTCACGACGAGCTTGCCGTCCGCCGCGTACGACCACTTGAGGGCGCCGCTGTAGGAGGAGCAGCGGGAGCCGTTCGTGCCCGTCCAGAACTGGTTCGAGCTGTCGGCGCTGCCCACGGTCTTGTCGTTCGACCCGTCGACGGAGAAGCGGCACGAGGTGTTGCTCTTGAACACCGAAGTGCCCTTGTCGAACGAGTAATTGCGCTCGGCGTTGTCGATGCTGAGATTGTTGGAGATGGCCATGGACCCCGGGTTGGAGTTGTACGTGAACCCGTGGTGGCCGTTGCCGAACGCGATGGAGCGGCGCACGACGTGGTTGACGGCGATGTCGTCGCCGCCGAGCTTGTAGCCGTTGCGGTCGCCGTTCTTGTTCACGGTGCCGTCGGACAGAGTGCCGTTGGAGTACGCCAGCGAGTCCTCGACGGTGACCGGGCCGATCGCCCCGGTGTCGGTCTTGGTGTACAGGTCCCAGCCGTCGTCGATGTTGTTGTGCGAGACGGCGTACCGGAAGACGTTCCCGGTCCCGGTGGTCAGCTTCGCGGCGAACCCGTCGGCGTCCTCACCGTCGGAGTCGGCGTTGTCGTGCGACTCGGCGCTCAGGACCAGGTTGTTCGCCGGCCACTGGGCCTTGGGCGTGCTGGACGCTATCCGGCCGAGCTGGAGCCCGGTGTCGTGGTTGTAGCGGGTGACGGTGCGCTCGATGACGTTGTTGCTGCCGCCGACGTAGATGCCGTTGTCCCCGGCGCGCTCCACGGTGAGGCCTTTGACGTGCCAGTACGAGGCGAAGAGCTGAAGCCCGCGATTCGACGAACTCTCGCTCTGCGCCGAGAAGTTGAGGACCGGCTTCTCGCTCTGATAGGCGGTGAGGGTGGTCCGCGCGGCGGAGGTGCCGTCGGCGGCGTCGGGGACGGTGACGGTCTGCGCGTACGCGTACGTGCCGCCGCGCAGATAGATGGTGCCACCGGCGGTGACACGGCTGATCGCCGAGGTCAGCGTGGTCGGCGCGGCCAGGGTGCCGGCGGCGGAGTCGGTCCCGGACGGTGACACGTACACGGTCGTCTGCGCCTGCGCCGCGGCCTGGGCCGTGGTGCCGGACGCGACGGCGGCGAGGGTGCCGGCCAGCAGGCCGAGGGAGGCGACGAGAGGTCTCATTTCCATGGTTCGGTCTCCATGTGTGGGGTGAGGGTGGCTCTTGGGTGGCACCATGGGGCTACGGTAGAAAGCGCTCTCTTGCTGTCTGTTGCTGGACGGTAGGGGGCTGCCGTGTACGCGTCAAGGTTCATGTATGTATTTGTTGGGCAAGTACATGAACAACTTCGGGGTGGGGGACGGCATGGGTGAGCCCCGGGTCCCGTAAGGGGCCCGGGGCTCATTGCGAGGCCGGGGCTCATTGCGAGGCCGGGGCTCACTGCGAGGCCAAGGCTCACTGCGAGGCCGTGGAGTCTCAGCTCTCCGGCGGAGGCGGCGGCACCGGCGCCCCCGCGGGCGGCGCGATCTTCGCGTACGTACGCGAGACCGGGGTCCCGCCGGGCGCCGCCTCGTCGTGCTGCTCCGGCCGGTCCTCCGGCGGCAGCAGCGCGGCCCGCTTGGCCCCCGGGTCCCAGCCGGTCTCCACGACCCGCTTCTGCCACACGATCGCGCCGACCAGCACGACGAGCCCGATCAGCAGCATGAGGACGACCCCGGCCGCCTTCCCCGCCTTGGCGGAGTTGCCGATGAGCAACCCGAACCAGCCGAAGTCCGCGTCGCCGAACGTGGTGTTGGCCGTCCCGAACGAGCCGAGCACGCCGAGCAGGAACGCGGGCAGGAAGGTGATCAGGACGCCGTTGAGGAAGGCGCCGATCGCTGCGCCGCGCCGGCCACCGGTCGCGTTGCCGAAGACACCGGCCGCGCCGCCGGTGAAGAAGTGCGGGACCAGGCCGGGCAGCACCAGGGCCGTTCCGAACGCCGGGTTGAAGACCCCGGCCAGCAGCCCCAGGCTGACGAGGCCGCCCACGAAGGAGCAGATGAAGCCGACGAGCACGGCGTTCTGCGCGTACGGGAAGACGATCGGCGCGTCCAGGGCGGGGATCGCGCCGGGCACGACCTTCTGCGCGATGCCCTGGAAGGCGGGCACCAGCTCACCCAGGATGGTCCGCACGCCGAACAGGATCACGGCGACGGCGATACCGAACTGCAGCCCCTGCCCGAGCGAGGCCATCAGGTAGTTGCCGACCCCGGTGGACCCGGCACCGCCACCGTCGGCCGCGAACGCCTTGAAGGCTTCCGTCTTCCCCACCTTCGCGAGGAAGACGATGGCCATGATCATGTAGATGAGCACCATCGACAGAGCGGTCGCGACCATGGAGTCCCGCAGGAACCGCAG
This sequence comes from Streptomyces kunmingensis, assembly GCF_039533535.1. Classification (NCBI taxonomy): domain Bacteria; kingdom Bacillati; phylum Actinomycetota; class Actinomycetes; order Kitasatosporales; family Streptomycetaceae; genus Streptomyces; species Streptomyces kunmingensis. The sequence goes on from NZ_BAAATS010000017.1 coordinate 315,064, forward strand.
CCCCTCCGGCAGGTTCATCTCCTCGGTCGACCGGCTCTTCTTGCCGACGACCTGCCCGGTCGCGCCGGACACGATGTACCCGGCGGTCCCGAAGTGCCCGACGGCGACACTGTTGTTGCCGGTGACGCGTTTGGTCCAGGGATGCGCGAAGGCGGGCATGGCCACGAGCATGATGCCGAGCAGCACGGCACCGACGACGACCACGACCCAGGACTCCTGCCCCGCGGTGGCCAGCACCATCGTCAACAGCGTCGCCATGAACAGCATGTGATGCCCGGTCAGGAACACGTACGACAACGGCGTGAACCGCGCGAGCAGCAGGCTGATCAGAAACCCGAGGATCATCAGCCAGGCCACGCGCGAGCCGTACTCGGCCTGCGCGATACCGACGATGGCCTCGTTGGTGGGGATCACGCCGTGCGAACCGGTCGCGCCGGTGATCATCGTGCCCAGCGGGGCGAGGGAGTTGGTGACGAGCGTGGCACCGGCGCCGATCAGCAGAAAGCCGAGGGTCGCCTTGATGGCACCGCCGATGACCTGACCGGCGCTCTTCTTCAGCGCGATGAGGCCGACGGCGGTGATGATGCCGATGAGGTAGGCGGGGACGCTGAGGATCTCGTTGACGATGAATTTGGCGATGTCGACGAGGACGTTCATGGGGCTCTCCGGGGGTAAGGGGGTGGTCGTCCTCAGACGTCGTAGAGATCGCGCAGCGCGGCGTCGACTTCCTGGGTGCTGGTGAAGTCCTCGATGACGCGCACGGGTACTCCGACGTCCCCGAGGGTCCGGGCGATCTCCCGCGACGTCATGATGGCGACGGCCTCGGACGCCTTGCCCTTGGCGGAGATGGTGTCGGTCGCCTCGGTGCTGATGTAGCGCCCCCACTTCCACCGGTCGAGCACCTTGTCGAGGGTGGACTTGAGAAAGAGGCTGGTGCCGACGCCGTTGCCGCAGACGGTCAGGATCTTGTGCAGTTCGCGTCCGCGGGAGGAACCGGCGGTCTTCGTGGGCGCGGCTCCGGCGCTCTCGTCCGAGGGATGCGTGTCTCGACGCGTGTCTCCTCCCTCCGTGCGTACGAGGATGGCCCGCAACGCCTCCGGGGTGGGCGCCCGGTCCAGCGCGGCGGCGGTGTCGCTGTCGGCGAGCAGCCGGGCGAGGGCGCCCATGGCCTGCGTATGAGCGCCGGAGTCGACAGCGGCGAGGGCGACGACCAGCTGCACCGGGTCGTTCGTCTCGTGCCCGAAGTTCACCGGGGTGGCCAGCCGCACCCAGGACATGCCGGTGCGGTGCACGGCGGGGGAGGGCCGGGCATGTGCGAAGGCGAAACCCGGGGCGATGACGATGTAGGGCCCGTTCTCATCGACGTTCCGGGCCATCTCCTCGGTGTACGCGTCCGTACTCACCCCGGTCGACACCAGCAGATCCCCGGCGGCCCGGACGGCACCCCGCCAGTCGGGCGCGGCCACGTCGAGCCGAATGGCCTCGACCGGAATCAAGTCACTCAGTTCACTCATGCGAGCAGTCGCCCCCGCGACTTCGCTTCTGTCCCGCCGACACGCTGAGCGGTGACGCTTTCGTTATGGACACCGACGGGACGCTTCCGCTCCCCTCACGAGGGCATCACCCCGAGCCGGGTCCATACACAGGCCCGTCAGGCGGCGGATCGTCTGGCCTCGGCGCGTATGCCGAGCACCACGGACACGAACAGAAGCACGAACCCGATCACATCGCAGATCACGCACGCTACGAAGGGTGCCGACAGCAACCGCGGCAGCGCACGCGAGATCGCCAGCATCCCAAGTCCCACCAGCACCCAGACTCCAGAGGCCCGACATTGAATGCGCCGCCGCACGTATGCCCCCCTCAACTCGACTCACCCGCCACCCCTGGTGTCCCCGGACAAGTCAACTCCAGGACGCGCCTGCGCGTGGCCAGCACTTCGCGAAGGGCGGCATCCACGGTCTCGGCCTCCGTCCTGGTGCCGAGGACCTTGGCCGCGTCAGCAACCAGTTGATCATCAAGATTGATCCCGGTCCGCTTCATCGTGACACCTCCAGAGACATGACAACGGGCACCAAGTACATCCGAGGCGACGCTCCGATGTGCCCACATAGGCACAACGAAGATCTCAGCGAAGGCGGTTGGGCTCCTCGTGACCTTCTGACGGAACAGGCTTCCGCGTGAGGCTCCACAGAGGAGCGGTGTACTGCTGCGGACGGCTGCTGATGAGGAACTGACGCAGGCCCTCGCGCTGTGCGCCGTTGAGATGCAGCGCCTCGGTGAGGTGGCGGAACGTGGTGTGCGTGACTCCGCGACGCCGTGCTGCGTCCTCGAACCGGTCAAGTCGGGTCATTACGGTTCGACGGTCCAGGTCGACGGGAGGCCGGGCCCCGAGCTGTGCGGCCTTGTTGCGCTCATAGTCGATCTCCGAGTACCCGCAGACTGCGCGGCTGTGCGCCTCGGCCTCGCTCAGGCTCTCGGTCGCCATGATGGCGCGGGCCAGTTCATTGCGGGCGATGGCAGGGTCGAGATCTGCCTCGTGGACGGTCGGAGACTCGGCCGTGAGCTCGATGGGCAGCCCGGCGTCCCGGACCTCGCAGATGCCGCGGACCCCCAGGGCGGCCGCCGCGAGCATTCCGGTGGCTTCGGAAGGATGCCATTCAAGGACCGAGCCGATGGACTCGACGTCCGTCGCAGTGAAGGTATGGACTACGGCGCCGAGCTGATCGCGCAAGTCGTCGAGCGGCAGCTCACCGTCGAGGCCGGGCCCGGCGACCAGCAGCCGAACGGGCGCGTCCACCCGGTAGCACGCCGCGAGCATCAGGGCGTCGGCGAGCGGACTTTTCAGGGTCGGCTCGTCGCCACGGGCCAGGATGTCGCCTCCGACATCGAGCAGGTCGATCGACGAGGGCGCCAAGTAGCGCACCAGCTCATCGAGCTGTCGGGTTATGCCCTCGACACCGCGCCGAGGATCGATCAGCGCGAAGGCGTGAGGAAGCTCGGCCGCGAGCCGTGGAAGGGTGGAACCTGCCGGCGCGACCGGACGGGAACCTGACGACACTGCCCGGACCGCTGGGGTGATCGGTTCGAGCCCGGTGAAATCCCCCGGCCCCCGCGGGCCCGGTAGCGGGTCGACCAGCAGACGTTCCCACGCATACGTGAGGATCACCGCCTGCTCAACGTGCCCGTACAGGGCGGCGTGCAGCATGACGGCGGCGACAGCGTCGCCCCCTCCTCCTGCCGCGACGATCAGGCGGGTCATGCCGACACATTACGGGGGCTCGAAGTTGACCACTCACCCTATAGTGGCCAAAGGCTTTGGCCACTTAGATGCGGAGGGCACACGTACATGCCTCAGATCGAGGAGACTCAGCCGAAGTATCTCCAGATCGCGCACTTCATCCGCGATCAGATCCTTCGGGGAGACCTGCGGCCAGGAGACGAGGTGGCCTCGGAGCGGCAGTTGGCGGCGGACTGGAGTGTCTCCCGGCCAACGGCCGCGCGGTCGCTGGAAGCACTGAGTCACCAAGGGCTCGTCGAGAAGCGGCAGGGGTCCGGCACGTACGTACGCAGCCTCGAAGTGAACCGCCGGGCCCGGGAGTTGTACGGACGTGCCCGACAGACGGGCAAGATCTACGCACCCGGAGAGTATGCGGTGATCACGTCGGCCGGGTGGCTCGATGCCCCGGATCATGTCATTGAGGCGCTGGGCCTCGCGAAGGACCGCAGGGCCATGCACCGGCGACGCATCACCCACAACCAGGACGGCCCCATCACGCTGTCTACCTCGTGGTTCCCACCGGACGTCGGGCAACGAGCCCCCAAGCTCCTCGAACCGGAACGGATCCAGGAGGGCACGTTGCTCTACGTCGAGAACATGACCGGGCGCAAGGGGAGTTACGCCGAGGAGCGCATGTGCGCAAGGCGGGCCTCCGAGGCGGAAGCGACGGACCTGCATCTCCCGTCCCTTGCCGCGGTACTGGTCGTGCACCACGTCGTACGCGACCTCCAGGACCGCCCGCTGGAGTTCGCCGAAGCCACATATCCGCCCAACAAGTGGGCCTTCGAGCAGGGCTATCCGCTCACCTGATGTGAGTGGCGTGTCCCGAATCGCTTGCGCACCGCAAGTGGCCAATGCCACTATCCACCAAGTGGCTAAGGCCACTTAGTGGTCTGCGATACGACGCGGCAAGTCGATGGCCGGACCGGGACGCGCGGGACAGCTCGTCGGGAACCGCGTTCGGCTCCCGCCCGCTCTGGCGCCCTGGACCACTGGCGAACGACCGAGTTCGTGTCACACCGATAAAACGGCGCTGCCTCGAATGAACGGCAGCTGTAAGGAGTGAGCGCGGATGGATGGAACCCCTGTCGGCCGTAGCGACTTCGACACCCAGCAGCTCGGCACCATACTTCTGCAGCCGGCGCCGGAGTCCGTCCCCCGGGCCCGACGCTGGTTCCGAAAGTTTATCGCTCCCTACAGCCCGGCCTGCTCGATGGATGACTGCGGGCTGCTGCTCTCGGAGCTGGTCACCAATGCCGTCCTCTACGGGCGGGCGGAGGAGCCCTGATCGCCAACGCTTGGCCACCCAGCAATGACGTGTGTTGTGTGTGGCAGCGTTGACAGACAATCAAGCACTTGGCCGGTGGCGTGGCCCGGGTCTATGCGGTGGGCGGCCGGATCCTAGCCCGTTCCGCGTCCTCGGCCAGGCCGCGCGCGGTGAGGCGGCGCACTTTCGCCAGCATGCCATCGACCTCGACGTCCACGCCTCCGCGGTCCTACTGGAGCCCAACGCCGCGAACACCGGCCAGAACATCACCCTCTCTCGCCAGGTCCCGGCCGACGCCGGCATCACCCCCACCACGGTGCCCGGCCCGTCGCAGAGCCGCATCGACCTTGCGCCAGAAGTACGGGGCCGGTAGCCGGAGGTCTTCCGGCGCGACGGCGCACATCCCCAGGCTCGCCGGCAATGCGAACGAGCCCTGTGAGGACGGAGGTTGAGGTCTGGTGACTGTGTATGCCGGGCGATCGGTCGCCGGCAAGATTGCACAGCACCGGCAAGGCCGGAGTCGGGTTACCCGCGACCTTCACAGGGAAGATCTCACGTGTATCTCAGTGAGCCGGAGGGGGCTACTCATGAGTGGTACATCACGGGCGCGGTACGACAGGTCAGAGCCGGGGGTGCCGTCCGAGCGCGGCTCCGATCGTTTCAGCGATGGTCCCCCTGATCCCCTCGCCTCGCTGCTGGCCAAGGTCAACAAGGGGGAACGCATCGCGGCTCCTGGAGACAACGCAGGCGACGAGGACCGCGACCCCTACGACGAGGCATGGCGGGAACATGATCGCCACGGCCCCTACGGGCAGGGGCGTCGCCGGAGGAACTGACGCACAGGGCGGGGGCCCCGTCTGCGGCGGCTTTCCTCGCTGCGGGCCCATCCGGATCCGTGCGGCGGACGTCATGACCGTCACGCAGGACCTGAAGAGCTACGCACGCCGGCGAAAGGCAGGGCTACGGATCAGTGACAACACCTGATCCGTAGCCCTGCGGCAGTGGTGCGTCAGCTCTGTGCGGCGTCGTCGTCCGGCTGACCGGTCCCCTCGGCCGCGCCTGTCTTCTCGCGCATCTTGCGCACCAGCTCCGCCTTCTGGTCGGCCGCACGCTGGCGGTCGAGGTTGCGGTGCGGACCGTTGTTCTGCCGTTCGGCGCGGGACTGCTTCTTGCGCTTGCCGCCGCCCTGGCCCACGGGGTTGTTGATGTTCTTGCTGTCGGTCACGGGTTCTCCCGGCGGTGATGTGAAGTGATCTACGGATTCATCGGTGGGGGACGGGCGGCGACGTCGAAGGACGTCGGCGGGGGCCCGTCACACTCTCACTCGTAAATCGGCGTCTGGAAGAACATGACAAGGACGTTACCCGGTTCCGTCGGCCCCGCGCGCCAGCCGTTTCGTTTCCCCCGGCGTCGGCCGGGTCTCTGGCGAGCGCCCGGAACAGGCGGCCCAGTGAGCCCCGACTGGCCCCTGACCTACGCATACGCAAGCAGCGCGGCGACGTGGATTCCTAGTGGACGTCTGGCACGACCGTGATCATGGCTAGGGGTCGGCCCAGGAGGATCAAAACCTCTGAGCGGCCCTTGGGCGTGTGCCCTTGGCAGGAGTCGAACCTGCAACACCTGCTTCAGGAGTTCGATCTATGGGCTGTCTTGCTCGGCCGTCGCGATGACCGAACAGACGCCTGTGGCCGGCCAGGGCCATCGCCGTTCGCTGCCGTTGATGTCAGCCGTTGATGTCACCGTGGGTGCCAGACGGCGGGGCTGAACTTGGCCAGGGGAACCCATCGGGAGACGCAGACAAAGGCCGATCCGCTCGAACGAAGTCGGCGTATTCGGCCTCGGCCATGCCCCCGCTGACCCAACGCTCCCGCACCGCGCCCGTGAATTCCTTGGCGGAACTCAGAGCGCTCATCGGATCCTGGACCGTGGCTACGAGACGGCCGAAGTCTTCCTCTTCAGCGTCCGCGTCGAACGGCGGGAACTGGACCAGGTCGAAGAAGCTCTCGTGGCCCACGTCCTCAACGGTATGGACATAGACCTCGTAAGCTCCCCGCGCTGGGCGGACCTCGACGTAACTGACACCGATGCGGCCGGAAGCGGCGACCGGCCCAAGAAACTGCTCAACTGGCCGGCCCCGCTTCAAAGCACCGACATCGAAGGCCCCCGTCAGATATCGCATTCCGCGCACCCTAGTGAGCGCACCCACTCAGTGGGAATGCGAGCCCTCAGCTTGAGAAGCTCGGGTAGTCCGGCACGACTGGCAGGTCCCGATGTCGGTGCCTGTGGCTAACGTCCGCGACGCGTGGCCGGCTGGTTGTTGCAGGGTTCGCCGGTCGGGCAGGCATCTGGCACGCGTTGCCTCCGCACGATCACAGGATCCTGCCTGCCGCCTCGGTGCAGACCGGACGACCCTTGCCCTGCGGCACAGCCGGTTCAGACCTGGCCGAGGTCGACCTCTACGGGGAAGGGGGCGGCGACCTTCACAGTCCCGGTGTACACGTCCCCGTCCCGGTACGTCCTCGTCGCGGGATCGAGGACGTATGTATAAACCAGGGGCACGCCCGTCACGGCCTGCTCGATCCGCCAGTAGAAACCGATGCCCGCCTTGGCGTACTGGTCGACCTTCACGATCCGGTCGGTGGTCTCCGATCCCGGCGACACCACCTCAGCCACCAGAAGCACGTGCTCGGGTCGGGTGGGAGTGACGTCGATCGTGTCCGCGCGGTAGACGACGACGTCGGGGCGACGATTGGTGAGCGGGATGTCCTGCAGCCGGACATCGAAGTCGGTGTCGGCGTTCCAGTCGGGACCTGCGGCGGCCTCCAGGGCGTTCGCCAGGATCCGGGCCAGCCGATTGTGCCGCTTGGACGCGCTAGGACTCACGACGACCATTCCGTCCACGATCTCAATGCCGGCGCACTGCTTCTCGGACCACGACTCGTAGTCCTCCGCCGTGATCTGCTCATGCATCCACGCCGGGGCCACCATCTCGGCAGTCATGACATGCCTCCCGGACACTGTGCCGCGGGCTCGATCCCGCTGGAGGCAGCGTACTGTCCCCGGCTCGTCCAACGCTTCAGGCGCTGTTCGGTCCCTCGGCGACCCTCGCCGTGTGCTGCGTACGGGCCCGCCGGGCAACAAAGAACCCCCGGGTCGATGACCTGGGGGTTTCATATCGAGCTGTGGAGCGGGTGACGAGAATCGAACTCGCACTCTCAGCTTGGGAAGCTGATGTTCTACCACTAAACTACACCCGCACGTACGCCCGCCGAAGCGGCGATGTACTGGCCGTTACTCTACCTCATGCCGGGTCCCGGGCGCTGTCGCCTCGGGGCCCGACTGCGTTGCGGGGCGTGGATGTGACTGCGGGTGAAGGGAGTTGAGGCGTACGGTGCGGAGGACCGCGAGAGGGTTGTCCAGGGGCGGAGTGCCGCCTGGAATGCCGTCCCTTTCATCCCGTAACGTGGCTTTCGTCGTCGGCCAGGAAACTGGCCACATGGCTCGTGGGGAAGGGACTCCGGGACTTTGATGGACCAGATGGAGCGCACCGTCGTCCGTTGTGCCGAAGGGCACGTGTTCAGCACCGCTTCGTTCCCGATGCAGCAGGCGGACCGTCTCGGTCCGGGCCGGCTCATCCGGTGTCCGCGCTGTGCTCGACTGCGACATGCCGTTCCTGTGGGATCTGGGAAGCGGTAGCGGAAGCAGCAGCAAGAGCGGATGCGGTAGCAGTGAAGCGCCGGTGGCAGCAAAGGCGCCGGTAGAAGCAGACAAGCGCGCGGGCCAGCCGATTGTGGCGGGCTCGCGCGCTCTGCGTATCCTCGCTACGTGCTTCTCTCAGACAAGGACATCCGGGCCGAGATCGACGCCGGGCGGGTCCGGATCGATCCCTATGACGAATCCATGGTGCAGCCGTCGAGCATCGACGTACGTCTCGACCGCTACTTCCGGGTGTTCGAGAACCACAAGTACCCGCACATCGACCCCAGCGTGGAGCAGGCCGACCTGACGCGGCTCGTGGAGCCCGAGGGCGACGAGCCGTTCATCCTGCACCCGGGCGAGTTCGTGCTCGCGTCGACGTACGAGGTCATCTCGCTTCCCGACGATCTCGCCTCGCGGCTCGAGGGAAAGAGTTCGCTGGGGCGGCTCGGGCTCGTGACGCACTCCACCGCCGGGTTCATCGACCCGGGGTTCAGCGGGCACGTCACGCTTGAGCTGTCGAACCTCGCGACGCTCCCCATCAAGCTCTGGCCGGGCATGAAGATCGGGCAGCTGTGCATGTTCCGGCTGTCGTCGCCCGCCGAGCACCCGTACGGCAGCGAGCGCTACGGGTCGCGTTACCAGGGACAGCGCGGGCCGACCGCGTCCCGTTCCTTCCTCAATTTCCATCGGACCCAGGTGTGAGCAGCAGCGACATGAGTGACGTGAGCGATGTGAGTGGCGTGAGTGACGTGAATGACGTGCGCGAGAACCTTTCCTACGACAGGTTCGGCGTCGCCGTGCGCGAGCTCGCCCAGACCATCGCCGACGACGGCTACGAGCCCGACGTCGTGCTGAGCATCGCGCGCGGCGGTGTCTTCGTCGCCGGCGGGCTCGCGTACGCGCTCGACTGCAAGAACATCCACCTGGTGAACGTCGAGTTCTACACGGGGGTGGGGACCACGCTGGAGATGCCGGTCATGCTCGCTCCCGTCCCGAACGCCATCGACTTCAGTGACAAGAAGGTGCTGATCACTGATGATGTCGCCGACACCGGGAAGACGCTGAAGCTCGTCCACGACTTCTGCCTCGACACCGTGGCCGAGGTCCGCTCCGCCGTCATCTATGAGAAGTCCCACTCCCTCGTGAAGTGCGAGTACGTGTGGAAGCGGACCGATGACTGGATCAACTTCCCGTGGAGTGTCGAAGAGCCCGTCGTCAAGCGCGCCGGGCAGGTGCTCGACGCGTAGAGCGGTTCACGTAGAGCGGTTCACGTAGAGCGGTTCACGCAGAGCGGTTCACGCAGAGCGGTTCACGCAGCGCGGCTCGCGCTCCTGTGCTCGGTGTGTTCAGGGGACAACCATCGTCGGACCTCAAAGGTCTTGCTGGTGTTGTCGTCCGCTGAACGAACATCAGGAGAACTGCCGTGCAACACAGGTATCGCCGCGCCGTGATCGCCGCATCCGTAGTCGCCGCAGTGGCGGGAGGGCTGCTCACCGTGGCGCCGGGCGCGGCCCTCGCCGCGGGTTCCGGTGTCCCCAGCGACTTCAACGGGGACGGGGTGCAGGACCTCGCGGTCGGTGCGCCGGGCACCAGGGTCGGCGGCAAGGTCTTCGGCAAGGGCACCGACGGGATCTTCGGCGCCGGCTCCGTCGTCGCGTACTACGGCGGGGCCGACGGGGTGTCGCCCGCGCGGCACACGTATGTGGACCAGGACAAGGCCAACGGACTCGGGAGCTCGGAGGCGAAGGACCTGTTCGGCGCGTCGACCGCCACCGGTGACTTCGACGCGGACGGCTTCGCGGACCTCGCGGTGTCCGCGCCGCACGAGGACGTGCCCGGCGATGCCGACAACGGCGAAGTGCAGATTCTGTGGGGCTCCCCGGAGGGTCTGACCGGAGGGACGGTCCTTGCCGACCCCGCCCCGACCCGGCATGACAACTTCGGTGCCGCGCTCGCCGCCGGTGACTTCGACGGGGACGGGAAGACCGACCTGGTCATCGGCTCCTCCTCCGACACCCTGGACATCCTCTCGGGCGGTATCGCCAAGGACGGCACGCCGGGCGCGGTTTCCTCGCGCGCCCTGCCGCTGCGCGGTGCCGTGGACGCGGGGATCCTGGGCCTGACCGCGGGGGACGTCAACAACGACGGCCGTACGGACCTGATCGTCGACGGTCTGAGCAACAAGGCGGACGCGGCGGGCGTGTACAACAACGCCAACTACTATCTGCCGGGTTCGGCGAGTGGCCTGACCGCGGTCGGCAGCAAGCGGCTCTCCGGCGGTGAGAGCACGGCCATCGGCGACATCGACGGCGACGGCTTCGGTGACATCGCCATCGGCGCCTTCTGGGGGCGGACCACGCCGGACGGGCCGATCGGCGGCCGGGTCGTTGTCAACTACGGTTCCGCCAAGGGCGTCTCGGACCGTACGGAGACCATCACCCAGGAGTCGGGGAACGTACCCGGCGACTCGGAGGACTGGGACAAGTTCGGTGGCGCCGTCGCGCTCGGCGACGTCGACGGCGACGGCAAGGCGGACCTGGCGGTCGGCGCCCAGCAGGAGGACTACCGGGGCAGCGACGGCCGGATGTACTACGGCGCGGGCTCGGTCACGCTGCTGTACGGCAGCGCCGAGGGCGCCGACACCACCGACCGTGTGCAGTACTTCCACCAGGCCAGCCCGGGTGTCCCCGGGTCTTGGGGCCTCCACATGTGGGGCTCGAACCTGCTGATGAACGACCTGAACGGGGACCACCGGGCGGACGTGGCGGTCGGCGCCGTGTGGGACGACGGCGGCGACGGTTCGGTGACCGTGCTGCCCTCGGACGGGCAGAAGGCGAGCGCCGAGGTGACCGGCGTGGTCCGGCTGCGCGGCAAGGAGGCCGACATGGACCCGGTGGGGTACCCGCAGTTCGGCTCCTCGCTGCACAACTCGCGGCCGCTGAAGGACATCAGGTCCTGGAACTAGTGATCCGTCCTGTTCCCTGCCGGGCCGGGGCCCGGCAGGGGATACCCGTCAGACCGCTCAGAACGTGCCGAGCTTGATGATCGACAGCAGCGCGATCAGCTGGATCGCGGACGCCGCGAGCGCCTTCGGCCAGGGCAGGTCGTGCGACTTGGAGACCATGGTGGTGAGCAGGGCGCCGGCCGCCAGCCAGGTAGCCCAGCCGAGGAGCTGGACGAAGCCCTCGTCGCCGCCGAGGAACATGCCGACGATCAGGCGCGGGGCGTCCGTGAGGCACGCGATCAGCATGGAGAGGCCGACCGTGGGCTGCCAGGCGCCGTCGCCGCCGAGCTGGCGGGCCAGCGTGTGGGTGACCACGCCGAGCACGAAGAAGCTGAGCGTGATCGCGATGCCCGTGAACAGGACGTAGGGGATCGCCGTGCCGAGCGTGGCCTTGATCACGTCCTCGCGGGCGCCGTCGAAACCGAAGACCGCCAGCAGGCCGTAGAGGAACGTGACGATGAGGGCCGGGGCCCACATCGCGTAGTCGCGCATCTGGAGATACGTGGGCCCGGGGCGCAGGATCACGCCGCTGAGCAGCTGCTTCCAGTGCAGGCGCGGGCCGACCGGGCCGGGCGCCGACCCCGCCTGGTACGTGGCGCCCTGGGTGTAGGCGTCGTCGTGCACCGAGAACGCCTGCGTGTGGCCCGGGTTGTTCGCCGCGTACGGGTCGTAGCCGCCCTGCGGGTGCTGGGGCGCGCCGGGGTCGCCGAAGTACTCCGGCTCGCCGTGCCCGTTGCCGCCCTGGGGCCACTGCTGGCCTCCGTAGTGCTGCGGTTGCCCCTGCGGCGCTTCGCGGTTGTCCCGGCCGCGTCCGTTCCTGAATCCAGCCACGTGTCGAACGTACCTGGTTTCGCGGGGCGCGATGCCGGACCCGGGGTCAGGGCCCGGCATTGCGTCTGAGCTGTGACATCCCCTAAGGGCCCGGATGAGGGGCATGTAAGGGTTGTGCGGGGTTGCTCATCCGATGGGACTGGCCGAAGAACTGCCCGAAGGGGCTAGTTGAACTCGGCTGTGTTGAAGGTGAGTTGGGGGGCTGCGGTGAGCAGGGACGCCGTGCGCGCACCCCGCAGGACCACGACCGTGTCCTTGTCGGGGGCCGCCTCGTCGGTGCGCTGGAGCACCACGTCGTCGCGGCCGTCGCCGTCGAAGTCGGCTACCGCCACGACGCGGCCCGTGCCCGGTGTGCCGGGCACCGGTCGGGTTCCGCCGCGGACCAGCCGTACGTCCTTGCCGCCCGAGACGATCAGGTCGGTGCGGCCGTCCCCGTCGAGGTCGCCGGCGTCGAGCGCGGTGCCGGACACCTTCAGGGTGCCTCCCGCGGCCACCTTCAGGCCGGAGGAGGTGAGCACGGCCGCGGCCCGCGAGGACCCGCCGCCGAACCGGCCGAAGGCGACGTCCGAGCCCGCCGGGTAGGCCGTGCCCGGCGCGCCGGGGCCCTGGGGGCCGCCGCGGACGAGGGCCGAGCGGGCGGTGCCGGAGTGGGCGCGGACCAGGACGTCGTCGGTCCCGTCGCCGTCGAGGTCGGCGGCCGGGCCGACCGGGACGTTGCCCGCGGCCTGCGCGATGCGGGCCGTGCCGCGTGCGGCGCCGGCGCGGGTGAACGGGCCCGGCAGGAAGGTGAGCCGGTCCGCGCTGGCGTGCACGACGAGGTCGTCCCTGCCGTCGCCGTCGAAGTCGCCGCAGACGGGCTGGTCCGGCCAGTCGTTGCCGAAACGTGCCTGCGCCGGGATGCGCAGCTTCACGCCCTTGCCGGAGATGCCGGTGGGCGAGCCGAAGAGGAGCTGGAGGGGGACGGGCGGCTGTCCCTGCCCGTCGTAGGGCGGGTCCGTCGAGACGACGAGGTCCGCGAATCCGTCCTGGTCGAGATCGCAGCTCGCCTCGGAGCCGAACGCCGCGGGGGCCTGCCCCTTCGTCGGCGCCGCGTACTTCGCCGGGGAGAGCAACTGCCGTGCCCCCGGGACCAGTCCGTGGCCCTTGCGGCCGTACACGATCCCGATGCCGGCGTCGTCGCCGAGCCCGTCGTGCGCCAGCTCGTCGAGTACGAGGTCGGGGGCGCCGTCGCCGTTGAAGTCGTACGGCACCTTGCTGCCGGAGCCGCGGGGTACGGGCTGGGCCGCGCGCTGTGCCTTGCCCGCCACGGCCACGGGGCGGTGGGAGGCGTCGGCGTCGGTGTCGTCGTGGCCGCCGCCGCAGGCGGTGAGCGAGGCAGCCAGTAACAAGGCGCCCAGCGCCCGTCTTTGGCAGCCGTGTGCCTGTGTGCCCGTCATCAGCAAGCCCCGCCCCGCCGTGTGTGCCGGCTCTGCGTCGTGTGTGTGCGTGTGTGTCCGTTCCGTCTCATGATGCCGACGGGGGCAGGGATCGTTAAGGGGCGGGGGGTGCCGGGTTGGTCACGCCGGGTGCCGGTGCCGGACAGCGAAGAGGGCGCCCCGTACAGCTGGGGCGCCCTCGACCGCGTACGGAAACCGCGTACGGAATGCGGCTACTTCACGGGCTCCGGCTCCGGAGCGTCCTCGGTCTCCGGCTCGCCCGCCGGGTCGGCCGGGGTCTTCACCGAGTCGAGCAGCAACTGCGCGACGTCGACGACCTGGACGGACTCCTTGGCCTTGCCGTCGTTCTTCTTGCCGTTGACCGAGTCGGTCAGCATGACGAGACAGAACGGGCAGGCGGTGGAGACGATGTCCGGGTTGAGCGAGAGGGCTTCGTCGACACGCTCGTTGTTGATGCGCTTGCCGATCCGCTCCTCCATCCACATCCGCGCGCCGCCGGCGCCGCAGCAGAAGCCGCGCTCCTTGTGGCGGTGCATCTCCTCGTTGCGCAGACCGGGCACGTTGGCGATGATCTCGCGCGGCGGGGAGTAGATCTTGTTGTGGCGGCCCAGGTAGCACGGGTCGTGGTACGTGATGATGCCCTCGACCGGCGTCACCGGGACGAGCTTGCCCTCGTCCACCAGGTGCTGGAGCAGCTGGGTGTGGTGGATGACCTCGTAGTCGCCACCGATCTGCGGGTACTCGTTGCCGATCGTGTTGAGGCAGTGCGGGCAGGTCGCGACGATCTTCTTCGCCGTCTTCGGCTTCTTCGACTCGGTGGTCACCTTGCCGTCGTCGTCGTACTCCTCGCCGAAGGCCATGTTCAGCGACATGACGTTCTCCTGGCCGAGCTGCTGGAACAGCGGCTCGTTGCCCAGGCGGCGGGCGGAGTCACCGGTGCACTTCTCGTCGCCGCCCATGATCGCGAACTTGACGCCCGCGATGTGGAGCAGCTCGGCGAAGGCCTTCGTCGTCTTCTTGGCGCGGTCCTCGAGCGAACCCGCGCAGCCGACCCAGTACAGGTACTCGACCTCGGTGAGGTCCTCGATGTCCTTGCCGACGACCGGCACCTCGAAGTCGAGCTCCTTGAGCCACTCCAGGCGCTGCTTCTTCGCCAGGCCCCAGGGGTTGCCCTTCTTCTCCAGGTTCTTGAGCATCGTGCCCGCCTCGGACGGGAACGCGGACTCGATCATCACCTGGTAGCGGCGCATGTCGACGATGTGGTCGATGTGCTCGATGTCGACCGGGCACTGCTCGACGCAGGCGCCGCAGGTGGTGCAGGACCACAGGACGTCCGGGTCGATGACGCCGTTCTCCTCGAGCGTGCCGATGAGCGGGCGTTCGGCCTCCGCGAGAGCGGCGGCGGGCACGTCCTTGAGCTGCTCCTCGGTCGCCTTCTCGTTGCCCTCCATGTCCTTGCCGCCACCCGCGAGCAGGTACGGGGCCTTGGCGTGCGCGTGGTCGCGCAGCGACATGATCAGGAGCTTGGGGGAGAGGGGCTTGCCGGTGTTCCAGGCGGGGCACTGCGACTGGCAGCGGCCGCACTCGGTGCAGGTGGAGAAGTCGAGCAGGCCCTTCCAGGAGAACTGCTCGACCTGGGAGACACCGAAGACGGCGTCCTCGGCCGGGTCCTCCCAGTCGATCGCCTCGCCCTGCGAGGTCATCGGCAGCAGCTCGCCGAGCGCGGTGTCACCGTCGGCCCTGCGCTTGAACCAGATGTTCGGGAACGCGAGGAAGCGGTGCCAGGCGACGCCCATGTCGGTCTTCAGGGCGACCGTGATCATCCAGATGAAGGAGGTCGCGATCTTCAGCCCGGCGAAGAAGTAGGTGAGGTTCTGGAGCGTGGAGACGTCCATGCCCTCGAGCCAGTTGATCACCGGGTACGAGATGAAGAACGAGGCTTCGTAGCTGTCGACGTGGTGCTGGGCGCCTTCGAGGGCGTGCAGCATGAAGATGCAGACGCCGACGATGAGGATGACGGCCTCGACGAAGTACGCCTGGCCGAAGTTGGAGCCGGCGAAGCGGGACTTGCGGCCCGGCTTGTGCGGCAGGCTCAGCTGGCGGATCACGATCAGGACCAGGATCCCGAGGATCGTCATCGTGCCGATGAACTCGACGAAGACGTTGTACGGCGCCCACTCGCCGATGACCGGCAGCAGCCAGTCGGCCTGGAACAGCTGGCCGATGGCGTTGACGATCGTCAGCAGCAGCGAGAAGAAGCCCACCGCCACGAACCAGTGCGCGACACCGACGATGCCCCAGCGGTTCATCCGGGTGTGGCCGAGGAACTCCCTGGCCACGGTGACGGTGCGCTGGACGGGTTCGTCGGTGCGGGTGCCCGCGGGCACGTTCTGGCCGAGCCGCATGAAGTTGTAGATCTGCAGGACGGCGCGGGCGAACAGGGCCACACCGACCACGATCAGAACCAGCGACACGATGATCGCGGCGAGTTGCATTTGGGGGCTCCTCGGGCCTGCGAGGTGGTCTCTTCTTTGACGTACTCGTGATTACTAAGCGGTAACTTATGCAGTCCGTCTGAGACTACCCACTTACGCGATCGCAATGTAGTCGCCCGGGTCGTGATCTGCGTCGCTGAGGGTGCCCTCGCCAGGGGCCTCCGGGAGGTCCTCCCGGGAGCCCTCGCCAAAGCTGATCGTGTTATTCACCCCATATTTGGACATAACGGAATAGCTTATGTAGGGCTCCGACCGGGCGTGGCCCGCCGGTGTCACCCCGATACCGCCCGGTGTCACCCCGATACCGCACCTCATGAGGGGCCCCACACGATGACCGCACCCCTGACGTACCTGGTCACCGGAGGCGCGGGCTTCATCGGCTCGCACCTGACCGACGCGCTGATCGACCGGGGCCACACCGTCGTCGTCCTCGACGACCTGTCCGGCGGCCACCGCGCCAATCTCGCCGCCGCCTGGCCCGACCGCAAGCTGCGGTTCGTCCGCGGGTCGGTCCTGGACGGGCGCCTCCTCGACGAGCTGACCGGCCGCTGCGACGCGGTGGTCCAGCTGGCCCCGGTCGACGTCCGGCTCGTCGCCGAGACCGCCTGCCGGTACGGCCTCCCGCTGCTGCTCGCCCCCTCCCGCGCGAGCGACGAACTCCTCGCGCTCGGCCACCACCGCGAGCACGGGCTGCCGGTCACGGTGGCCCGCCTCCCCGACACCGCCGGGCCGCGCCAGTCGCCCGGCGCCCTCGTGCCGCGCCTCGCCGCGCAGGCCGTCGCGGGCCGGCCGCTCACCGTCCACGGGGACGGCACCGGGCGCCGCCGCCTCACACACGTCGCCGACGCCGTCGACGGACTCCTGCGCCTGCTCGCCCTCCCCGACACGAGCGGCGAGATCCTCGACATCGGCGGCGCCCAGGAGACCACCACCGCCGAACTGGCGGCCCTCGTCGCCGAACGCTCCGGCACCGCGTCACCGCTGCGGTTCCTGCCGTACGAGGACGAGGACGGGGGCGTCGGTGAGCGGCGGGACGGGATGGCGACGCGGGGGCCGGACGTCACCGGCGGGTTTCGTGCGCTCACCGGCTGGGAGCCCAAACTCGGGCTCGCGGAGATCGTCGACGCCGCACTGGCCGACGCGCGCGGCTCGGTGCCGGGGCCCGCGGCCCCCGCGCTGTTCCCGCCCGCTGCCGCCGCCGTCGCCGCCCCGGCCCGGTTCTGAACGTGCTGTACGGGATCGCCGCCGCGGCGACCGCGCTGCCGCTCGCCGCCGGACTGACCGCGGCGCTGCGGGTTTTGGCGGCGCGCACCTCGTTCGGCGTCGCCCGGCGCGGCGGGCGGGCGGCGCAGACCCGGTCCGTGCCGCGCCTCGGCGGGGTCGCGGTGGCCGGTGCCACGGCCGTCGTCGCGGGTGCGGGAGCCGCCTCCGGACTCGTCCCGCTGGACTCCGGCACCGGCACCCTGCTGCTCGCCGCGGGCGCCGTCGCCCTCCTCGGCCTCCTCGACGACCTGCGGCCGATGGGGGCGCGGGCCCGCATCATCGTGGAGGCGGGGGCGGCCAGCGTGGTCGTGCACGGTACCCAACTCGGCTTCGCCACGGGCGCGTTGGCCGTGCTGTGGATCCTCTTCGTGACGAACGCCTTCACACTGCCGGCCGCCTTCGACGGTGCCCTCGGCGTGGTCGGCGTCGTCACCGCGCTCGGCCTGTGCGTGTGCGCGGGGGCGCAGGGATCCGGCTCGCTCGCTGTCGTCCTCGGCCTGCTCGCCGCCTCGCTCACCGGGTTCCTCACCCTGAACTGGCATCCGGCCCGGGTCCTCCCCGGCGGCAGCGGCGCGCTGTTCACCGGGTTCCTCGTGGCCTGCGCGGCCCTGCTCGTGAACGTCGGGCACGCGCGGGAGACCACGCCCGCCGCGCTGTTCGCGCTGACCGTCGTCGCGACCGCCGACGCGGTGCTGGTGGTCGTGGCACGGCGGCTGGCCGGGCGCGGGGTGCTGCGCCCCGGCCCGGACCACATCGCGCACCGGTTGCGCCGGCTCGGGCTCACCCCGCCCGGCGTGGCGGTCGTACTCGGCGCCGCCGCCACGCTCGGCACGGCCACCGGGGTGCTGCTGCACCGCGGAGCCGTGGGGCCGTCGGTGCTCTGGTGGCTGGGCGGGGCCGCGCTGGTGTCCGTGGTGCTGCTGTTGCGCGTGCCGGTCTATGGGGGCCGCAGACGGGTGCGGGCGGCGCCGGTCGAGCGGGCGGACCTGCTGCGGGCCGACGCCGGGTGACACGAGGGGCCCGGCGCCGGGTGACACGAGGGGCCCGGCGCGCGATCTCCCTGGCCCGCCCCGTCCCCGTATCCCCATCCCCGATTCCCATCCCCACACGCGCACGAAGACGTACAGGTAAGCCACGCGCACGAAGACGTACAGGTAAGCGCAGACGCAAGGGAGCAGACGTATGACGGGTCTCGGTCGGATGCGGGAACTGGTGCGGCAAATCGCCCACTTCGAGATCGATCTGGTGCTGGACTCCGGCGGTCAGGACGGTGCCTTCGGGCGGGCGCTGCGGCGGCGCGGCTACCGGGGGCGGATCGTCTCCTTCGAGCCGTTCGGCGGGCCACGGGCCGGAGTGCGCAGGGCTGCCGCCCGCGACGTGGACTGGCACGTGCTGCCGTACGCGCTCGGCGACCGGGACCGTGCGTGGGTGCGGCGCCTGGACGGGGTGTGGGAGGACGTCGTGGCGCCCGGGGAACGGGTGCTGCTCCAGGTCGACTCGGAGCCGGAACTGCCTCAAGTACTCGCCGGGGCAGGGGAGTTCGGCGTCGACCTGGCCCTCGTACGGACCGGGGTGGCAAAGGAGGCGGTGTTCGCGTGAAGGTCGCGCTGGTCCACGGTTTCCACGGCCCGTCCGTGCCCGGCGGCGAGGACGAGGCCGTGCTCGACCAGGCCGCCGCCCTCGGCCGCGCGGGCCACGAGGTCCGCCTGTTCGCCACCCGGACCGACGGTCCGCGCACCGCCTCCCGGTACGCGGCCCGCCGTGCCGTCACCCTCGCCACCGGGTACGGCCGCGGTCCGCTGCCCGTGCTGCGCGCCTTCGCACCGGACGTGGTGCACGTCCACACCCTGCCCCCCGGCCCCGGCCGCTCCTGGACCGCCGAGTGGACCCGCCCCTTGGTGGCGACCCTGCACAACTACCGCCCGCTGTGCGCGGCGGCCGGCCAGGACCCGGACGGCGCGCCCTGCGCCCGGTGCGTCGACGGCGACCGGTGGGCCGGGATGCGGCACGGCTGCCGGTGGAGCGGGCCGCTCGCCACGCTGCCGCTCGCCTGGGCGTCCCGCGGCGGGATCCGGCAGGACCCGCTGCTGCGGCGCGCCGACCGCGTGATCGTGCTCTCCGAGCTGAGCCGGTCCACCTACGAGCGGGCCGGACTCCCGGCGGAACGGCTCACGGTGGTGCCCAACTACGTGCCCGCGGCGGACGATGCGCAGGCCGCGGAGGGGGACGGTGCCTGGGTGGTCGTCGGGCGGCTCGCCCCGGAGGAGAACATCCTCGGCCTGCTGCGCCGCTGGCCCGCGGGACGGCGGCTCGACGTCGTGGGCGCGGGCCCGTCGGAGCCCGCGTGCCGGGCGGCGGCGCCCGCGTCCGTACGGTTCCTCGGCGTCGTCGAACGGCCCGCGCTGCGCCGCGCGCTGCCCGGATACCGGGGCCTCGTCCTGCCCGGCCGCTGGGTGGCGGGCACCGTGCCGCACGTCTACCCGGAGGCCCTGGCGGCGGGACTGCCCGTGCTCGCCTTCGAGGGGTCGGCCGCGCCGCGTGCCGTGCGCGCCGACGGCACGGGCACCGTCACCGCGTGGGACGCCGAACTGCCCGCGGCCCTGGACGCCGCCGAACGGATCTTCCCCACCTTGCGCGCGCACTGCCGCGGGGTCTACGCGAAGCGGTACGGGGAGGAGGCGTGGGTCGAGCGGACCGAGCGCCTGTACGCCGCCCTCACAGAGCCGGCTGACGGCTGACGGCTGACGGCTGACGGGACAACTGGCCCGATGGCTGACCCGGCGTCGGGGCGCAGAAGGGAATTCAAAGACAGGCCTCAAGGCGTGGCGCGTCCCGCCGCGAGCGCCCGCGCCACGGTCACCACGTACGGCGCCACCATCAGCACCGGCGCCCGCACGCCCGTGTGCCGCCAGCAGTACACCCACCACTGCCACACCGGCAGCTCCGGCTGGGAGGCCCGCCGCCGCAGCGCCTCGCGTACGCCGATGCCGGGTTCGCGGGACCCGTACGGGGCGCGGCCCGCCGGACGCTCACCGGCGTGGCGGTCGCCTACGGGACGCGGGGCGACATAGGCGGCGACGCCCGCGCGACGGGCCCGGAAGCCGTGGTCGTAGTCGCCCATGCCGTGCCGGAAGACCTTGTCGATGTCGCCGACCCGCTCCCGTACGGCCCAGGGCAGCAGGACCACGTCGCCGTCGTACGTGTCGCAGGGCTCGGGGCCCTCGGACGGTTCGACGAGGGCGAGGGTGCGGCCGTGCCGGCGGCGGCCCGAGCGGGCGGTGACGCCGTCGCGCCGGACGGCGCCCACGACGACGGCCTGTTCGTCGAAGTCCGCCGACACGTCCAGGAGGCGGGCCAGCGCGTCCGGCGCGAGGCGGACGCCGTCGTCGAGCCACAGCTGGTGCGTGGGTTCCGGGATGCCGGCCGCGCGGCTGTTGCGGCTGGCGAGGCGCGTGCCCTGGCCCCAGTAGACGTCGGGCCCGACGGCCGTCACCTGGACGCCGGGGTGGGCGCGGCGCACGGCCGGTGCGGTGCCGTCGGTGGAGCCCGCGTCGACCAGATGGACCCGTACGTGCGTCCCGGCGGGAAGGCCGCGCTGTGCGGCGAGCGCGTCGAGGGCCGCGAGGGTGGTGGTGCGACGGTTGTGGCTGACCATCAGGACGGCTACGACGGCTACCCGGGGCAGTTCCACGAGGGCTCCTTGCGTCGTACGGCCCGCCAGCAGCTGAGCGAACGCGCTGGTCAGAGCGGCTTTCCCAGAAGACTGCCCATAAGCGCAGGATAAAAGTTGAGTGGGTGCGGCTCATGTCTGTTGACGGGGAGGGGGGTGGTGTTGCAGTCTTGAGTCAGTTCCACTCAAGTATCAGCTGGAGGAATCGAAATGGCACGTGCGGTCGGCATCGACCTGGGCACGACTAACTCCGTCGTCAGCGTTCTCGAAGGCGGCGAGCCCACCGTCATCACCAACGCCGAGGGCGCCAGGACCACGCCGTCCGTCGTCGCCTTCGCCAAGAACGGCGAGGTGCTCGTCGGCGAGGTCGCCAAGCGCCAGGCGGTCACGAACGTGGACCGGACCATCCGCTCCGTCAAGCGCCACATGGGCACTGACTGGAAGGTCAACCTGGATGGCAAGGACTTCAACCCGCAGCAGATGAGCGCCTTCATCCTGCAGAAGCTGAAGCGCGACGCGGAGTCCTACCTGGGCGAGAAGGTGACCGACGCGGTCATCACCGTCCCGGCGTACTTCAACGACTCGGAGCGTCAGGCGACGAAGGAGGCCGGCGAGATCGCGGGCCTGAACGTCCTGCGTATCGTCAACGAGCCGACGGCCGCCGCCCTGGCGTACGGCCTCGACAAGGACGACCAGACGATCCTCGTCTTCGACCTCGGTGGCGGCACCTTCGACGTGTCCCTCCTGGAGATCGGCGACGGCGTCGTCGAGGTGAAGGCCACCAACGGTGACAACCACCTCGGTGGTGACGACTGGGACCAGCGCGTCGTCGACTACCTGGTCAAGCAGTTCAACAACGGCCACGGCGTGGACCTCGCCAAGGACAAGATGGCGCTGCAGCGTCTGCGCGAGGCCGCCGAGAAGGCGAAGATCGAGCTCTCGTCCTCGACCGAGACCACGATCAACCTGCCCTACATCACGGCGTCCGCCGAGGGCCCGCTGCACCTGGACGAGAAGCTCACGCGCGCCCAGTTCCAGCAGCTCACGTCCGACCTTCTGGAGCGCTGCAAGACGCCGTTCCACAACGTCATCAAGGACGCGGGCATCCAGCTCTCCGAGATCGACCACGTCGTTCTCGTCGGTGGCTCGACCCGTATGCCCGCCGTCGCCGACCTCGTCAAGGAACTGACGGGCGGCAACGAGGCGAACAAGGGCGTGAACCCGGACGAGGTCGTCGCCATCGGCGCCGCCCTCCAGGCCGGTGTCCTCAAGGGCGAGGTCAAGGACGTCCTGCTCCTCGACGTCACCCCGCTGTCCCTCGGCATCGAGACCAAGGGAGGGATCATGACGAAGCTCATCGAGCGCAACACCACGATCCCGACCAAGCGTTCCGAGATCTTCACGACGGCCGAGGACAACCAGCCGTCGGTGCAGATCCAGGTCTACCAGGGCGAGCGCGAGATCGCGGCGTACAACAAGAAGCTCGGAATGTTCGAGCTGACGGGCCTGCCGCCGGCCCCGCGCGGTGTCCCGCAGATCGAGGTCGCCTTCGACATCGACGCGAACGGCATCATGCACGTCACGGCCAAGGACCTCGGCACGGGCAAGGAGCAGAAGATGACCGTCACCGGTGGCTCCTCGCTGCCGAAGGACGAGGTCAACCGGATGCGCGAAGAGGCCGAGAAGTACGCGGAGGAGGACCACGCCCGCCGCGAGGCCGCCGAGTCGCGCAACCAGGGCGAGCAGCTCGTCTACCAGACGGAGAAGTTCCTCGCGGACAACGCCGACAAGGTCCCCGGTGACGTCAAGACCGAGGTCGAGGAAGCCGTCACCGAGCTGAAGGAAAAGCTCAAGGGCGAGGACTCGGCCGAGATCCGCACCGCCACCGAGAAGGTCGCCGCCGTCTCGCAGAAGCTGGGCCAGGCCATGTACGCCGACGCCCAGGGCGCGCAGGGTGCCGAGGGCGCAGCCCCGGGTGCCGAGGGTGCCGCCGGCCCGAACATGGGCAAGGACGACGACGTGGTCGACGCCGAGATCGTCGACGACGAGAAGCCGAACGACGCGAAGGGTGGCGCCGCCTGATGACCGAGGAGACCCCGGGTCTCGGCGACGAGAACGCCGAGCAGCCCGACGTCCCCTCCGGCGCCACCGCTGATGACGCCGAGCCGAAGGCCCCCGAGTCCTCCCTCCAGGAGGGCCCGGCGGCCCCGGCCGGGGACACGAGCAAGGCGGCCGCGTCCGCGCAGGACGTGGCCCTGACGGCCCAGCTGGACCAGGTGCGTACCGCGCTCAACGAGCGCACCGCGGACCTCCAGCGCCTCCAGGCCGAGTACCAGAACTACCGGCGCCGTGTGGAGCGGGACCGCGTGCAGGTCAAGGAGATCGCCGTGGCGAGCCTCCTGACCGAGCTGCTGCCCATCCTCGACGACGTCGGCCGGGCCCGTGAGCACGGCGAGCTCGTCGGCGGCTTCAAGTCCGTCGCGGAGTCGCTCGAGACGGTCGCGGCCAAGCTGGGCCTCCAGCAGTTCGGCAAGGAGGG
Organism: Streptomyces kunmingensis; assembly: GCF_039533535.1. Classification (NCBI taxonomy): domain Bacteria; kingdom Bacillati; phylum Actinomycetota; class Actinomycetes; order Kitasatosporales; family Streptomycetaceae; genus Streptomyces; species Streptomyces kunmingensis. The sequence continues at coordinate 338,548 of NZ_BAAATS010000017.1, forward strand.
CGAGCCCTTCGACCCGACGGTCCACGAGGCCCTGATGCACAGCTACGCGCCGGACGTCACCGAGACGACCTGTGTGGCGATCCTGCAGCCGGGTTACAAGATCGGTGACCGGACCATCCGCCCCGCGCGGGTGGCCGTGGCCGAGCCGCAGCCGGGCGCGCAGGCGGGCACGTCGGACACCGCCGACGCCCCCGAGGCGGACGCGGAGAAGGAGAGCGGTGGCCCGGACGAGGGCTGACGTCATCCGCGGAGAAACTGATGTGAGTGAGGAGGGACGTCGAGGCCGATGAGCACCAAGGACTTCATCGAGAAGGACTACTACAAGGTCCTCGGCGTCCCCAAGGACGCCACCGACGCCGAGATCAAGAAGGCGTACCGCAAGCTCGCCCGGGAGAACCACCCCGACGCCAACAAGGGCAACGAGAAGGCGGAGGAGCGCTTCAAGGAGATCTCCGAGGCGAACGACGTCCTCGGGGACCCCAAGAAGCGCAAGGAGTACGACGAGGCGCGCGCCCTGTTCGGCAACGGCGGGTTCCGTCCGGGACCCGGCGGGGGCGGCGGCGGATCGTTCAACTTCGACCTGGGCGACCTCTTCGGTGGCGGCGCCCAGGGCCAGAGCCAGGGCCAGGGCGGGTTCGGCGGCGGCATCGGCGATGTCTTCGGCGGCCTGTTCAACCGGGGCGGCGCGGGCGCGGGTACCCGTACCCAGCCGCGCCGCGGCCAGGACATCGAGTCCGAGGTGTCGCTCAGCTTCACCGAGGCCGTGGACGGCGCGACGGTTCCACTGCGCATGTCGTCCCAGTCCCCCTGCAAGGCGTGCTCCGGCACCGGCGACAAGAACGGCACGCCGCGCGTGTGCCCGACCTGCGTCGGCACCGGGCAGGTCTCGCGGGGCGGCGGTGGCGGCTTCTCCCTCACCGACCCGTGTGTGGACTGCAAGGGCCGCGGCCTCATCGCCGAAACGCCTTGCGAGGTCTGCAAGGGCTCCGGCCGGGCCAAGTCCTCGCGCACCATGCAGGTCCGCATCCCCGCCGGTGTCTCCGACGGCCAGCGCATCCGCCTGCGCGGCAAGGGCGCTCCCGGTGAACGGGGCGGCCCCGCAGGCGACTTGTACGTGGTGGTCCACGTCGACTCGCACCCCGTCTTCGGCCGCAAGGGCGACAACCTCACGGTGACCGTGCCCGTCACGTTCACCGAGGCGACGCTCGGCGGCGAGGTCAAGGTGCCCACGCTCGGCGGCCCCGCCGTCACCCTGAAGCTGCCCCCGGGCACGCCGAACGGGCGGACGATGCGGGCCCGCGGCAAGGGCGCCGTCCGCAAGGACGGCACGCGTGGCGACCTCCTGGTCACGGTCGAGGTGGCCGTCCCCCAGGAGCAGGACCTTTCCGACGAGGCCCGTTCGGCCCTCGAGTCGTTCCGCAAGGCGACTGAGGACACCGATGTGCGGGCAGAACTGTTTCAGGCCGCGAAGGGAGCTTGAGCGAGATGGACGGCCGGCGTCGCACCAACCCGTACGAACTCACCGAGGAAACCCCGGTGTACGTCATTTCGGTGGCGGCCCAGCTATCCGGCCTGCACCCGCAGACACTGCGCCAGTACGACCGCCTCGGCCTGGTCTCACCCGGCCGCACGGCGGGCCGTGGCCGGCGCTACTCGGCCCGCGACATCGAACTGCTGCGCACCGTCCAGCAGTTGTCGCAGGACGAGGGCATCAATCTCGCGGGCATCAAGCGCATCATCGAGCTGGAGAACCAGGTGGCGGCGCTCCAGTCCCGCGTGGCGGAGCTCTCCGCCGCCGTGGAGGGAGCCGCCGCCACGATGCAGCAACGTGAGGCGGCGGTACACGCCTCGTACCGCCGCGACCTGGTCCCGTACCAGGAGGTCCAGCAGACCAGTGCGCTGGTGGTGTGGCGGCCCAAGCGGTCGTCCGAGCAGTGACGCTCTTCGCTCGGAACAGGTGAGAGGGCCCGGAGTCTTGGACTCCGGGCCCTTTCTCTGTACAGGCCCGCCGTCGCTTGCTTGAATCCACAGTTATCGGCCATGGAGCAGGGGGGCACATGACTGAGCAGGATGTCGAGGCGCGGGTCGATGAGCTGGTCCGGGGGCTGCGGCGGATGGCTGCCGGGCTGTGGGAGGCGGCGGCGGAGCATCCGCAGCCCGCGCGGGCGCGGGAGTTGTCGGCGGCGGCCCGCGCGCTGACGAACACCGTGCTGCCGCGCCTGGACGGGGAGACCGTCGAGGCCGACCCGGCGGGCCGGAGCGGACCCGAGGTGCGGGACACCGTGCCGGCGGCGCGGAGCACGGCCCTCGAAGAGCTCATCGAGCTGTACGTCGCGGACTACGCCCGGCGCCTGGACGAACCGGTGATGACCGACCCGGACCTCCCGTACGGGCAGTGGAAGCATCTGCACCGGGTCGTGTTCGGACGCGACGGCGACCACTTCGAGCATGCGCCGCTGTGGAACGACGCCGTGCCCAGCCGGGGGAGAGCGGTCGTGCGCGGTGTCACCTCGCAGGCGGAGGTGTTGCGCCGCATGCATCACCGTTACGTGCTCCGGCGGGACCTGGACAGCGCCGAGGGCGCGCTGGCCGTCCAGGTGCTGCACGCGTGCGACGCGATCCGCGGTTGTCGCGCGATCAAGGACGCAGGCTTCGTCGCTCTCGACGAGCTGGACCTCGACCTGGAGAACCTGAAGTGGCGTGCCCTGGTGACCGCCGCGGGCCGGGGCGCGGAGGCCGGCAGCCGGTTGCGCGAACTTCTCGGGCAGGTCGAGGTCCTGGCAACGGTGGTGCTGGAACTGGACACGAGGTACCGGCAGCATGGCGCCGAGCCCGCCCTGTCCTCCCGGATCGCCGGCGCCGCGCAGGGGGTGCAGGCACTGGCCCTGGACTGGCGTCCGGACAAGGGCGCTCTCCCGTAGCCGGGCCGCTCTCCGCGCCGTCCTGGGGCATGCCGCAGGATGGACCCATGACCGAGATCCGTACCCCTCGCCTCCTCCTGCGCCGCTGGTCGCCCGACGACGACCTGGCGCCGCTCGCCGACATCCAGGCCGACCCTGTCGTGATGCAGTACATCGGCGATGGCGCCCCGCGTTCCCTCGACGAGAGTGCCGAGGACATCGAGCGCTGGGAGGAGGAGTGGGGCGACGAGGGCTTCGGCCTCTTCGCCGTCGAACTCCTCGGCTCCGGCGAGCTCGCGGGCGCGGTCGGCCTCTACGTTCCCGACGCTCCGCCCCGGATCGCGGAGCACATCGGCATCCAGTGGCGGCTCGCACGCCAGTTCTGGGGCCAGGGGTATGCCTCGGAGGCGGCCCAGGCGACCTTGGAGTTCGCCCTCCAGGACCGCGGCATCGACCGTGTCGTCGCGGCCACCGCACCCGGCGACACGTCCTCGGCGAAGGTGCTCGACAAGCTCGGCATGAGCTTCACCGGGGAGGACGAGGGTTTCCGGCTCTACGCGATCGACCTGACGGAGTACGAGGGCTGACCGGCGAGAAACTCCGCCCAGGCCGCGCCCGTCACGGTGAGGCGGGGGCCCTGGGTGTTCTTGGAGTCGCGGATGTGGGTGGTGCCGGGGGTGTGGGCGACCTCGACGCAGTTCGGGTCGTCGCTGCCGCTGCTGTAGCTGCTCTTGAACCAGGCCAGTTCGGAAGGGCTCCCGGCGGAGGTCTTGCGGTTCATAGTTCTCCCAGCACTTGCTCGATGAAGGCCAGTGACTCTCCTGGTGGGTGAGCCTGAGCCCGGATGATGCCACACCGCAGTTCGATGACGCGGAGTTGCTTCGGGTCGGAGACCGGGCGACCGCCGAAGAGCCTTACCCCGCGCCCGAGAGCTGTCCCGTCCATGAACTTCAGCACCTCCATCTCCCCGCTCATCCCGGCGTGGTCCTCGCTGTCCGTCGGCATGACCTGGATCTCGACCTGCTGCAACTTCCCGAGCTCCAGCAGGTGTTCGAGCTGGCGCCGCAGCACCATCTTCCCTCCGATCGGTCGTCGCAGGGTCACCTCTTCCTGGATGAAGCTGAGGTTCGGTGCCGGGTCGCGTTCGAAGATGGACTGTCGTGCCACGCGCGCCGCCACACCTCGCTCGATCTGCTCCCGGGGGAGAACTGGGCGCCACATAGAGATGAGCGCCTGCGCGTACTCCGCCGTCTGGAGCAGACCGTGCAGATAGTGGTCCGAGTACGCCGTCAACTCCACGGATTTCGCTTCGACCTCGGCGATGTCCCGCACCTTCTTCGGATACCGGAGCTTGGCCGCGTCCTCCTTCAGTGACTTGATGCGGCCGCCCGCCTTCAGTACGTCGTCCGCCTTGTCGAGGTACTCGGGCCGGGGGATCCGCGCCCCACCCTCGACCTTGTAGACGATGCCCTCTCCGTAGCCCAGCGCCGCTCCGAGTTCGGACGCCTTGAGGCCGACCGCCTCCCGCCAGGCCCTCAACTGCCGCCCGATCAGCGCCATGACGGCCGCGCCCTCCTCGTCGCCCGGCTCCAGCTCCCAGCCGTCACCATCCGTCGCCTCAGCCATCCGCGCCCACCTCCGGTCCGCCGTACTCGCCGCATACTTACCGTCAACGGCCCTACCCCCAAGGCGGCTTGGACAGCCTGTACAACCCTGGACAAACGCTGGACAGTCACCGTACGTGACGGCCATGTTGCGGGTCAGAGTAAGCAGGTGCGGCCACGCTGAGTGACGTGAACCCGGAAATCAGCGAACTCCCGCACACCGCTCGCCACTTCCACATCCAGCTGTCACCCACGCCCCGCGGAGCCCGCCTCGCACGCCTCCTCGCCGTAGAGCAACTCCACGCCTGGGGGCTGGCTCTCGACCTCGACGCGGCAGCACTCGTCGTCGCCGAACTCGCCGCGAACGCGGTCACGCACGGACGGCTGCCCGGCCGTGACTTCCGGTTGAGCGTCTACGTGGCCGGGCGCACCCTGCGCATCGAGGTCGCCGACGCGCGGGGCGAGGCCGTCCCCGAGCCTCGGCTTCCGGCGCCGGAGCACGAGTCGGGCCGCGGCCTCGTCCTCGTAGCGGCGCTCACCGACCGATGGGGTGTCATCGCAGGTCCGAGCCCCCGCAAGACGGTCTGGGCCGAACTCGATCTCGTATGACGACCGGCGCACGGAAACCCGTGCCCCGGTGGCGGGGGCGGCAACACCAAAGGAACGGGGGAGAGGGAAAGGAACCAGGCCAAGCCCCACCTCTCCTCCCGTCGCGACACGGACGGGTGAAGGTCGGCAACTCGGCTTGCGGACGCGCCCGTTGCGCCCCCTACGCTCACGCACAACAGAACAGAACGCATGACCACAATCCAGACATGTGACGGCCCCCGCCGGGACTGGCATCCCACTGCGAGGGCCTGACCACCGAGGAAGTAGGAGCTTCCCGATGGATACCCAGCACCCTAGCGCGGCCTCCGACGCCCCGGGCGGCATCGTCCACGCCGTCCTTACCTCCGACGTAATCGACCCCGCCCCAAGGCACCCGGCAACCTGAAGTCACCGGAACCCGGGCGGCGCACTCCGCTCGGGCTCCGGGTCCCATGAGCTGCCGAGACACCCCTTCTGGAGGGCCGAGCCATGACCGGAACCCGTACCTACGAGACCGCCGTCGCCCGCTACTTCGAGGCCTGGAACGCGTCGGGGGCCGAGGAGCTGGGCAAGGCCGTCGCCGCCGCCTGGGTCGAGGACGGCGCGTACACCGACCCCCTGGCCGAGGTCGCCGGGCACGACGGGGTCGCGGCCGTCATCGGCGCCGCGCACGAGCAGTTCCCCGGGTTCTTCTTCCGGCCGCTCGGGGCGGTCGACGGGCATCACGGGATCGCCCGGTTCGGCTGGGAGCTGGTGTCGGAGGCGGACGGCAGCGCGCCCGTCGCCGGGTTCGACGTGATCGAGCTCGCCGAGGACGGGCGGATCCGGGCCGTGCACGGCTTCCTGGACCGGGTGCCCGACGGGGCCTGAAGCCAAGGGCACGGCGAGGGTGTTACCGCCGGGTACACATGTCCGGTATTCGCTGTATCTGGCTTCATGTGGGGAAGTAACGGATGCGGTTTCGTTGCGGTGTTGCTTCACCTCTTGACGTGACTTGGGCGGCCGAGTTGGCTTCGAGCCACCTCGGCCGCACCGTTGCGGCCACGTCAGGGAGGTATCCGTAATGAACACGCGAATGCGATGTGCCGCGCTGGCCGGCGCCGCATCCGTCCTGGTGGTCTCGCTCACGGCCTGCGGTGGTGTGCTGCCCGGCGGGGACAGCGAGAGCAGCGCCCCCGTGCGCAAGGGCAACGACGTCAAGATCGGTCTGCTGCTCCCGGAGAAGGAGACCGCGCGCTACGAGAAGTTCGACTACCCGAACATCGAGAGACAGATAGCGAAACTCACCGACGGCCAGGGACAGCTGGTCTACGCCAATGCCGGGAACGACGCCGACCTGCAGAACCGGCAGGTGGACCAGATGATCGCCAAGAAGGTGGACGCGCTGATCGTGGACGCCGTCGAGGCGAAGACGATCACCGCCTCGGTCCAGAAGGCGAAGGACGCGGGCATCCACGTCATCGCGTACGACCGTCTCGCCGAGGGGCCGGTGGACGCGTACGTCGGCTTCGACAACGGGCTCGTCGGGGAGACCCAGGGCAAGGAGCTCGTCCAGGCCCTCGGCGACAAGGCCACCAAGAACAGCAAGATCGTCATGATCAACGGCTCGCCGACCGACCCGAACGCCGTCGACTTCAAGGAGAGCGCCCGCGCGGAGCTCTCGGAGTCGGTGACGATCGCCAAGTCGTACGACACCGTGGCCTGGAAGCCGCAGAACGCCAAGGCCAACATGGAGCAGGCCATCGCGGCGATCGGCGCCTCCGACATCGCCGGCGTGTACTCGGCCAACGACGGCATGGCGGGCGGGGTGATCGCCGCGCTCAAGGAGGCCGGGATCACCAAGATGCCCCCCATCACCGGCCAGGACGCCGAACTTGCCGCGGTGCAGCGGATTCTGACCGGCGATCAGTACATGAGCGTCTACAAGCCGTACCCCGAGGAAGCCGCCACGGCCGCCGAGATGGCGGTCCGCGTCGCGCAGGGCCGGACCATCGAGTTCGAGGCCCTCGCGATGGACCGGACGGACAGCCCGACGACGAAGCAGGTCCGTACGGCGAGCGTGAGCGTCGTGGCGCTGACGCGCGACAACATCAAGCAGACCGTGGTGAAGGACGGGATCTACACGGTGCGGGAGATCTGCACCGCGAAGTACGCGGCGGCGTGCGCTGCGGCGGGCCTCACATAGCCGTCCGACCTTGTCCTCGGTACCGGCGCGGGGCGTGACCCCACCCGCCCCGCCCGGTCAGTGCTCCTGCGTGAGAATGCCCGACTGCCCTATCAGGAAGCCGAGCTGGGCCCGGCTCTCGCTGCCGAGCGTCGCGGCCAGTTTGGCGATGTGGACACGCACGGTGCGGATGTTCATGCCCAGGCGCTCGGCGATGACGGCGTCGGTGTGGCCCTCGATGAGCAGCTTGGCGATGGTGCACTGCCGCGTCGTGATCCCCTCCGACGTCGGCTCCTCGCCGGCCGCCTTCGGGTACATCGGTGTGGCCAGCCGCCAGAGCCGCTCGAAGGTCGTCGCCAGGTAGGCGATCAGTGCCGGGTGCCGGATCTCCAGGGCGACGGTGCGGTCCGGGTTCGCCGGGATGAAGGCGACGGTGCGGTCCAGCATGACGAGGCGCTCGGTGACCTCGTCGAGGGTGCGGACCTGGACGTCGCCGAACAGCTGCTCGTAGTGGGCGGTGATCGACGGGTAGTGCCGGGACGGGTGCTGGTAGAGCGTGCGCATACGGCCCCCGCGGGCGAGCAGTTCCTGTTCCCGGGGGAGCGCGGAGGCGAGCAGTTCGGGCGGTCTCTGCCCGCCGGGCTGGACGGTCAGCAGCTCCTTGGAGGAGACCGTCATGGCCTCGCCGATGGCGTCGTTGATCCGCTGGAAGCCGAGCAGGACCTCGATCATCGGGGTGCTGGGGATCGAGGCGCGCTGTGCGGCGAGGTCGATCAGCGGGGCGAACGTCTCCGCCAGCAGAGCCTCCTTGCGGCGCTGGTGCGCGATGCTGTCCTCGACGGCCTTCAGCAGGTCGGGGAGTACGACCGCGGGCGGTACCGGACGCAGCCACTCCGGATCGTCGGCGTCCTGGCGCAGCAGACCGAACGCTTCCAGACACGGGACGGGCTCGGCCTCCTCGCGCCGTACACGCCCCTCGCGCAGTGTCCTTGCGTACAGACTCGAGCCGGCATCGCAGAGCTCTTCGGGTCCGTGCTGATGGGCGACTGGGATCACGTGTGACTCTCTTCGACCGGCTGAGGGATTCCTGTCAGGGGTGTCAGTTCTCCCGTTCGAGAATTCCTGACCTGGCTATCAGATAGCCGAGCTGAGCGCGGCTTCCGCTGCCGAGGGCGGCGGCCAGTTTGGCGATATGTGCACGGCACGTGCGTACGTTCATACCGAGCCGGCGGGCGATGGCCTCGTCGACATGGCCGTCGATGAGGAGCTTGGCGATGGAGCGCTGTACGCCCGTGATGCCGTCGGTCGGTGGAGCATAGGGGGTCTCGTCCAGGAGCGGCACCGCACGCTGCCACAGCTGTTCGAAGACACTGGCCAAGTACTCGACGAGACCGGCGTGGCGCAGCTCCAGCGCGGCGTGGCGGTCTTCGCGAGCGGGAATGAACGCGACCGAACGGTCGATGATGATCAGCCGCTCGATGAGCTCCTCGAGCGTGCGTATTTCCACGTTCCCCTGGGCGAGCGCTTCCGCGTAGGCGAGGGTGCCGTGGCTGTGCCTCGCGGTGTGCTGATAGAGCGTGCGCATGGTGATGCCGCGGTCGGTGATCTCCTTCCCCATCTGCAGTGCTTTGGTCAGCGTGTGCTCGTCCCGGCCGCCGCCGGGCTGCACCGTGAGCATCTCCGTGGTGCAGTCGGCGAGGGCCATTTCGATCGCCGCGTTGATCCGGTCCTTGCCCTCCAGGACCGTGATGGTGTGGGTGGTCGGCTGCGACTGTGCGCTGATGGCCAAAAATGGCTCGAAGGTGTCGGTCAGCTCGACCGCGAGCATCCGGCGTTCCTGGATTTCGCGTTCAAGAGGTTGAAGACGCTGTGAAAGTGCGGCGGAGGGTAGAACGGGGCGGAGCCAAGCGGGGTCCTCTGCGTCAGGATGCAGGAGGGCGAGGTCCAGGAGGCAGGGAGCCGCGCTCACTTCCGTGCGGGCGATGCGGCCGGAGCGCAGAGCGGCCGCGTACAACTGTTTTCCCGCGTCGCACAACTCGGTTGTGGCGTGTGGATGTGCCCGGTTTGAGCTTGTTGATGGCATTGCTCCACCCCCCAGGGTCCTGAACGTGCAGGAACATGATGCATCGACCCTGTGGTGTTTGCGTGGCTGAATGAGCCATCGTCATGGAGAGCCGGGGGAGAGAAGCCATGGAAGTGAGGACAAAACCCACTATGCGTAAGGGAATACTTGGCGTAGCACTTGCTGGCGCCTTCTCCGCCGGGTTGGTCTTCGGTGCGGTTGGCCCGGCGGACGCGATCTGGAACTCCGCGCCGACGACGGTGCAGGCGGCGCCCGGCGACGCGATCTGGAACTTCGCGCCGACGGCGCAGAAGGCACCTCAGGACCCGGTCTGGAACGCCGCCCCCACGGCGCAGCAGGCGCCCGACCCGGTCTGGAACGCCGCCCCCACGGCGCAGCAGGCTCCCGACCCGGTCTGGAACGCCGCCCCCACGGCGCAGCAGGCATCCGATGACCCTGTCTGGAACGCCGCACCCACGGACGCCGCCGAATGATCACCCCACCGGACGACAGATCCCTACGCCGCGAGATGGCGATCGCCTACCGGTCCGGGTGGCACACGATCGACCTCGTGACGGCCGTCCCGAACCCGGGTGACTCGCTCATGGTCACCCTCTTCGGGGAGCCGATCATCGTGGTGCGGGACGACGACGACGACCTTCGGGCCTACCGGTGTCTGCGGCGCCCCCGCGGCGCCCCGCAGCCGGTACGGACGGTCGTCCGGTACGGGATGATCTTCGTCAACCTCGACCAGCGTGACCACCAGCTGGTCGGGGACGCGGGACCCGAGGCCCCGCACACCAGTACCACCTCTGCCACCCCCCGCAGTGCCTGACGCGATTCCCCCGTCGTAGTAGATCGCGCAGGTGCTTCCCCCCGCAGCGGCGTCACCGTGGACCTGAACACGGTGGCGCCGCTGCAGTTTTGTGTAGAGATCTCGGTACCGGCTACTCGTCGAAGACGGCGTTGCCCGTGCCCCGGTCCACGGCGATCTCGATGACCACCCGGTCGGGGTTGGGGCGCGGCGGGCGCGAGTACCGCTCGGCATAGCGGCGCTCGGCGTCCGCCACCAGCACCGGGTCCGTGCGCACGCTCGCCGTCCCCTCCAGGGTGGTCCAGCGCCGGCCGTCGACCTGGCAGACCGCGACCCGCGCCGGAGTGCCGGCCGGCGCCGACAGGATGTGGGCGATCTTCCGGCTGGCCTTGTTCGTGATGACCCTGGCCACCCGCTCCCCGGCGTCGTACGTCACGCCGACCGGTACGACGTGCGGCGTGCCGTCCGCGCGCAGGGTCGTCAGGGTGCACAGGTGCCGTTCCTGCCAGAAGCCGAGGAAGGAGGTGCCGGGGGAGTCCAGGTCGATCTGTTTGGCCATGGTCCGGAATCTATCCCCGACCGCCCTCGTCGGCGCCCTCGGCCACCTTGAGCGGAATAGACTCAACTTTGTGTACGCTGAATAGGTCAGAGTTGCCCGTGACGTGGAGGAGAAGGAGAACAGTTACGTGGACGCCGAGCTGACGAACCGGAGCCGTGACGCGATCAACGCGGCCACCAGCCGGGCCGTGTCCGGGGGGCACCCGGATCTGACCCCGGCGCACTTGCTCCTTGCCCTGCTCGAAGGGCAGGACAACGAGAACATCACCGATCTGCTGTCCGCCGTCGACGCCGACCAGGCGCAGGTCAGGGCGGGGGCCGAGCGCGTCGTCGGCTCGCTGCCCAGCGTCACCGGATCGACGGTCGCGCCGCCGCAGCCCAACCGCGAACTGCTCGCCGTCGTCGCCGACGCCGCGGAGCGGGCCAAGGAGCTGGGCGACGACTTCCTCTCCACCGAGCATCTGCTGATCGGTATCGCCGCCAAGGGCGGGGCCGCGGGCGAGGTACTGGCCGACAATGGGGCCACCACGAAGAAGCTGGCCGAGGCATTCACGAAGAGCAGGGGAGGGCGCCGGGTGACCACACCCGACCCCGAGGGCTCGTACAAGGCCCTGGAGAAGTTCGGTACCGATTTCACCGCCGCCGCGCGCGAGGGACGGCTCGACCCCGTCATCGGGCGCGACCAGGAGATCCGCCGCGTCGTACAGGTGCTGTCGCGGCGCACGAAGAACAACCCTGTGCTCATCGGTGAGCCCGGCGTAGGCAAGACCGCCGTCGTCGAGGGGCTCGCCCAGCGCATCGTGAAGGGCGACGTCCCCGAGTCCCTCAAGGACAAGCGGCTCGTCTCCCTCGACCTCGGTGCCATGGTCGCGGGGGCGAAGTACCGCGGCGAGTTCGAGGAGCGCCTCAAGACCGTCCTCTCCGAGATCAAGGAGAGCGACGGGCAGATCATCACGTTCATCGACGAGCTGCACACCGTCGTCGGCGCGGGCGCGGGCGGTGACTCCGCCATGGACGCGGGGAACATGCTGAAGCCCATGCTCGCCCGCGGTGAGCTGCGCATGGTCGGCGCGACGACCCTCGACGAGTACCGCGAGCGCATCGAGAAGGACCCCGCTCTGGAGCGGCGGTTCCAGCAGGTCCTTGTCGCCGAGCCGAGCGTCGAGGACTCCATCGCGATCCTGCGCGGCCTCAAGGGGCGGTACGAGGCGCACCACAAAGTCCAGATCGCCGACAGCGCGCTCGTCGCGGCCGCCACGCTCTCCGACCGCTACATCACCTCCCGCTTCCTGCCCGACAAGGCCATCGACCTCGTCGACGAGGCCGCGTCCCGGCTGCGTATGGAGATCGACTCCTCGCCCGTCGAGATCGACGAACTCCAGCGCGCCGTCGACCGGTTGAAGATGGAGGAGCTGGCGATCGGCAAGGAGACCGACCCGGCCAGCCGGCAGCGCCTGGAGAAGCTGCGGCGCGACCTCGCCGACAAGGAGGAGGAGCTGCGCGGCCTCACCGCCCGCTGGGAGAAGGAGAAGCAGTCCCTCAACCGCGTCGGTGAACTGAAGGAGAAGCTCGACGAGCTGCGCGGCCAGGCCGAACGGGCGCAGCGCGACGGCGACTTCGACACCGCCAGCAAGCTGCTCTACGGGGAGATCCCGTCCCTGGAGCGCGACCTGGAGGCCGCGTCCGAGGCCGAGGAGGAGGTGTCCCAGGACACCATGGTCAAGGAGGAGGTCGGCCCGGACGACATCGCCGACGTCGTCGCCTCCTGGACCGGTATCCCCGCGGGACGCCTCCTCGAAGGCGAGACGCAGAAGCTGTTGCGCATGGAGGAGGAGCTGGGCAAGCGGCTCATCGGCCAGAGCGAGGCCGTGCAGGCGGTGTCCGACGCCGTCCGCCGTACCCGCGCCGGGATCGCCGACCCCGACCGTCCGACCGGGTCCTTCCTCTTCCTCGGCCCGACCGGTGTCGGCAAGACCGAGCTGGCCAAGGCGCTCGCCGACTTCCTCTTCGACGACGAGCGGGCCATGATCCGCATCGACATGAGCGAGTACGGCGAGAAGCACAGCGTCGCCCGGCTCGTCGGAGCCCCGCCCGGCTACGTCGGCTACGAGGAGGGCGGCCAGCTCACGGAGGCGGTACGCCGCCGCCCGTACTCGGTGGTCCTCCTGGACGAGGTCGAGAAGGCGCACCCGGAGGTCTTCGACGTCCTGCTCCAGGTGCTCGACGACGGCCGTCTCACCGACGGCCAGGGCCGCACGGTCGACTTCCGCAACACGATCCTGGTCCTCACCTCGAACCTGGGCTCCCAGTACCTGGTGGACCCCCTCACCTCGGCCGAGGAGAAGAAGCAGCAGGTCCTGGAGGTCGTCCGGGCCTCCTTCAAGCCGGAGTTCCTCAACCGGCTCGACGACCTGGTCGTCTTCTCCGCCCTCGACAAGGACGAACTGCGCCGCATCGCGCGGCTCCAGCTCGACCGCCTGGCCAAGCGCCTCGCCGAGCGGCGCCTCACGCTGGACGTCAGCGACGCGGCGCTCACCTGGCTGGCGGAGGAGGGCAACGACCCGGCGTACGGCGCCCGCCCGCTGCGCCGCCTCGTCCAGACGGCCATCGGCGACCGCCTCGCCAAGGAGATCCTCTCCGGCGAGGTCAAGGACGGCGACACGGTCCGCGTGGACGCGTTCGGGGACGGCCTGATCGTGGGCCCGGCGACGGAGAAGACGCTGTAACAACTCGGGCCCCTGGGATGCCGCACGCAGTGCGCATCCCAGGGGCGCGGGGAACTGCGCGACCGGCCACACCCTGTCCGCAGACGGCGAACGAGGAAACCTGGCAGACGAGGTTCCGGGCTTGCCCCCCGGGGGGCCCGATGGGAGAGGATGGGCCCCAGCCATACGAAGGGACCAAGAGCGTGAGCATCGACCCGTCCTCGATTCCCAATTTCGGGGGACAGCCCGAACCGCAGCAGGGAGCGGGACCGGCAGGCCCCGTCATCCCCGACCAGGACCTGGTCAAGCAGCTCCTGGAGCAGATGGAGCTCAAGTACGTCCTCGACGACGAGGGTGACCTCGCCGCGCCGTGGGAAGAGTTCCGTACGTACTTCATGTTCCGCGGCGAGGGTGACCAGCAGGTCTTCTCGGTGCGGACGTTCTACGACCGGCCGCACGGCATCGAGGTGAAGCCGCAGCTCCTGGAGTCCATCGACGACTGGAACCGGCGCACGCTGTGGCCCAAGGTCTACAGCCACACCCACGACGACGGCACGGTCCGCCTCATCGGCGAGGCCCAGATGCTGATCGGCACCGGTGTCTCCCTGGAGCACTTCGTGTCGTCGACCGTCAGCTGGGTGCGCGCCGCGATCGAGTTCGACCGCTGGCTCGTGGAGCACCTCGGGCTGGAGGCCGAGGTCGACTCGGCCGAGAAGCCCGAGGACGACTCCGAGTGAGTCCAGCCCCTCACAGGGGCGCGCGGGCGTAGACGATCAGATACGTGCCGTACGTCACCGAGAGCCCGGCCAGGGCGCCCACCACCAGGAGGGCGTGCGCAGGCCGGGCTCTCGCCGTTCTGGCCAGCGCGCACGCCATCGGCAGCAGCAGCGGGAACGCGGGCAGCAGGAAGCGCGGCTTGGACTCGAAGTAGCCGGAGCCGCCGAGGGCGACGAGGAGCAGGACGCCGCTGTAGACGAGCAGCGGCAGGGGCGGGCGGTCCAGGAGCAGCAGTACGTACAGGAGTACCGCCGCCGCGACGATCACCAGCGTCATCGGGAACACGAAGCGGTCCCCGTGCAGCAGCATCTTCTTCACGGAGCGGGCCGAACCGACCCCGAAGTCGAACGTCGACCCCCAGCCGCGCTGCACCGCGAAGTACCCGCCGAGCGGATCGCCCTTGCGGAACCCGACCCACAGCACGTACGCGGCCCAGCCGGCCGGGGCGAGCAGCGCGCCCGTCCACAGCCTGTGGGGGACGCGGCCGCGGCGCCGGACGATCTCGCATGCGGCGGTGGCCAGGACGGCGGCGGCGACCGCGAAACCGTTCGGCCGGGACAGTCCGGCGAGGGCCGCGAGCGAGCCGGCCCAGACCCAGCGCCCCTTCAGCACGGCATACAGCGACCAGGTGCCGAGCGCCGTCAGCACGGGTTCCGTGTACGCCATGGTCAGCACCGAGGAGTGCGGGAGCAGGCCCCACAGGACGACCAGGAGCGTGGCCACGAGACGGCCGTGCAGGAGTTCGCCGATCCGGTAGATGCCGAGGGCGGCGGCGAGCGTCGCGGTCCAGGAGATCAGCAGGGCGCCGGTGGCGGCCTCGAACGGCAGGGTCTCGTGCAGGGCGCGGATCAGCGCCGGGTACAGCGGGAAGAACGCCATGTCGCTGAAGACGACACCGTGCCCGAAGTGCAGGGTGCGGGCGCCGTATCCGTCCTCGGCGATGTGCAGGTACCAGCGCGAGTCCCAGGACCGGCCGAGCAGGGCCAGCGGCTCGCGTCCGCTGAGCCACGCCATGACGGTGACGGCGACGATGCCGGTGAGCCGGGCGGCGGCGAAGAGACCGACGGCGCGGACCGCTCCGGACGTGAGCGGGCGCGGCAGGGCGCGGGGTCCGGCGGAGGTGGCTGAGGGGCCGTCGAGGACGGCGGCGGAAGGCTCGGTCACATCCGAACCCTGCGACGGCCGTGCCGTGCCCGCGAGCCGGATGCGGCCAGACGGGCGGCTGCCGGGTGTCCGCTGTTCCCGCCGCATTCCGGAATCATGAATTCCTTATTCACCGCAGATGGCGAATGCGCGTGAGGAGGGGTGAGAACTTCGTTACCTGTCTCGCGATGTGGGCATGGTGTGGTGGGCATTCAAGCGATGTGCCAGGGTGAAACAAGCTTCAACCGGGGGAGAGGTCAGCTCCCGTTATGGGTACTCATGCGCGGGCGAAGAGGTTGACGTGACGTCGCAAGAAAGCACTGCGGTTGACTCGGCTGTCGACATCAAAAAGGCACGTGAGGAGATCGACGCTTTAGATCTTCAGATCTTGGAATTAATCAAGCGTCGGCGTGATGTCTCACATGAAATCCAACGGCAGCGCATGAGCGAGGGCGGGACACGGACCGTGCTCTCCCGCGAGAACGTGATACTCGCGCTCTATGCCGCCGAACTGGGTGCGGGGGGAACGACTCTCGCCCTGAACATTCTCGGCCTCTGCCGAGGGAGAACCCCAGGATCCGAGGCCGGTGACGGCGCTCGGGCCGACTCGTGAAGCCGTCCGGAAGTCCGCGTACGCGCCTGGGCGACATCTCCTTCCTCAATTGCGCACCGATCCGCTGGGGCCTGTCCGACAGCGGCGCCGCCCACGGCATCGACGTGATCTCCGCCCCGCCGGAGCGCCTCGCCGCGGGGCTCCTCGCGGGGGACCTGGACATCAGCCCGGTCAGCCTCGTCCGCTATCTGCGGCACGCGGACGACCTGTGCCTGCTTCCCGGACTCGCGATCGGCAGCGACGGCCCGGTGCGCTCCTGCCACCTTGTCTCGCGCGGCCCGCTCGAGGAGCTGGACGGGCGGGTGGTCGCGCTGTCCGAAGCCAGTCGCAGCACCGCACTGCTGGCGAGGATGCTGCTGGAGGACGCGATCGGCGTGCGTCCCGTCTACCGGGCCCTGCGCAGGGACGCCCTCGGGCACGACCCGGGCGGGGTGCCGCGGACGGCCGGGGCCGCCGTCGTCATCGGCGACGACGCGCTGCGTCTGTGGGCGGACGCGCCCGGCGGACTCACCGTGCACGACACCGGTGAGATGTGGCGGAACTGGACGGGACTGCCCATGGTCTTCGCCGTCTGGGCGGTACGCCGCACCTTCGCGCAGGACCATCCGGACGCGGTGGCGCAGGTGGGGGCCGCGCTCACGGACGCGGTGCGGCGGGCCCGGGCGCATCCGCGGGAGGTGGCGGCCGCGGCGGCCCGCGAGGCCCGCGGAAGCAGCGCCGGCGCCTTCGGTGAAGGCGTCCTGCTCGACTACTACCGGGCTCTCGACTACTCGCTCGGCGACCGCCAGCTGGCCGCGATCCAGGAATTCTCCGAACGCGCCGCGGCCCGCGGCGAAGTCCCCGCTCCCCTGTCCGCACGCATACCGATGCCCGCGCGCATACCGATCCTCGGAGGCCGGACATGATCCGTCATATCGTGCTCTTCAAATTCAGGCCCGGGATCTCCTGGGACGACCCCAGGGCGCAGGAAGCCGAACTCATCGCCGCGAAAGTGGGGGGTGAGGTGCCGGAGCTCCATGAATGGAGTGCCGGGCGGAACATATCCGGCAGGGCCATCGCGTACGACTTCGCGGTGATCGGTCTGCTGGACGACGAGGACGCGCTGGAGCGTTATCTGGTGCACCCCTTCCACCAGGAAGCGATTCGTCTCTGGCGGGAGATAAGCGAATGGGTCATCGCGGACCTCGAAGAGTGACATAGAGAATTCGGCGCGGAAAAGACGAGAAATCGAACGCGGGTGAGGTGTGTCCAGACCCGCGTAAAGGAACGAGTGCGAGGTTGTTCTCAGTGGTTGCCAAGTACGAGAAGTGTGCGTTCGTCGTCGAGCAGGACCTTGCCGCCGGGCTCGCGATGAACACCGTGGCGGCGCTCTCGATGTCCGTCGGCCGGTTCGTCGAGGGCATCGTCGGCGACGCGGTCAAGGACGCCGACGGTCTGACGCACACCGGGATCACCGCGATCCCGCTGCCGATCCTGAAGGGCGCGGCAGCCGACCTGCGGGACATCGTGCTGAAGGCGGCCGGCCTCCCCGACGTCTTCGTCGTCGACTTCACCGCGGTGGCGCAGTCCTCGCGGAGCTACGACGAGTACACCGACCGCACGGCCGGGCTGCCCACCGCCGAACTGCCCTACGTCGGGGTGGCCGTCTGCGGCAGCAAAAGCGCGGTCAACAAGCTCACCGGAAGCCTGCCGTTGTACCGCTGACATCCCCCATCGACCCGAGGGAAGCATGTTCACCGTCTTCAACGAAGAACTCGACAGGACCGCGCGGGAGATACGCGACCGGCACCAGGCGTTCGCCGCGAACACCTGGTCCGACGAGGAGCTCGCCGCACATCAACTGCACACGTTCCGGGCCACGTTGGCGTACGTGAAAGAGAAGTCACCCTTCTACGCGAAGCACTTGGCGTCGGTGGACCCCGACGCGCTCACCTCTCTGGACCCCGAGCAGCTGGCCTCCGTACCGTTCACGACCAAGGACGACCTGCGGCGCGAGTTCGAGAACGTGCTCTCGCTGCCCCTGTCCAAGGCGTGGATCTTCTACGAGACCACCGGTACCACCGGCCGCAGCACGCCGTGTCCGCGGGACAACACCGACTCGCTGCACAACAACACGGCGCTGACGGTGTACTACGACACGATCTTCCGGCAGTTCGGCGACGAGCAGGTGATCGGCGTCTCGGGCCCGACCGAGCTGCACGCCTTCGGCGACACCTTCGGCGACGTCTGCCGCAACCTCGGGCACGCGGTCGCCAAGATGTGGCCGCACTCCCCGATGGTCGGCTACGACCGCGCCCTGGAGACCCTGCGCGTCCTGCCCGCCACCGGCCTGTTCAGTACGCCGGGCATGGCCCTGTCCCTGGCGAAGAAGGCCTACGCGGCCGGCCTGCACCCGCGCCGGGACTTCCGCCTCGACGTCGTGATGTGCACGGGTGAACTCGCCTCCCCCAGCCTCCTGGAGAACATCGGCGAGGTGTGGGGCGCCAAGGTCTACAACGCCCTCTACGCCTCCCAGGAAGCGTCCGTGATGGGCGCGGCCGGTGCCGACGGCGCGCTGTACACCGCCCCGCTCCTCAACCTGTACGAGGTGATCGACCCGGACACCGGGCGCGCGGTCGCCCCGGGCCCCGACGGGGTGCGCACCGGAGAGCTCGTCGTCACCTCGCTCTACCAGGGCAGCAAGCCCCTGGTCCGCTACCGCACGGGCGACCTGGTGCGACTCGGCCCCGCCGCCGCGGACCGCACGCTGCCCGCCCCCACCCTGGAGGTGCTCGGGCGGACCCGCGACCTCCTGACGATCGGCGGCAGCCACATCAGCGGCTACGACCTGGAGGAGCTGCTGCTGTCCCACCCCAGGGGCTACCTCGACTACCAGATCATCATCGACGAGGCCGACGGGCAGGACGAGCTGACCCTGCACCTGGAGACGCCCCCCGACGACGAGGGCGTACGCATCGACGAGACGGTGATCGCGCGGGCGGTGCGCGAGCGGCTCGGCGTCCCGACCCGGTTCGCGTACGGCCCCGTCGGCAGCGTCACCACGACCGGCGCCATGGTCAGCTGGAAGGCCGCCCGGGTGGAGGACCGGCGCTCCGCTCCGGACCAGGAGCGCGCCGCCGCCCTCGCCGTGGCCGGCGGGAGGGCCCAGTGACCAGCGCCGTAGCCACAGACACGAGTACGGCGGCGCCGGCCATTGCCGCGCTGGCCTACCACGACGGGGAGTTCGTGCCCCTGGCGCAGGCCCAGGTGCCGGTCACCACCCAGGCACTCCAGTACGGCACCGGCGTCTTCGAGGGGATCCGCGCCTACGCCCAGCAGGACGGCACCCTGGCCGTCTTCCGCGGCCACGACCACTACGCGCGCCTGCTCAGAAGCGCCCGGACGCTCCGCATCGACGTGGGCCTGGACGTCGAGCAGCTGTCCGGGGTGACCGCCGAACTGCTCCGCCGGATCGGCGCGGGCGGCGACACCTACATCCGCCCCCTGGCGTACAAGCGGGCGCTGCTTCCCGGGACGCCGCCCGGCGTCCAGCTCACCGGAGTGTCGGACGCCCTGTCGATCAACGCGTTCCGGATGGGCTCCTACACGGACCGGAGCGGCATCCGCGTCGCCATCAGCTCCTGGCGCAGGCCGGAGTCCGGAGTGCTGCCCGTCCGCGCCAAGGTCACCGGCGGCTACGTCAACAACGCGCTCGCCGTCGACGAGGCCCGGGCCGCCGGGTACGACGACGCCATCCTCCTCAACAGCCGCGGCCAGGTGGCGGAGGCCAGTACGGCCAACGTCTTCGCGGTGGTCCGGGGCCGGCTGGTCACACCGCCGGTCACGGCCGACCTGCTGGAGGGCGTCACCAGGGACACGGCGGTCACTCTCGCCGCCGAACTGCTGGGCGCCGGGACCGACTTCCACGACCTGGCCCGCGACGACCTCTGCAACGCCGACGAGGTGTTCCTCACCGGGACCGGCGCGGAGATCGTGCCCGTGACCGAGATCGGCGGCCGGGCGGTCGGGGACGGTGTCCCCGGGCCGCTCACCACCGCGCTGATGACCGCGTACCACGGTGTGGTCCGCGGCGAGGACGAGCGATATCACCACTGGCTCCAGGCCGTCGGCCCCGCCGACGCCTGACCGCCGTCAACTCCAGGGGGGACTGCATGACTCAGGCAGCAGGATGGATAGACACCGTTCTGACCGCCGGCCCGGCGGTCGAGACCATCGGCACGCTCGGCCCGGCAGGCACCAGCAGTGAGCAGGCGGCGCTGTACCTCTGGGCCGACCACGGCCGCGGCGGACCGCCGGACATCGCCCTGTACGACACCTACGAAGAGGCGGGCACGGCCCTGCGCACGGGCGCCGTCAGCCATGTCGTGCTCGCCAACGCCTACGCGGCGGTGCACAGCTTCTACATGGACCCGTCGCTGCAGTTCGCGGGGGCGTTCCTGTTCGACACCCCGCTCTACGGCATCGCCGGCTCCCCGGGCCGCCGGATCCCCGACAAGGCCCGGATCGCCACGCACCCGGCGCCGGTCGCGCTGGTCGAGGAGCTCCTGCCGAAGCAGTACTCGGTCGCGGAGATCCGCTACGCCACCTCCACCAGCGCGGCGGCCGAGCAGGCGCGGCGCGGGGAGACCGATCTGGCCCTCACCACGCTGCCGGCGGCCAAGGCCAACGAGCTGGAGTTCATCTCCCGCACCCGGCCGATCCGCATGCTGTGGTCGGTCTTCACCCTCGCCGCCACGGAGTCCTGAGAGCCATCCGAGAGACGGGAACCCCATGCTCCTGATCGACAGCGCCACCGTGCGCGAGCTCTACCCGGTCGAGCGCGCCCTCCCGGTGATCGCGGAGGCCATGCGGCGCTACAGCGGCGGACAGGTGGAACTGCCGCTGCGCACCATCCTGCGGCCCGAGAAGGACACCGGACTGCTGGGCACCATGCCGGGCTTCGTCGCCGGGGAGAACCTGGCGGGATACGGGCTCAAGGCCATGGTGCTCAAGCCCGAGAACCCGGCCCGCGGTCTCCACCTGCACATCGGCGTCGTCCTGGTCTACGACCCCGACACCGGGGCCCCGCTGGCGATGATGGACGCGGGTGCGGTGACCGCGGTGCGGACCGCCGCCGTGTCCGGCGTCGCCACCGAGGCGCTGGCGCGGCCCGACGCCGGGGACCTCGCCGTGCTCGGCTCGGGCGTCCAGGCCCGCAGCCATCTGGAGGCCATGCGCCTCGTCAGGACGTTGCGCCGGGTCCGGGTGTGGAGCCGTACGCCCGAGAACGCGGACGCCTACCGCGTCTGGGCGGCCGAGGAGCTGGGCATCGAGGTGGAAGTGGCGCCCACCGCGGCACAGGCGCTGGCCGGCGCCGACCTCGTCTGCACGACGACGGCGGCCAAGGAGCCCGTCGTCGAGGCGGCGGATCTCGCGCCCGGCGTCCACGTCAACGCCGTCGGCGCCTCCTTCATCGACCACCGCGAGCTGTCCTCGCAGGCCGTCGCCGCCTCGTCCTTCTTCGTCGACAGCCGGGAATCGGCGCTCGCCGAGTCGGGGGACCTGCGCGGGCCGCTCACCGAGGGCCTGGTCGGACCCGGGCACATCCAGGCGGAGCTGGGCGAAGTACTGCTCGGCGAGCATCCCGGACGGCGCGGGAGCGAGGAGATCACCGTCTTCAAATCGCTCGGTCTGGGCGTGCAGGACATCATGTCCGGCTTCGCCATCGCCGAGGAGGCGGCGGCCCGGGGACGGGGCCGGACCTTCGAACTCGGCTGACCCGCCCGCGCCTTAGCCAAGGAGGAAAGAAACGTGCGCCCCACCCCGCCCTCGCCGCGCGCCGTGCTCGGTGACATACCGGCCTACGTACCGAAGCCGCCGCGGCCGCCCGCCACCGGCACCTCGCACCGGCTCTACCTGAACGAGAACCCCTATCCGCCGCTGCCCTCGGCGCTCGCCAGGATCTCCTGGGCCGCGGCGCAGACCAACCTGTACCCGGGGATCTTCCCGGAGCGGCTGACGGACGCCGTCGCGCGCAAGCTGGACGTTCCGCTGGAGCACGTGCTGACCGGCCCGGGTTCGGTCGGCATCTATCAGCAGATCGGGCAGGCGATGCTCTCGCCGGGTGACGAAGTCGTCTACGCCTGGCCCTCGTTCGAGGCGTTCCCGATCGTCGTGCGGATGGCCGGCGCCGTCCCGGTGGAGGTACCGCTCAGCGACGAGACGCACGACCTGGAGGCGATGGCCGCCGCTCTCACACCGCGGACCACGATGGTGCTGCTCTGCGAGCCCAACAACCCCACGGGCACGGCCGTCGGCGCCGCCGAGCTCAAGCGGTTCCTGGACCGGGTGCCCAGCCATGTCCTGGTGGTCCTGGACGAGGCCTACTTCGAGTTCTCCCGCTCCCCGGACGCGCCGGACGGCGTCGAACTCCATCGCGACCGGCCCAACCTGGTCGTCCTGCGCACCTTCTCCAAGGCCTACGGACTTGCGGGGCTGCGGGTCGGCTACGGGGTGGCCCATCCGGAGATCGCCGCAGCCCTGCGCAAGTGCGCCGTGCCGTGCGGGGTGAGCCGGATCGCGGAGGAGGCGGCCCTGGCCGCGCTGGACGCGGAGGACGAACTCTTCGAGCAGGTCGAGCGCGTCATCGGGGAACGGGAGCGGCTGCGCGCCGCCCTCGGCGAGCAGGGCTGGGTGCTCCCGCCGAGCGAGACGAACTTCCTCTGGCTGCCGCTCGGCGAACGCTCCGTTCCGGTCGCCGCGGAACTGGAGCGCGGCGGGCTGCTGGTCCGCTGCTTCCCCGGCACCGGGCTGAGGATCACGGTCGGCAGCCCGGCGGCGAACGATCAGCTGATCGCCGCCCTCGCCGGTCTCACATCGGCTCGATGACGTTCTTCCGCAGATGCCCGTAGACGACCGAGGTGCGTACGTCCGCCAGCTCTTGCCGTTCCGTCAGCTTGTCCAGGACCACCGAATGGAGATGGTCGGCGTCGCGCACCGCCACATGGATCAGGAAGTCGTCGGTGCCGGTCAGCACGAAGACGGAGAGCACCTCCGGCATCCGCGCGACGAAGTCCTGGAACTGCTCGATGACCGCACGGGTCGGCGGCCTGACCCGCACCGCGATCATCGCCTGGAGCCCCCTGTTCAGCGCGGTGAGGTCCACCTCCGCGTGGAACCCGAGCAGCGCGCCGCGCTCCCGCAGGGCGCGCACGCGCTCCAGGCACGTGGAGGGTGCGATCCCCAGTTTCTCCGCGAGGTCGCGGTTGGTGCGCCGACCGTCCTGCTGCAGAAGCCGCAGCAACGCCGAATCAAGTTCGTCCATGTTCCCGCACGCTCCCCGGCAGCCGAATTATGTTCGGTAATGGTGCCTTAGTTCTGTCTATATTGCTAGCCTTACCGGGGCGAATCCGCTGATGGTTCGCTTCTCTGCCGCGCACTCCGGGCGGAGCCGGGGAGTGGCGGTGGAAAAGGGGAGGCCAGCAGTGGACGAGGGGAAGGCCAGGGCCTGGGCGATCTGCGCCGTCGTGGCGGCGGCGCTGTTCTGGAGCAGTTCCTACGCGGTGACCAAGGAAGTGCTGTCGGACGTCGGGCCGCTGAGCATCGGCGCCATCCGCTTCACACTCGCCGCCGTCCTGCTGGGGATCATGGTGCGCATGCGCCGGAACGGGGCCGCGCGGCCGGACGCCCGGCAGCGGCGGCTGATCTACCTCAGCGGACTGCTCGGCATCACGGCCTACTTCGTGCTGGAGAACATCGGCGTGGAGCTGTCCACCGCCTCCGACGCCTCCCTCATCGTGGCCACGTACCCGCTGATGACCATGCTCCTGGAGCTGGTGATCTTCCGGATGAGGATGCCGCTCTTCCGGGTCGGCGGCGTGCTGCTCGCCACGCTGGGCGCCTTCCTCGTCGTACGCAACGGAGCGGAGGTCGGCGGCGGCGGACGCTGGCTCGGCGACATCCTGCTGCTGCTCGGCGGCCTGGTGTGGGCCGGGTACAACGTGCTGGCCAAGTCCGCGGGCCGCGGCCAGGACTCGCTCAACCTCACCTACTACCAGACCATGGCCGGCGCCGGCGGCTTCCTGCTCGCCTCGCTCCTGGAGGCCGGGGACTGGCGGATGCCGGGCACCACGTCGACGGTGCTGCTGGCCTATCTGGCCGTCGCGTGTTCCGTCGGCGGCTTCCTCCTCTACAACTACGGCCTGAGCCGCATGACCTCGAGCGTCGCGGTCAACATCCTCAACCTGGTGCCCGTCTTCGGTGTCCTGGGCGCAGTGGTGATCAACGGGGAGTCGGTCCGGCTCCCGCAGGTCCTCGGCGGCGTCATCATCATCGCCGGTGTGGCGCTCGGCATGGTCGAGCGCAGAACTCCCGTACCCGCGCCGCCAGTTGTCGACCGCACGCCGGTCGGTTAACTGTCCGCCGCGCCCCTACCAGTTGAGGTGGTCGCCCCGATGCACGCAGGAGCGGAAGGGACAACCGCGCCCGAGCGGCTGGACGATTCCTTCTTCCAGGATCCGCAGGGCCTGTTCGCGCGGCTGCGCTCGTCCTCGCCGGTCACCCCGGTCATCACGACCGAAGGCGTACGCGTCTGGCTCGTCACCCGGTACGAGGACGTGCGCGCCGCCCTGGCCGACCCCCGGGTGGCCAAGGACTGGGTGGCCCACATGACGCCCGAGGACTTCGACATCAACGTCGACCCCGTGCAGGCCTACCTCGACCAGCACATGCTCAACCTCGACCCGCCCGACCACACCCGGCTGCGCCGCCTGGTGGTGAAGGCGTTCACCCCGCGCCGGGTGGCCGCCCTGCGACCGCGGATCTCGGCCGTCACCGACGAACTCCTGGACGCGATGGCGGACGGCCCCGCGCAGACGGAGTTGATCGAGGCGTTCGCGTTCCCGCTGTCGGTGACCGTGATCTGCGAACTGATCGGCATTCCGGTCGGCGACCGGGCATCGTTCCGCGCGTGGTCGGAGACGCTGCTGTCCTCGCGGGGCACCCGCAAGGAAGCGCGCGCGGCCGCCGTCGCCATGTACGAGTACTTCACGGGCCTGGTCACACAGCGCCGCACCCAGCCGGCGGACGACCTGCTCTCGGCGCTCATCGCAGCCCGCGACTCCGGGGACTCGCTCTCCGAGCACGAGCTGCTCTCGATGATGTTCCTGCTGCTCGTCGCCGGGCACGAGACGATGCTCAACCTGATCACCAACGGAACCCTGGCGCTGCTGACCCACCCGGGCGAACTGAAGCGGCTGCGGGACGACCCCGCGCTGCTGCCCTCGGCGGTCGAGGAGCTGCTGCGGTACGCGAACCCGCTGAACCACGCCACCGAACGGTTCACCCTGGAACCGGTGACCATCGGCGGCGTCACCGTCCCCGCCAAGGAATGGGTCATGCTCGCCTCGGCGTCGGCGAACTGGGACCCGACCCGGTTCCCCGACGCCGACCGCCTCGACGTGGACCGGGACCGGTCGGGCCACCTGGGCTTCGGGCACGGGATCCACTACTGCCTCGGCGCGCCCCTGGCCCGCCTGGAGGGCGAGATCGCGTTCGGCTCGCTGCTGGCTCGGTTCCCCGAACTGCGGCTGGCCGTACCGGAGTCGGTGCTGCGGTGGCGGCCCTCCAGCCTCATCCACGGGCTGGAAGGCCTCCCGGTCCGGCTGCGCTGAGCCGTGCCGCTTCCGCTTCCGCTTTCGCTTTCGCTTTCGCTGAAGCCTGGTTGCGCCGCGGCTACCGCACCGGGCTGGGCTCCAGCAGCGTCCTGCGCACGACCGCGGCCACCTCGTCCGGAGCGTCGTGGTGGTAGAAGTGCCCGCCGTCGAAGACCTCTGCACGGAAGCCGGCCGAGGTCAGCTCCTGCCACGCGCCGAGGCGGTCCAGGCCCACGCCGGGGTCCTGACGGCCGCCGAGCGCCGTGATCGGGACCGGCACCCGCAGCGACGCACGCGGGCGCGGTTCGTACGTCTCCCACACCGTGAGGTCCGCCCGGAGCAGCGGAAGCAGCAGCTCCACCAGCTCCGGCACGGCGAGCACCTCCGCAGAGGTCCCCTCCATCGCGGCGACGGCCGTGATCAGCTCCGCGTCCGTCTTCTCGTGCAACAGGGGCCCCACGAACGGCAGATGCGGTCCGCCGAGCCCCGAGACGAACAGATGGCGTGGAGGTTTGCCGAGTGCGGAGAGCGCGTGCGCCAGTTCGTAGCTGAGCAGCGCGCCCATGCTGTGCCCGAACAGGGCGTAGTCCGGCCCCGCGCGGCTCGCCAGGGGGCCGGTCAGCTCGCCGACCAGCTCCGCGGCCGAGCGGCGGGCCGGCTCTCGGTGGCGGCTCTCCCGGCCCGGCAACTGCACGGGGATCACCTCGATGCCCGGGGCCAGCGCGTCGGGCCAGTCCCGGTAGGCCGAGGCACCGGCCCCCGCGTGCGGCAGGCAGAACAGCTGGACCGCGTCCGCGTCGAGCACGAGCGGGGGAGCCGATACCGGCCTGCACGGCGGGAACCACGTCTCGTCGGTCGCCCACGTCTCGCCGGTCGTCCCCGTCATGAACGCGCTTCCCTGATGTGGTCGGCGATGCCGCGCGCCGTGGGGTCCTCGAAGAACTCCGCCAGCGTCATGGCCACGTCGAAGCGCCGGCCCACCTGGGTGAGCAGCCGGATCGCGAGCATCGACTGGCCGCCGGCGTCGAAGAAGTTCTCCTCACGGCCGAAGTGCGGCACGTTCAGGAGCTGCCCGATGAGGGCGGTGATCTCGTCGTCCAGCTCCCCGGTGGCGGCCCCGGCCGTCACCGGCGAGGGCTTCTCCGGGGCCGGGAGCCGCGCCCGGTCGATCTTCATGTTGGCGTTCTTCGGCAGCTCGGGGAGGCGGATCAGCCGGGCCGGGACCATGTACTCGGGCAGCCGGTCCCGCAGGAACGACAGCACATCGTCCGTCTCCGGCGCCGTCCCGGCGGCGGTCGTCACGTAGTAACTGACGAGCGACTTGTCCCCGGTCTGCGCGTCGGTGTCGGCCACCGTCACCGCTTCCGCGACCGCGGGGTGCTGGAGAAGCGTCGCGTCGACCTCGTTCGTCTCGACCCGGAAACCGCGGACCTTCACCTGGAAGTCGGTCCGGCCGAGGAAGTCCAGTGTGCCGTCCGGCAGTTGGAGGACCTGGTCGCCGGTCGCGTACATCCGCATCCCGGGCTCGGTCGCGAAGGGGTCGGGGAGGAACCGCTCGTCCGTCAGGTCCGGACGGTCCAGGTAGCCGCGCGCCACGGCGTCGCCGCCGATGTAGAGCTCGCCGGGCACCCCGGCCGGCCGGGGTCGCAGCGCCTCGTCGAGGACGTAGCACGTGGTGTTCGAGATGGGGCGGCCGATCGGTACGCGCAGCTGGTCCGGGGGCATCGGCGTGACGTGGTGCGCGGTGGCGAGCGTCGTGCATTCGGCCGGACCGTAACCGTTGAGCAGCGTGCAATTCGGCAGCGCGGCGACGGCGTTGGCCTGGCTCACGCCCATGACGTCGCCGCCGACGAGCACCTGGGAGACCGTGGCGAACGTCGCCGGGTCGTCCGCCGCCAGCTGGTTGAAGAGCGGGGTCGCCACGACCATGGTGTCGATCCGCCGCTCGCGCAGGGCTCTCGCCAGCAGACCGGGCGAGAGGATGGTGTCGCGGTCGAAGCCGATGAGCTCGGCGCCGTTGAGCAACGCCCCCCACACCTCGATCGTGGCGGCGTCGAAGGACGCGTTCGAGATCTGCGCCACCCGGTCCCCCGGGTCGAACCGGAGGTAGTCGACGTCCCGCGTGCGCTGGGCCACGTTGAAGTGCGTGACGCAGATGCCCTTCGGCGTACCGGACGACCCCGACGTGTAGACCACGTAGGCGAGGTCGTCGGGGGTCGCGCCGCCGTCCACGCGGGCGTCGTGCGCGGCGCTGTCCCACACCGCGTCCCCGAGGTGCCCGGCGACCGTGAGCACCGGGATGCCGAGGCCGCTGGGGTCCTCGCCGCCGGCCTCCGCGAGGAGCGCCACCGGCTTGGACTCCTCCAGGACCGTGCGTGAGCGGGCGGCGGGAAGCGCCGGGTCCAGCGTCAGATAGGCGCCGCCGGCCTTGACGGTGGCGAGCATGCCCACGACGAGGCTCACGCTGCGCTCGGCCCGGATCGCGACCAGCCGGTCGGTCTGCACGCCGAGCTCCCGCAGCCGGGCGGCGAGCGAGTTGGTCACCCGATCGAGCTGCCGGTACGTCAGGGCGGTGGGGCCGTAGGCCACGGCGGGCGCGTCGGGACTGCGCACGACGTGCTCCGCGAAGAGATCGCAGAGCGAACCTGTGTCAGAGCGCGGCATGGGCGTGGATTCCTTTCTCGCCGAAGGACGCGTCCCGGTCGGTGTCGAGCGGCCGGCCGGTGTCGGCCGGGAGCCAGAACGGCATGACGTTCCCGACCTTCTCGATCATTCCGTGGCAGTAGGAGCCGCTGTGGTCGCGGCTCTGCGTCGGCATGAAGGGGTACTGGAGCCGCTTGTGCTCGACCTTGAACACGCCGTCCGCCGGCATTCCCTGGACCTGGACGGCGTCGGCCAGATCGGCCAGATACTCCGCCGGGACCTGGACGGTGTGGCTACGGGGCCCGTTCCCCAGCAGCCGGAGTTCCTGGAAGTCCTCGGCGCTCACGTCCATGGGCGTGTTGCTGTACATGTAGGGCCGGTTCAGCATGTCGATCTCGAACAGGGCCCGTACCTTGCTGTCGGCCCACCACGTCTGGCTCTCCGCGAAACGCCGCACGTGCCCGGTGAAGACCTCCCGGTGCTCGTGCAGTACGGAGTGGATGTAGTAGCCGTAGTTGTTCACGTCGTAGTAGTCCGCCTCGCGGATGGAGCGCTCCGCGTACCCGAGGACGGGGTCGTCCTCCCCCTGTTGCCGCAGGTACGCGGCGAAGGCGGCGAAGATGTCCTGGTAGCGCATTCCCCGCTGCTTCACGAGGTAGCGGCTCACGGCCCGGAGGCTGCGCGTGTTGTGCAGCGCGTGGAAGGCATAGAAGTAATACATGCCTTCGACGAATTCCGGTACGGAGACCTCTTTCGTGCCGATGACGACCTCGGCCTCGGCGGCACCGCCTCCGGCCGCCCTGCTCACGATCCCCATTTTCTCCGCGCTGTGGAAAATGGGGGTGTTGTTGAGGAGCAGATGCGGATACGCGATCACGGTCTGCGCCTCGTTCTCGCACAGGGTGCCGATACCGCGCCGGAAGGAGTCCAGGGTTTCCCCCGGCAGTGGCCAGATCAGTTCGATGTAGGAACTGATCTGCTTCTCGCGCAGGTCTTCCTGGATCTCGGCGAACGCGCTCAGTTTGATGTTGGAGCGGGCGATCAGATCGAGGCTTTTCGGCTCCAGGGTCTGCAGCGAGACGGGCTGGGAGGCGATGAGGTTGGCGTTCTGGAAGATGCTGGTGATCTCCGTGACCGCGTGCGGCTTGTTCTTCGCGGCGGAGAAGTAGACGACGTTCGGGGCCCCGTGCTCCAGTGCGCAGTCCGTGATGTGGCGGGAGATGTCGATGTCCCGGCTGAGCATTCCCCAGTTCGCGTCGGCGATGAAGAGGAAAAGTATCTCGTTCTCCGCCGTCCACTTGATCTCTTCGCGGACCCGCTCCTCGTCGAACCGGTGCACCCGGTCGTTGGTCGCGGCGCCCCAGAAGCAGAACCCGCAGTGGTAGGGGCAGCCGCGGTTCGTCTCCAGGATGGCGATGCTGTAGGCGGAGTCGAAGACCCCCGTCAGGAACGGCGAGGGCACGTCGTCCAGGTTCTTGATCCTGGACTGCTTCGTGGTCGTCACCAGTTCGCGGTCGCGGTAGAAGCTGAGTCCGTCGACCTCGTCGAGACGCGGACTCGATTCGGTCAGCGCCCGCAGGTACTGGGTGAAGGTGATCTCCCCTTCACCGTTGCAGATGACGGTCCGCTCGTCGGTGCTGTCCAGATAGCGCTGGGCCTGCGACATCACCTGAGGGCCGCCGAGAATGATGTGCGCGTCCGGCTTCGCCTGCCTGAGCGCCTTTATGAGGAACCGCACCAAACCCATGTTCCACACGTAGCAACTGAAGCCGTACACCTCGGCGTCCGACCTGAGAAGGTCCCGGGCTATTTCGTCCCGTGGCGTCTTCGCGACCGTCGTGTACCGCTCGAACAGATACGCGTCGCGCACCACGGAATCCGTTGTGGCATACGCCTGGAGATAGCCGGAGGCCAAGGGGGTCATGCGCTCGAAAACGGATAACTCAACGAGCAGAACCTTCTTCACTTCGCTCGCCTCTCGGGAGAGTGGAATCGGGAATTCCAGGCAGTTGGCCGGACTGCCGCGCGCCATGCTAGAGGATGAACGGAACATTCGGTGGAGTGCCGAATTTAGTTCGATGTCCGGAGAGCGAAGCGATTCAGGATGAACTTCGTTCGTTGCCGACGGGGCTTTCTCGAGGAGATCGTCGGCCGGCCGGCTCGACGGGCTACCGCTGGAGGCGGACCGCGGCCTCCCGCAGGACGTCGTCCCTCTTGCAGAAGGCGAAGCGCACCTGGCTGCGGCCGGCCTGCGGATCGTCGTAGAAGACGGAGTTCGGGACGGCGACCACACCGCACCGCTCCGGGAGGCCACGGCAGAAGGCCGGCGCGTCCTTCTCCCCGAGACCGGCGATGTCGGTCGTGATGAAGTACGTGCCCTGCGGGCGGAAGACCTCGAAGCCCGCCGCCGTGAGCCCGTCGGCGAGGATGTCGCGCTTGGCCCGCATGCCCTCGCGGAACCCGGTGAAGTAGGCGTCCGGCAGCCGCAGCGCCTCGGCGACCGCGTACTGGAACGGGCCGGACGACACGTACGTCAGGAACTGCTTCGCCGTGCGGACCGCCCCGACCAGCGGCGCGGAACCGGTGATCCAGCCGACCTTCCAGCCCGTGAAGGAGTAGGTCTTGCCCGCGGAGGAGATGGCGACCGTACGGTCGCGCATGCCGGGCAGGGAGATGAGCGGGATGTGCTCGGCGCCGTCGTAGGTCAGGTGCTCGTACACCTCGTCCGTCACCACGATCAGATCGCGCTCGACCGCAAGCTCGGCGATGGCCGTCAGCTCCACCCGCGTCAGCACCATGCCCGTCGGGTTGTGCGGGGAGTTGAGCAGCAGCAGACGGGTCCGGTCGGTCACCGCGTCGCGCAGCGCGTCGAGATCCGGGCGGAAGTCGGGGGCGCGCAGCGTCAGCGGGACGCGGGTGGCGCCGGCCATGCTGATGCAGGCCGCGTACGAGTCGTAGTAGGGCTCGAAGGCGATGACCTCGTCGCCGGGCTCCAGGAGCGCGAGCATCGTGGCGGCGATGGCCTCGGTCGCGCCGGCGGTGACCAGGACCTCGGTGTCGGGGTCGAAGGCCAGTCCGTAGAAGCGCTGCTGGTGCTCGGTGACGGCCGTGCGCAGTTCGGGGACGCCGGGGCCGGGCGGGTACTGGTTGCCCCGGCCGTCGCGCAGCGCCCGTACGGCAGCCTCGCGCACCTCCTGCGGGCCGTCGGTGTCCGGGAAGCCCTGCCCGAGATTGATCGCCCCGGTCCGCACCGCCAGGGCCGACATCTCCGCGAAGATCGTCGTCCCGAACCCGTCCAGCCTGCGGTTCAGCAGAGGCCTGTCGTTCATGTGCCCACCATCTCCTCGCGCTCGGTGCCGCTCGTGAACGTCCCATCCTGTCGGACGCGGGCTCCTCCTCCGCCGAGGGCCCGCGCCGAACCTCTGGAGTTGCTCAACTCTGCTTTGGCCGCGTACGGGCGAGGGCATCCCCCTGGCACGCCCGCTCGGGGCGCCCCTCGGGGGACTCGGGGGTAATCGGGGGAAGAGGAAGGAGGGCCGGTGATGGAGGTCGTCTTCATCGTGGTCTTCGTGGTCCTGGTCGTCGCCATCGTCGTCGGAACGGCCAGGGCGGGCGGGAGCGGCCACCCGCGTACGTCGAACAGGAGCGGCTCCCGCGGCAGGCGGGGCAGCAGGAGCAGCGGCAGGAGCAGCAGCTGGTGGGCCGGCGGGGTCGGCGGCACCACGGGTTCATCCGGTTACTCCGGTTCATCCGGTTCGTCCGGACATCACCATGGGCACCACTCGTCGTGCGGCGGCAATTCCTCGTGCGGCGGCTCGTCCTCCTCCTGCGGGGGCGGCAGCAGCAGCAGCTCCTGCGGGGGCGGAGGCGGGTGCGGCGGCGGCAGCTGACGCCGGGCCCGGGGTCCGGGACGTGCGGCCCGCTCGGAGGCGACTGACACGGGGCAGTCGGTCCGCGCGGACCGCACGCACGCACGTTCCCCTTGACACCCGGCAGTGGGGAGTTGGGCGCGAAAGGTGACGGCGGCAGTTGAACAGTTGAACTGTGGAGCCCTCGGGGGGATGGAAACCCTCCGAAGTTGGGTAAAAACGCTGTGAGGGCGTCGCCGCCCATGATTCCCTTCTAACCGTCAACTCAGCCCTCGTACTACGTACTCAACGCGTTCGCGTGGGCACGAGCCGGTCCCATTGGCGTAGCCGGCCCCCTCTCCCTTTGCGTGCTAGTGGAGCCGACCCATGCTCACGACCCTGAACACCGCCTACTCCGACACGAGCGCGGCCGATCTGGCCTGGACCCTGGGCCGCGAGCCGCTCCCCGCCCTCGCCACCCTCGACCTCGAACTCGCCGGGGCGACCCTCCAGTTGAGGCTTCTCGGCGCCTCCCACCAGGTGCTTCTCCAGGAGGAGCACGGCAGCTGCTCGGAGACCGTCGCCTGTATCCCCGGCAGCAGCACCCCGCTCCCCCTCGGCGTCGCCAAGCGCGTCGGCGACTGGGAGTACGAATTCGCCGCCCGCGTCGAACACCTGACGGACAGCCAGTTCGGCGCACGAGCACAGGAGTTGCTGGCCCTGGTCGCCGACCATCCCAACGGGCTGGCGGGCGTCTTCCCGGGCAGCCCGCACGCCTTCACGGCGATGCTCGCCCAGTACCACGAGGGCCAGGTGCAGTGGCGTACCTGGCACGCCTATCCGCAGGACGGCCAACTCGTCGCCACCCGCAGCAGGGTGGGCGTACGGGCGCCGGTCGCCGTCGCGCTGTAGACCGCCCCCGGCGGACACGGCGGAAGTATGCGCGGGATGCGCCGGTTCCACACGTGTGGGTGACGAGGCGGGGTCGAACGGTGACGTAGCGTTCCAGTCGTGATCGAACCGCACGTGTCCGCCCCGCCCGCGGGACCCGGAGTGACCCGGCCCGTGGGCGAGCGCGGCCGGGCGCCCCTCCCGGTGAAACCGGGCACGGGCCGGGCCCTCGTGCTCGTCTGCGTCTTCGTCTGCGCGGCCTGCGGGCTCGTCTACGAGCTCGAACTGGTCGCGCTCGCCACGTACTTCATCGGCGACTCGGTCACCCAGGCCTCCGTCGTGCTGTCCGTCATGGTCTTCGCGATGGGGCTCGGCTCGCTCGCCGCCAAGCGGCTGCGGCCGCGCGCCGCCGTCGGGTTCGGCCTGGTCGAGGCCGCGCTCGCGCTCGTCGGCGGCTGTAGCGCGATAGCGCTCTACGCGGTGTTCGCCTGGACCGGCGGCCGGGACGGGGCGTGGTCCGACGGTTCGCGCTGGCTCCTGGTGGCCTTCGCGCTCGGCATCGGCATCCTGATCGGCGCCGAGGTGCCCCTGCTGATGGTCCTCATCCAGCGGATCAGACGCCAGGACGCGGGCGGCGCGGTCGCCGACCTCTTCGCCGCGGACTACGTGGGCGCGCTGGTGGGCGGCCTCGCCTTCCCCTTCCTGCTGCTGCCCATGCTCGGCCAGCTGACCGGCGCGCTGCTGACCGGCGCGGTCAACGCGGTGGCGGGAGGCGCGCTCGTACTCGGCCTGCTCCGGCGGGATCTGAGCGTACGGGGCCGCTGGCTGCTGCTCGTCGCCAACGTCACGGTGCTGAGCCTGCTCGCCGCCGCCTGGGTCCTCGTCGACGACTTCGAGCGGGCCGCGCGGGAGGCCATGTTCGGGGCGCACGTGCGGGTCGCCGAGCGGACCGCGGTGCAGGAGGTCGTCCTCACCGGGGGCAGGCACGGCCCCCTCGACCTGTACCTCGACGGGCGGCTGCGGATCAGCGGCCGGGACGAGGCCCGCTACCACGCGGCGCTCGTCGGGCCCGCGATGCGCGGCGGCCCGCACGCGCGGGTCCTCGTCCTCGGCGGGGGCGACGGGCTCGCCGTGCGCGAGGTGCTCCGCCGTCCCGGGGTCCGCCGGGTGGACGTCATCGACACCGATCCCGGGGTCGTGCGGCTCGCCCGGACCGATCCGGGGCTGCGCGCGCTGAACCGGGGGGCGCTGAGTGATCCGCGGGTGCGGGTGGCGACCGGGGACGTGTTCGACGGACTCCGGGAGGCGGCCTCCCGGGCCCTCCGCTACGACGTGGTGATCTGCGATCTGCCGGACCCCGGCCGCGCGGACAGTACGAGGCTGTACTCGCAGGAGTTCTACGGGCTGGTGGGGCGGGTGCTCGGGGGGTCCGGGCGGGTGGTGGTGCACGGCGGTGACGTCCCGTCGGACCGGTTCCGGACGGTTGTGTCGACGGTGCGGGGGGCGGGGTTGCGGGTGGTGGCGTATCGGGGGGGTGGGGGTGCGGCGGGGTTTGTGGTGGGGGGGTGGGGGGAGCCGCGCATCGACGCGGCCCGCGTACTCCGACCGGGCCGGCCCGCCACCCCGTCGACGCTTGTGCATCCGCGCTACGGGGGCTGACCGTCCCCATCACCGCCGGTCCCGGCGCCGGCCGGCCACGCAGTTCCCCGCGCCCCTATAGACATGCGGCTTCGCCGCCCCGAGGGGTGGTTCGTCGCCCGCGGGCCCGGCGGTGGCTGGTCGCGCAGTTCCCCGCGCCCCCGAAGCATGCGGCTTCGCCGCCGCTCCATGAGATGGCGCACGCAGTGCGCATCTCAGGGGCGCGGGGAACTGCGCGAGCAACCACGATGGCGCCGCACCCGCAGAACAACCCGTCAAGGGGCGCGGGGAACTGCGCGAGAAGCCCCACCGGGCCCGCGCCCCGCGACGAAACCGGCAGCGCCACCCGCCCCCGGGCGAACGAAACCGAAGCCGCTCCGCCCAAGAGGGACCCCCGAAACCGACGGAGTCGCTACGCTCGGGTGGTATGGAGCATGAGGTGTTCGTTCCGGTTCCGGCGGAGTCCCTACGGGCGGTCCTCTGCGACCCCCTACGCGTGGCCCGGGCCCTGCCCGGGTTCCAGCGCGACGCGTCGGGTGAGGGAGGCCGCCTCAAGGTACGTATCGACGGGCACACCATCACGTACCGCGGCAGCGTCCGCGTCGCAGAGGCGCCCGACGGCTCGTACACGGTGACCGGCGAGGGGACCGAGGCCCGCGGCACGGGCGGCGTGAAGTTCGCGCTGACCGCCCGGGTCACCGCGGCCGACGGCGGCTCCGCGCTCACCTTCACCGGCACCGCCTCGGGTGACGGCCGTGTGGCCGATCTTCCGCAGGAGGCCGTGGTCTCGGCGGCCAACCGGCTGCTGAACCGTTTCGCCGGGAATCTCGGCGCGGCCGGCCAGGAGCCCGGCGCGGAGGAGGAGCCGGACGACGGGATCGATGAGGTCGACGAGGTCGACGGGATCGACGAAGTCGATGAGGAGGGGGCCGAAGCGGCCTCCGTCTACGACACCGACGTACCCCCGCCCTCCCTCGACCCTCTCTCCGACGAGTCCGCCGAGTTCGACGAGCAGACGTACCCCGAGCCCGGCGACGAGCGCCCCAGCGGCGAGCTGCCGCCCGAGCCCGCCGCCGCCCACGCCCGCCGCACGATGATCGGCCGCAGCGCCGAGGAGGTCGACCACGCCCCGCCGCGCGGCCGGTACGCCCCGGTGCCCGCGCCGGAGGGCGTCACGGCGAGCGCCACGCTGCGCTGGGCCGCCCCCGCCGCCGCGCTCGCGCTGGCCTCCGCGATCGTCGTCGGCCGGGCCCTGCGCAGGCGGCAGTAGGTGACCGCCGCATAGGCTCAGTCGTCGTGACGACTCAGGAAACGACGCTGACCGCGGGCGACGCGGAAGTGACCGTGGCGCCGGGCAACGGCTGCCGGGTGAGCAGCCTCAGGATCGCCGGTACGGAACTGCTGCGCCAGGGGGAGCGCTACGGCTGCTTCCCGATGGTGCCGTGGTGCGGGCGCATCAGGGACGGCCGGTTCCGCGACGGCGGGCAGGTCCACCAGATGCCGCTGAACTCCCCGCCGCACGCCATCCACGGCTTCGCCCGCGACGCCGAGTGGAGGACCGCCCGCGCCGGTGACACCGAGGCCGTGTTCACGTACGACCTCGCCGAGCCCTGGCCCTACTCCGGGCGGGTCACGCAGATCGTCGCCCTCACCGAGGACTCGTTGACGCTGACGCTCGGCATCGAGACGTACGGCGACTCGTTCCCGGCGCAGGCCGGCTGGCACCCCTGGTTCAACCGGCACCTCGAAGGCATCGACAACAGCGGCGACGTACAGATCGCCTTCGAGCCCGCCTGGCAGGAGGAGCGCGGCGACGACCACCTGCCCACCGGCCGCCGCGTGGACATCAAGCCCGGACCGTGGGACGACTGCTTCGGCATGCCGGACGGTGTCGATGTGACGCTGACCTGGCCCGGCGCGCTGGAAATGAACGTCAAGAGCCGTGAGCAGTGGGTCGTCGTCTACGACGAGCAGGAGGCGGCCGTGTGCGTGGAGCCGCAGACCGGGCCGCCGGACGGGCTGAACACCGCACCGCGCCTGGTCACCCCGGTCGAGCCGCTGGAGGCCAGCACCACCTGGTCGTGGCGGCGCCTTTAAGCTCTAGGCCATGACGACGAACGACGTGCGCGCGGCGCTGCTCCAGCAGATCAAGGACAAGGCCGTGGTGCACGGCAAGGTGACGCTCTCCTCCGGGCTCGAGGCCGACTACTACGTCGACCTGCGCCGCGTCACCCTCGACGGCGAGGCCGCCCCCCTGGTCGGGCAGGTGCTGCTCGACCTGACCGCGGACCTGGAGTACGACGCGGTGGGCGGCCTGACCATGGGGGCCGACCCCGTCGCCGGCGCGATGCTGCACGCCTCCGCCGCCCGCGGGAAGCGGCTCGACGCGTTCGTCGTCCGCAAGGCCGCCAAGGCGCACGGCATGCAGCGCCAGGTGGAGGGCCCCGACATCAAGGGCCGCCGCGTGCTCGTCGTCGAGGACACCTCCACCACCGGCGGCTCGCCGCTGACCGCCGTCGAGGCCGTCCGCGCGGCGGGCGCCGAGGTCGTCGGCGTCGCCACCATCGTGGACCGCGCGACCGGCGCCGCGGAGAAGATCACCGAGGGCGCGGGAGTCCCGTACCTCTTCGCCTTCGGCAAGGACGAGCTCGGCCTGGACTGATCCGGGCACCCGGCTCGCACGCAAGTCTGGAAAGATGGGGGCGACGATGATGTCACCCCATGGTGCTTGGTGAGGGTCGGACCACCGGTCGGGACACCTGAACTACCCAAACCCGCAATCGCGCGCTTCACGAGGAGTCGGCAGATGGCCATCGCAACCCCGGATCAGTACAACGAGATGCTCGACCGGGCCAAGGCGGGGAAGTTCGCCTACCCGGCCATCAACGTCTCGTCGACGCAGACCCTCAACGCGGCCCTCCAGGGCTTCGCCGAGGCGGAGAGCGACGGCATCATCCAGATCTCGACCGGTGGCGCCGAGTACCTCTCGGGCCAGGGTGTGAAGGACATGGTCGTCGGCGCCCAGGCCCTTGCGGAGTTCGCGCACGTCGCCGCCGCGCGCTACTCGAACAAGATCGCGCTGCACACCGACCACTGCCCCAAGGGCAAGCTCGACGGTTACGTGCGCCCGCTGCTCGAGATCTCCGCGGCCCGTGTGGCCAAGGGCCAGAACCCGCTCTTCCAGTCGCACATGTGGGACGGCTCGGCCGAGACCCTCGACGACAACCTGAAGATCGCCCAGGAGCTGCTCGCCAAGGCCAAGGCCGCGAACATCATCCTGGAGATCGAGATCACCCCGACGGGTGGTGAGGAGGACGGCGTCTCGCACGAGATCAACGACAACCTCTACACCACCGTCGACGACGCGGTGCGCACCGTCGAGGCGCTCGGCCTGGGCGAGAAGGGCCGCTACCTCCTGGCCGCCTCGTTCGGCAACGTGCACGGCGTGTACAAGCCGGGCAACGTCGTGCTCCGCCCCGACCTGCTCGCCGAGCTGAACGCGGGCATCGCCGAGAAGTACGGCAAGCCGGCCGGCTCCAAGCCGTTCGACTTCGTCTTCCACGGCGGCTCGGGCTCCACCCTGGAGGAGATCCGCACCGCGCTCGAGAACGGCGTGGTGAAGATGAACCTCGACACCGACACCCAGTACGCGTTCACGCGGCCCATCGCGGGCCACATGTTCGAGAACTACGACGGTGTCCTGAAGGTCGACGGCGAGGTCGGCAACAAGAAGACGTACGACCCGCGCGTGTGGGGCAAGAAGGCCGAGTCGAGCATGACGGCCCGCATCGTCGAGGCCTGCGAGAGCCTGCGTTCGACGGGCACCCGCATCAAGTAACACCTGTTCCAGCCCGTGTGCGGGCCCGGCGCCGCCTTTTCCGGGGTGCCGGGCCCGTGCCATGCCCGGAGGTGCCCGCAGTGACGCATGACGCCGGACCGTACGACTTCGACACGCCCGTCGACCGGCACGGCACCTGGTGCGTGCAGTGGGACGGCATCACGGACCGTTTCCCGGTGCCGGACCTGCTGCCGTTCACCATCTCCGACATGGACTTCGCGTGCGCGCCCGAAGTGCTGAGCGCGATCAACTCCCGTGTCGCGCACGGGGTCTTCGGCTACACGGACTGGCAGACCGACGACTTCCGCGGTGCGATACGCGACTGGTTCCGCGCCCGGTACGCCACCGAGGTCGACACGGACCGGCTCGTCTACGCCCCGTCCGTCCTCAACCAGATATCGCAGCTGCTGCGCATGTGGACCGGGGCGGGCGACGGCGTCGTCCTGCACACCCCGACCTACGACGGGTTCCGCAAGGCCATCACCGGGCTCGGACGGGACATGCGGACCGTCGGCGTCGACGACTGGATCGCTCTGGAGCGGGAGCTGGCGCGCCCCGACAGCCGCGTCCTGATCCTCTGCTCGCCGCACAACCCGACTGGGCACGTCTGGACGGACACCGAGCTGCGGCGCCTCGCGGAGCTCGCGGGGACCCACGACGTGGCGGTGATCAGCGACGAGATCCACGCCGACCTCACCCACGACGGGTACACGCACCTGCCGTGGACCCGGTACGCCGACGGGCTGCGCTGGGCGCTCGTCACGTCGGCGACGAAATCCTTCAACTTCCCCGCACTGAGCGGCAGTTACGGCTTCGTCGGCGACCCGGACGATCACGCCGAGTTCGTCCGGCGGATGAACACGGGTGAGGGGCTCGCGTCCCCGGCCGTGCTCACGCTCACGGCCCATATCGCCGCGTACCGCGAGGGCGGCGCGTGGCTGGACGCCCTGCGCGCGTACACGTACGGGAATCTGCGCCTGCTCGAGGAACGGCTCGACACGGCGTTCCCCGAACTCAAGTGGCGTACACCGCAGGCCGGTTACCTGGCCTGGATCGATCTTCGGCCGCTCGGCGTCACGACGGACGACGAGCTCCAGCGCGTCCTCGTCGAGCAGGAGAAGGTCGCCGTCATGCCGGGCGGCACGTACGGGGCGCCCGGCTTCGTCCGGCTGAACCTCGGCTGTCCGCGCGGCAAGGCGGAGGCGGGGATCGACGCGCTCGTCCGGGCCGTGCGCACCGTCACCGGGCGTGACTGACCACCTGCGTCCGCGGCCGCCGGCGGGAGCGGTCACCTGCGTTCGGGGCAACCGCCCGGATGGCGCAGACTGGAAACCATGAGCCTTCACGAGAACCTCCTCGGGGGACCGCCCCCGACCCATCTGCCCGACGACCCGGAGCCCCGCGAGCTGCTCGCGGGCGGGACGCCTCCGGCGGACGTCGCCGCGAAGTACCCGACCTCCTCGCTCGCCTGGGCGCAGCTCGCCGACGAGGCGTTCGATCGGGGCAGTGTCGTCGAGTCGTACGCCTACGCGCGCACCGGCTACCACCGCGGGCTCGACTCCCTGCGGCGCAGCGGCTGGAAGGGTCACGGGCCCGTGCCGTGGGAGCACGAGCCGAACCGCGGCTTCCTGCGCGCCCTGCACGCCCTGGCCCGCGCGGCCGGGTCCATCGGTGAGCAGGAGGAGTACGAGCGCTGCTCGCAGTTCCTCAAGGACTCCTCCCCGGCGGCGGCACAGACCCTGGGCTGAGCGTCACCCTGCGTGAGGCCCGCCTGTGGACCGGGCGGGCCTTGCCGTTCCGGGGGACCATTGTGAAGGATGCGAGGTGGGGACCGGGGCCCCGTGCCGGTAACGGCAGGGCGGACCGCTACCCGGAGTACACATCAGGAGACAGCGATGTCCCACGACGCGGAACACGGAGCGGACACCACCGCGGCCCCGCATCTCGACTTCGCGGGCACCACGCCCTACGAGGACTACGTCCAGGCGGACGTCCTCACCCACCTCCAGCACCTCCGCTCGGACGACCCCGGCGAGATGGTCTTTCTGGTGACGACCCAGGTGATGGAGCTCTGGTTCACCGTCATCGTGCACGAATGGGAGACCGCGGCCCGCGCCGTCGCCGCGGACGACGTACCGGTCGCCGTGGCCGCGCTGAAGCGGTCGGTGCGCGAGCTGGAGGCGCTGAACGCCTCCTGGCGGCCGCTGTCGGGGCTCACCCCGGCCCAGTTCAACTCCTACCGGTCCTCGCTGGGCGAGGGCTCCGGCTTCCAGTCGGCGATGTACCGGCGCATGGAGTTCCTGCTCGGCGACAAGTCCGCGTCGATGCTGGTGCCGCACCGCGGCGCGCCCCGCGTCCACGCCGAGCTGGAGAAGGCGCTGCACGAGCCCAGCCTCTACGACGAGGTGCTGCGGCTCCTCGCGCGGCGCGGCCACCGCATCCCGCGGGCCGTCCTCAACCGTGACGTGTCCCAGCGCTACGAGCCGTCGCCCGAGGTCGAGGCCGTCTGGACGGCGCTGTACGCGGGCGACGAGAGCGCCGAACTCGCGCGCCTCGGCGAGGCGATGACCGACGTCGCCGAGCTGGTGTGGCGCTGGCGCAACGACCATCTGGTGGCCACGCGCCGTGCGATGGGGTCCAAGACCGGCACCGGCGGCTCCGCCGGTGTGGCGTGGCTGGAGAAGCGCGCGCAGAAGAACGTGTTCCCCGAGCTGTGGACGGCGAGGTCCCATGTCTGACCTGTACGAGCGGGCGCGCGAACTCGACGGCGCCGACCGACTCGCCGCGGTGCGGGACGACTTCGTGCTCGACGACGTCGTCTACCTCGACGGGAACTCGCTGGGCGCCCTGCCCGTGAACGTCCCCGGCCGCCTCGACGACGTGGTGCGGCGCGAGTGGGGGCAGCTGCGCATCCGCTCCTGGAGCGAGTCCGGGTGGTGGACGGCGCCCGAGCGGATCGGCGACCTGATCGCCCCGCTGGTGGGCGCGGCGCCCGGCCGGATCGTGGTCGGCGACTCCACGAGCGTCAATGTGTTCAAGGCGCTGGTGGGAGCCGTGCGCCTGGCCGGGGACGGGCGGGACGAGATACTCGTCGACGCCGCCACGTTCCCGACGGACGGCTACATCGCCGCGTCGGCGGCCCGGATGACCGGGTGCACGGTGCGCGCCGTGGCGCCGGGCGACGTGCCGGAGGCACTCGACTCCCGTACGGCGGCCGTGCTGTTGAACCACGTCGACTACCGCACGGGGCGCCTGCACGATCTGCCGGGGCTGACGGCGGCGGTCCGCGCGGCGGGCGCCGTGAGCGTCTGGGACCTGTGCCACAGCGCGGGCGCGCTGCCGGTCGGGCTCGACGAGCACGGGGTCGACCTCGCGGTCGGCTGCACGTACAAGTTCCTGAACGGCGGGCCCGGTTCACCCGCGTACCTGTACGTGCGCGGCAAGCACCAGGCGGCTTTCGACTCGCCGCTGCCGGGCTGGAACTCGCACGCCGAGCCGTTCGGGATGCGCCCGGAGTACGAGGCCGCGGACGGAGCGCCGCGGGGGCGCGTCGGTACGCCGGACATCCTGTCGATGCTGGCCCTGGAGGCGGCCCTGGAGGTGTGGTCGCGGCCGGACGTCTCCGTCGCCGCGGTCCGCGCCAAGTCCCTCGCCCTCACCGACTTCTTCCTGGAGTGCGTCGAGGCGTACGTCCCGGCGGGGCGGGTCGAGCCGGTGACCCCGGCCGCGCACGCCGAGCGGGGCAGCCAGGTGGCGCTCAGGTGCGAGGACGCCGGTGCGGTCATGGACCGGCTGATCGGGGCGGGCGTCGTCGGTGACTTCCGGGCGCCGGACGTGCTGCGGTTCGGGTTCACGCCGCTGTACCTGGGGTTCGCGGAGGTGGAGCGGGCGGCGAAGGTGCTCGCGGAGACGCTCGGATGAGGTTCCGGCCGGGGTGCTGAGGGGTTCTAAGGGGTTCTAAGGGGCTACGTAGACGCCGGCCTCGGCCGCCGCCACCGCGGCGGCCACCGCCCGGGCCGCGTCCGCCTCGGTGGGCGCGGCCCCGGTCGTCAGCAGGCGGTAGTAGAGCGGGGCCGACACCGCGCGGACCACCTCCGCGGCGTCGGTCCCGGCGGGCAACTCACCCCGGGTGACGGCCTCTTCGACGGCCGGCGCCCATTCGGCGACCCGTACCTCGTAGAACTCCCGCAGCGCGTCGGCGGTGCGCGCGTCACAGGTCGCCGCCGCGATGACCGCCCGGAAGAGCGGGCCCTGGCGCGGGTCCGCGAGCGTGCGCCGCACCAGGAGCGCGTTCGCGGTCAGGTCGCCGCGCAGCGTGCCGGTCGCGGAGCGCGGCAGGGACTCCTGCGCCATCTGCGCGAGCAGGTCGGCGACCAGACCGGTGGGGGAGCCCCAGCGCCGGTACACCGTGGTCTTGCCGACGTCCGCGCGCCGGGCGATGTCGGCCAGGTCGAGCCGGTCGAAGCCCTCTTCGGCCAGGACATCGCCCGCGGCGTCGAGCACCGCGGCGCGGACACGGGCGGTGCGGCCGCCGGGGCGGAGCGTGCCGGGTTCGGGTGCGCTGCTCATGACCGCCAGGGTAACGGCACAGCGGAACCGTTTAAACGGTCACTGTGCGTGTCGACGCACGTCACCGGCCTGGTAGCGTCCGTTTACCCGCTGACTCCCCGCTGGTTCGCCGCATCGCCGGTCCACCAAGGGGTACGCGCAACTTCATTGCGACGTCGAGAGGTTGGAGCATGCCGGACGAAGCCGCCGCGCGCGACGAGGCGGAGGAGGCCTCGGCCTTCTCGCACCCCGCGGTGCCGCCGGACGCCACCGCCGCGTACGGCGATCACCCGGATCAGGTCATCGACTTCTACGCGCCCCGCAACGGAGCGACCGCGGCTCCGCTGGTCGTGGCCCTGCACGGCGGCGCCTGGCGGGCACCGTACGACAGAGCGCACCTGAGCCCGTTCGCCGACTTCCTCGCCCGGCGCGGTCTCGCCGTCGCCAATGTCGAGTACCGGCGCGGCAGCCCGGTGCCGCACCAGGGCGCCGACGGGCCCGTGGCCGGGCGCTGGCCGGAGACCTTCGACGATGTGGCGGCCGCGCTCGACGCGCTGCCCGCGCTCGTCGCGGAGCACCTGCCGGCCGCGGACGCGCGCCGCACGGTGATCACCGGCCACTCGGCGGGCGGCCACCTCGCGCTGTGGGCCGCGGCCCGGCACGTCCTGCCCGCGGACGCGCCCTGGTACACCCCGGCGGCGCCCGCGCTGCGCGGCGTCGTGGCGCTGGCCCCCGTCGCCGATCTCGCCCTCGCGCAGAAGCTGGGCGTGTGCGGCGGCGCGAGCGCGCAGCTCCTCGGCGGCGAGGGCGAACTGTTCGACGCGCGGCGCCCCTACGCCGATCCGGCGGAGTTGCTGCCGACCGGCATCGCGACCACCCTCGTCCAGGGCCGCGCGGACACGACGGTGCCGCACGCGGTGGCCGAGGCGTACGCGGACGCGGCGGCCAGGGCCGGCGAGATGGTCGGTGTCACATTCCTGGAGGAAGTAGGGCACTTCCCGCTGATCGACCCGGCGGCCGACGCGTGCGCGGTCGTGGCGGAGGAGATCGCGCAACTGGCCTGGTGAGTCGTCCGGGCCCGGCCCGGCGGCGCCGCGTAGTACTCACGGCGGACGGACAGGACCCGTCTGGCTGGGGACGACCGGGCCCCGCGCCGGGCCGTACCGTCGAAGCATGACCGAGACGACCACCACCAGCGCGGCTCCCAGAGACCGCAGCCCCGAGTTCAGCCTCGCGCGCTCGGCGCTGCGAGGGCTGCGC
The DNA here is from genome assembly GCF_039533535.1 of Streptomyces kunmingensis. Classification (NCBI taxonomy): domain Bacteria; kingdom Bacillati; phylum Actinomycetota; class Actinomycetes; order Kitasatosporales; family Streptomycetaceae; genus Streptomyces; species Streptomyces kunmingensis. The sequence goes on from NZ_BAAATS010000017.1 coordinate 382,774, forward strand.
GAGGACCTGTTCCGGGATGTGCGCGCCTACCGTCCGCTGCCCGAGGCGACCGCGGACGGGCCGTGGACCCGGCTGTTCCCGGCCCCCCTGCGCAAGCACCTCGGGTACTTCCCGCACGCGGTGGTGCTGGCCCTGGCCCTGTTCACGTTCCTCGTGGGCATGACGAGCTACGGAGCGATCGGGCAGGGGTTCGTGGCCACCATCGCCGGGCTCATGGCGGCGGGCCCGGTGGCGCTCACCCTGCTGCGGCCGGCCCTCGCCTTCTGGTTCTCGCTCGCGGTCACGCCCGTCCTGACCGTGTTGACCAGCGACGACCTCTTTCCGTGGTCGAGCGGCAGCATCGTGGGCCACACGGTCGTGATGGTGGTGGTCGCGGCGCGCACCCGGCCCCGCACGGCCGCCTGGATGTGGACCCTCAGCGCGGTGTACTCGGTGTTCGCCGGGGAGTTCATGGGCGGCCTGAACTCCGGCGTCTCCGCCCCGATGCTGGTGTTCTCCGGCGTCGCCGTCGCGATCGTCACCCTGGTCCAGGTCAACCGCACCACGCAGCGTCAGGTCGTCCGGGAGCGCACGGTCACCGCCGTCGAACGCGACAAGCGCACGCTGCTGGAGGAGCGCACCAACATCGCCCGCGAACTGCACGACGTGGTCGCCCACCACATGTCGGTCGTGGCGATCCAGGCGGAGGCCGCGCCCTACCGGGTGGAGAACCCGCCGCCCGAGCTGGAGCAGGCGTTCGTCACGATCCGGGAGAACGCGGTGGCGGCCCTCACCGAACTGCGCCGCGTACTCGGAGTCGTACGGGCGGAGGACTACGAGGCCCCCGAGGCGCCGCAGCCCACCCTCGCCGACCTCGACAAGCTCCTGGAGAACGTGCGGGACGCGGGCCTGACCGTCACCAAGGCCGTCACGGGCGCGGTCCGTGAGCTGCCGCAGGGCGTCGAGCTGTCGGCGTACCGGATCGTGCAGGAGGCGCTCAGCAACGCGCTGCGGCACGCGCCGGGCGCGGCCGCCGCGGTCGAGGTGTCGTACGTCCTCGGCGGCCTCGGCCTGCGCATCGTCAACGACAAACCGAACGCCCTCGCCAAGCCCTCGCCGGGGGCCGGGCACGGCATCACCGGCATGCGCGAGCGCGTCTCGATGCTCAGCGGCGAGATGACGGCGGGCCGGACCGCGGACGGCGGCTACGAGATCATGGTCTTCGTGCCGGTCGCGGCGCAGGTCCCGGAGCAGCGCGACAATGCCGCCGGGGCCGACGAGACCACCGGGGCGGACGCATGATCAGGGTACTGATCGCCGACGACCAGATGATGGTGCGCGAGGGGTTCTCGGTCCTCCTCGGCGCGATGCCGGACATCGAGGTCGTCGGCGAGGCGGTCAACGGGATCGAGGCGGTCGCCAAGGTCCGCGAGCTCCGCCCCGACGTGGTCCTCATGGACATCCGCATGCCGGAGCTGAACGGCATCGAGGCGACCCGCGAGATCGTGGCCGCAGACGAGGGCGCGAAGGTCCTCGTCCTGACCACCTTCGACCTCGACGAGTACGTGTACCAGGCGCTGCGCGCGGGCGCCTCCGGCTTCCTCCTCAAGGACGCCTCGGCCCGCCAACTCGCGGACGGCGTAAGGGTGGTGGCGAGCGGAGAAGCACTGCTCGCGCCGTCCGTCACCCGCCGCCTGATCACCGAGTTCTCCAAGCTGTCGGAGATCCCGAAGCTGCCGGCCGTGCAGAACCCGGACGCGTACGGCGAGCTGACCGACCGCGAGACGGAGGTGCTCGTCCTCATCGCGCAGGGCCTGTCGAACGCGGAGATCGCCGGGCGGCTCGTGGTCGCCGAGTCGACGATCAAGACCCATGTCAGCCGGGTCCTGGTCAAACTGGGTCTGCGTGACCGCACGCAGGCCGCGGTCTTCGCGTACGAGGCGCGTCTGGTCACACCGGGCTGAGCGGGGCGCCTGGCCGGCGGAGAGCGGTCTTCGGGTGCCGCGCCGTCGTGGCCGGTCGCGCAGTTCCCCGCGCCCCCAAGGCATGCGCTGCGCGCAGCCTTCCCCGATGAGATGCCGCACGAAGTGCGCATCTCCAGGGGCGCGGGGCAGTGTCCATCAGCGGCTCCGCCACGGCGCGCGACCAGCCACGACGAGCCCGCACCCCGCGCCCGCACCCCTACCCCCGCCCCGGCGGCCGGTACTAACGTCACGCCATGAACGCCACCGCCGCCTTCGACCCCTGGTCCCCGGCCTTCGTAACCGACCCGTACCCCGCGTACGCGGCGCTGCGCGAGGCCGGGCGGGTCCACTGGTTCGAGCCCACGCGCCAGTACCTGATCCCGCACCACGCCGACGTCTCGGCGCTCCTGCGCGAGCGACGGCTCGGCCGCACCTATCAACACCGGTACACGCACGAGGAGTTCGGCCGCACCGCGCCGCCGCCCGAACACGAGCCGTTCCACATCCTCAACGACCACGGCATGCTCGACCTCGAACCGCCGGACCACACCCGCATCCGCCGCCTCGTCTCCAAGGCGTTCACGCCCCGCACGGTCGAGCGGCTGAAGCCGTACGTGGAGAAGCTGGCCGGGGAACTGGTGGCGGGTCTGGTCGCGGACGGCGGCGGCGACCTGCTCACGGACGTCGCCGAACCCCTCCCGGTCGCGGTCATCGCGGAGATGCTCGGCATCCCGGAGGCGGACCGCCCCCTCCTGCGCCCCTGGTCGGCAGCGATCTGCGGCATGTACGAGCTGAACCCGCCGGCGGAGACGGCCCGCGCCGCGGTCCGGGCGTCGGTCGAGTTCACCGAGTACCTGCGCGGGCTGATGGCCGAGCGGCGGAAGAACCCGACCGACACCGACCTGGTCTCGGCCCTGATCGCGGCCCACGACGAGAACGACGACCGCCTCACCGGACAAGAGCTGATCTCGACCTGCGTGCTGCTCCTGAACGCCGGGCACGAGGCCACCGTCAACTCCACCGTGAACGGCTGGTGGGCCCTCTTCCAACACCCGGAACAGCTGGCGGCCCTGCGCGCGGACCACACCCTGATCCCCGGCGCCGTCGAGGAACTGATGCGCTACGACACCCCGCTCCAGCTCTTCGAACGCTGGGTGCTCGACGACATCGAGGTCGCCGGCGTCACCCTGCCGCGCGGCTCCGAGGTGGCCCTCCTCTTCGGCTCGGCCAACCACGACCCGGCGGTCTTCACCGACCCGGCCCGCCTCGACCTGACCCGCGCCGACAACCCCCACATCTCCTTCAGCGCGGGCATCCACTACTGCATCGGCGCACCCCTGGCCCGTATCGAACTGGCCGCCTCCATGAGGGCGTTGCTCACCCAGGCACCGGCCCTGCGCCCGGCGGCGGAACCGTCCCGCAAGCCGAACTTCGTGATCAGGGGCCTGGAGGGGCTGTCCGTCGAGCTCTGAGCAGCCGGTGCACCAAGGCTCCGGCCAGCGCCCCGACGCCGATGCCGCCGACCGTGCAGAGGGGCAGGTCGATGACGAACACCCGCCAGTCCGGGGCCTGCTCGAAGCGGCTGACCCGGCCCTGCGCGCGCTCCCACCACACCACGAGCCCGGCCCCGAGCCCGGCGAGCGCGGTGAGGCATCCGGCTGCGGCTTCCATGCGCTGTCCCATACATAGGACGGACGTGCGAATTCCGTCGCCGGTTTCAGAATGTCGGCCACTCGGAGGGGAGATCGCGGGTTGACCGGGCCCGCCCACGCGTTCGCCTCGGCAAAGCTGGTGCCCGCCTGGAAAGGGGGGCACCATGACGGTCATGGCAGAGCGCACGACGTCCGAGACGTCGCCGATGTCCGTGGACGAATTCGAGAAGATCGCCGCGGTCTCCGCCAAGGAGACCGAGGCCGTCAGGTTGGAGTTCATCAACGGACGGATCGGGATCAAGGGCGTGACGGACGGAAATCACAGCGCTCTCATCATGTGGCTGATCAGGCAGTGCATGCAGGAACGGCCGGAACTTGACCTCACCCCCACTCTGGGTCTCAAGGTCGAGGCGTACCGCAAGGGCAGGGCGGAGCCGGACGGTGTACTGGCTCCGGTGGACCATTTCGTCGGCCAAGGGAACTGGGCCGACGCAGAGGGAGTCCTGATGACGGTCGAGATCACGTCGTACGACTCCGACACGCACGCCCGGGACCGGGTGGAGAAGCCCGGCGCCTACGCCGAGGCGGGTATCCCCGTGTATCTGCTCGTGGACCGCGACGCCGGCACGGTCGTCGTGCACAGCAATCCGGACCCGGAGCACTCCCACTACCGCGACACCCACACGGCGCTCTTCGGCGAGCGGGTTCCGCTGCCCGACCCCGTGGGGATCGAGCTGGACACGGAGCAGCTCAAGCGGTACGTCCGCTGACCGTGGTCCAGCCGGCCATCCACCCGGGCCGGGCGCGGTGCCCGCACCGGGCGGCCTGTGCGCGATGCACATTGCATGTATGGCGCATATAGCCCGTGATATATCTGCTGGGCAGGCGGTACGAGAGAGGCGGGCGGGCGACGTGGGCGAGGCGGCCAAGGGCAGGACCACCCGAGAGGTCGAGTTCGAGACCATGCTGCTCAGCCGGCACGGCTACCTGTTCGGCTCGCGCGCCAGATCCGACCGCTGGCACCTCGACCGCAGCGCCTACATCCTGCTCAGCCGGATCCAGATGGACGGCCCGATGTCGATCGGGCAGCTCAGCGACGCGTTCGGGCTCGACGCCTCGACCCTGAACCGGCAGACCGCGGCGATGCTCCGCGCGGGCCTCGTCGAGCGGATCCCCGACCCGGACGGCGGCATCGCCCGCAAGTTCCGCGTCACGGAAGAGGGCGCCAAGAGCCTGGACGGGGACCGCGGGCTCAACATCGAGGTGATCGGCGGGCTCATGGAGGAGTGGAGCGCGCAGGAGATCGCCGAGTTCGCCTCCAGCCTGCAACGCCTGAACCGGGCGATCGAACGCCTGGAGGGACGGCCCTGGCCTCGGCCCTGACGCGCCTTCGCGGCAGCGCCGGGCCGTGGCCGGGGTGGGTGGCCGTACCGGGGCCGGCGTCTCACGGGAGTGCCAGGCGCCACGCCCCCACCCGCACCGTCCAGGTCCGTCTGCGGACCGGGCCGCCGATCGCCAGCGCGTCCGTCCGGTAGCGGAAATCGGCGCCGGAGACGCTGATCGTGCGGGCCACCGCGTGCAGCGGGGGCGAGCCCGCCGCCCGGCGGATCTCGACCCGCGCGAGGCCCGTGCCCGTGGCCGGGCCCACCGAGACGCCCTCCACCGGCTGGTCGAGGTCGATCAGCGTCACCCCGTCCACCTCGACCCGCAGCCGCGCCGGCGCCCCCGACTCCGGGGCCGGGGGGCGTGCGGGGCGCGCGGCGAGGGTGCGTACCAGCGAACGGCACGTGCGCAGCCACGGAGGCGCCGCGACGGCCGCCCCCGAGGGCCCCTCCGCGACCGGCGGGATCCGCAGATCACCGAGGACCACCCCGTCGCTGTCGTCCACCAGCAGATCGAGCCGGCGCTCCGCCCCGTCCAGCGCGGCCCGCGCCGCCGCCACCGTCTCCGTAGGAATTCCGAGCGAATGTGCGAGGGAGACCGCACCGCCCACGGGGACCATCGAGAGCACCGCCCCGGACAGCTCCCGCTCCCGGTGCAGCAAGGACACCGCACGCAGCAGCGCACGGTCGTCACCGACCACCACGGGGCGGCGCGCACCCCGTCTGGCCAGCGCTTTCGCGAATTCCTCCGGTCCTTCGGGCAGGCACACCTTGACGGTGGCACCCGCGCACAACACGTCCTTGGCGATCCGCACGGACTCCCCGTCCGAGCGCCGGGCGAGGGGGTCCACGAGCACCAGAATCTGCCGCGACAGCCCCTCGTCCGTCCGGTCAGTGGGATGGTCCAAAGCCGCCACCTCGGCCTTGCCTCGCTTCCTCGGGTAGCATCTTTGTGCAAGAGCCCCTTGCGCTATTGCGCCAGGGGCTTGGTCTATTCCGGGGTACCCCAAGGCTTACGCATTCATCAGTGGCTGCGGCCCCTGACCTTGGACATGCCCCGACCGGAAGGGGTGTACGCCTGTGCCCGCACTTGTGCTGCTCGGTGCTCAGTGGGGTGACGAAGGCAAGGGAAAGGCCACCGATCTGCTCGGTGGCTCCGTGGACTATGTAGTGCGCTATCAGGGCGGCAACAACGCCGGCCACACGGTTGTCGTAGGCGACCAGAAGTACGCGCTGCATCTCCTCCCTTCCGGAATCCTCTCGCCGGAGTGCACGCCGGTCATCGGAAACGGTGTCGTCGTCGACCCGTCGGTCCTGCTCTCCGAGCTGAGCGGTCTGAACGAGCGCGGCGTCGACACGTCCAAGCTCCTGCTCAGCGGTAACGCGCACATCATCACGCCGTACAACGTGACCGTCGACAAGGTGACGGAACGCTTCCTCGGCAAGCGCAAGATCGGCACCACCGGTCGCGGCATCGGCCCGACGTACGCGGACAAGATCAACCGCGTCGGCATCCGCGTCCAGGACCTCTACGACGAGTCGATCCTCACCCAGAAGGTCGAAGCGGCCCTCGAGGGCAAGAACCAGCTCCTCACCAAGGTCTTCAACCGCCGCGCCATCGAGACCCAGCAGGTCGTCGAGGAGCTCCTCGGTTACGCGGAGCAGATCAAGGGCTACGTCGCCGACACGACCCTGATCCTCAACAAGGCGCTCGACGAAGACAAGGTCGTGCTCTTCGAGGGCGGCCAGGGCACGCTCCTGGACATCGACCACGGCACGTACCCCTTCGTCACGTCGTCCAACCCGACCGCGGGCGGCGCCTGCACGGGTGCCGGCGTCGGCCCGACGAAGATCAGCCGCGTCATCGGCATCCTCAAGGCGTACACGACCCGCGTCGGCGCCGGTCCGTTCCCGACCGAGCTGTTCGACGAGGACGGCGAGGCGCTGCGCCGCATCGGCGGCGAGCGTGGTGTGACCACCGGCCGTGACCGCCGCTGCGGCTGGTTCGACGCGGTGATCGCCCGCTACGCGACCCGCGTGAACGGTCTCACCGACTTCTTCCTCACCAAGCTCGACGTCCTCACCGGCTGGGAGCAGATCCCGGTCTGTGTCGCGTACGAGATCGACGGCAAGCGCGTCGAGGAGCTCCCGTACTCGCAGTCCGACTTCCACCACGCGAAGCCGGTCTACGAGATGCTCCCCGGCTGGTCGGAGGACATCACGAAGGCCAAGACCTTCGAGGACCTCCCGAAGAACGCGCAGGCGTACGTCAAGGCGCTCGAGGAGATGTCCGGCGCCCCGATCTCGGCGATCGGCGTGGGCCCCGGCCGCGACGAGACGATCCAGGTCAACTCGTTCCTGTAGGCGACGAGTCCGCGGGCGATCCGCTCGCCGCGCACCCTCCGCGCCCCGGTCCGCTTCGGCGGGCCGGGGCGCGGGTCGTTGCGGTCTACGAGGACTGGCCGGTCTACGAGGACTGGCCGGTCTACGAGGACTGGCCGGTCCACGAAACAGGCCGGTCCACGAAGACTGGCCGGTCCACGAAACTGGTTGGTTCACGGCGACTGGCCGGTCCACGAAACAGGCCGGTCCGCGAAGACGGGCTCTCAGTCGGACTTGTCGTACGTCAGGACCTGTCGCTTGCCGGCCGAGTCGATCATGACGCGGCGCAGCTGGCCCGAGGACAGGAACGTGATCGTGCTCGGCTTGCCGGGCGTGCAGGCGGGCGGCGGCTCGGCGACCACCGGGTCCGTGTTGCCGATCCGCAGCGTGGAGTCCGTCGCCGAGGTCAGCGTGCCCTGGAACACGCAGTGGTAGGGCTTCCCGTCCTTCTGCGTGCCGTCGGCCGTCATGGACAGCACCGTGTCACCCGTCTCGCCCTGCTGGAGGACGATGCGGCGGGGGTGATGCCCCCGCTCGTTGTCGATCCCGCTCGTCCAGGTGCCCAGGAACTTCGTGGGGATCTCGCCCGCCGCGGACTGCGGGGTCCGCTCCGGCTCGGTGGACGGCGCGGGCGTGGGCGTGGGCGTCGGCGCCGGTGAGTCGGGACCCGGCTGGACGGGGGCCGTGGGCGACGGCGACTGCTGGTCGTCCTGGGCCGTCGTGCTCGGATCGCCGTCGTCCTTCATCAGGGCGTAGACCGAACCGCCCGCGCCGAGCGCCACTATCAGCGCGACCGCGACCAGCGCCGCCGTGGAACGGCCCCGGCGCGGCGGCTCCTGCTGCGGGGCGACGAGAGGCGCGGCACCCGGGCCGTAGGGCGGAGTCCCGCCCCAGGCCCCCTGCGGGTAGCCGTAGGCGGACGGGTGCGGCTGGTGCGGGTAGCCGTACGCGGGCGGGTTGAGCGCGGCGGGCGCGGGCGGGGGCGCGGCGGGAGCCGGTGCCGGGGCCGCGGCCTGGGGGTCCTGGCCGACCACCATCGTGGGCAGATGATTCAGCGGCGCGGCGCCCGGCTTTCCGGGCGGCGGCACGGGATCGGGCTTCCCCGCCTCAGGTGCGGGGGACGAGGCCGGGTCAGGTGCCGGAGCGGGCGCGGGCGCGGGGGCCGGGTCCTCGGCGTCCAGCAACTGCACGGCGTGGCGGCCCAGTTGGGCCACGAGCGCGCCCGGCAGCCACGGGTCGCGGGTGCGGCCGCCGTCGCCCAGCGTGTCCTCGGCGCCGGTGCGCTCCAGGATCTCCTCCAGCGACGGGCGCTCCGCGGGCTGCTTGCGCAGACAGTCCCGGACGAGGTCCTGCAACCCCTCCGGGAGGCCCGTCAGGTCCGGCTCCTCCTGGGCGATACGGAACATCAGGGCGTGCACCCCGCTGTTGGACGTGCCGAAGGGCAGCGCGCCCGTCGCCGCGTACGCGAGCACCGAACCCAGGCAGAACACGTCGCACGCCGGCGTGATCCGGTCGCCGCGCACCTGCTCGGGCGCCATGAAGCCGGGCGAGCCGACGAGCACGCCGGTACGGGTGAGCCCGCCGTCGGTGACGGTCTCCAGGGCGCGCGCGATACCGAAGTCGATGACGCGCGGGCCGTCGATGGTGACCAGTACGTTCGACGGCTTGAGGTCGCGGTGGATCAGCCCCGCCGCATGGATGTCCTTCAGCGCGTGCGCGAGACCGGCCGCGAGGATGCGCACGGAACGCTCCGGGAGCGCGCCGTAGTCGTGCGAGACGACCTGCTGGAGGGCCGGACCCGCGACATAGCCGGTCGCCAGCCAGGGGATCTCCGCCTCCGTGTCCGCGTCGAGTACGGGCGCCGTCCACGCGCCGCCGACCCGCCGAGCCGCCCGGACCTCCTGCCGGAACCGCGTTCTGAACTCCTCCTGCTCCGCCAGTTCCTGGCGCACCACCTTCACCGCGACGGTACGGCCGCGCTCGGAGCGCGCCAGATACACCTCTCCCATACCGCCCGCGCCCAGCCGGCCCAGCAGCCGGTACGCGCCGATGCTTCCCTCGAGCCTTTCCATGTCGCGCCACCCTCCCCCGTAAATGCCCAACAGACTGAGAATAGTGGGGACTTACGACAGAAAGGACAGGAGTGGCTTCTACGGTTCAGTAACGGTACGCATCTGTAAGGTCGCCGCTCTGTGACGATCACCGGCGGCGCCACGGCCCCGGGCCGGGGCGACAGGGTGTCGCGTCCGGTGGCGTCCCACAGACAGGACGCCGATGGTGTACGGGTGCAACGCGCATTTACCCTCGCCCCATGACCCCTCAGCCGAATCCCCAGGTCGGCGCCGCCGTCAAGGCCGCGGACCGTGCACATGTGTTCCACTCCTGGTCCGCACAGGAGCTCATCGATCCGCTCGCCGTCGCCGGTGCCGAAGGCTCGTACTTCTGGGACTACGACGGCAACCGCTACCTCGACTTCTCCTCCGGGCTCGTCTTCACCAACATCGGCTACCAGCACCCGAAGGTCGTCGCGGCGATCCAGGAGCAGGCCGCGACGATGACGACGTTCGCGCCCGCCTTCGCCGTCGAGGCGCGCTCCGAGGCCGCACGCCTCATCGCCGAGCGCACCCCCGGCGACCTCGACAAGATCTTCTTCACCAACGGCGGCGCCGACGCCGTCGAGCACGCCCTGCGGATGGCCCGCCTGCACACGGGCCGCCCGAAGGTCCTCTCCGCGTACCGCTCGTACCACGGCGGCACCCAGCAGGCCGTGAACGTCACCGGTGACCCGCGCCGCTGGGCCAGCGACACCGGCACGGCCGGCGTCGTCCGCTTCTGGGCGCCCTTCCTCTACCGCTCCCGCTTCTACGCGGAGACGGAGGCGCAGGAGTGCGAGCGCGCCCTCGAGCACCTGGAGTCGACGATCGCCTTCGAGGGCCCGTCGACGATCGCGGCGATCATCCTGGAGACGGTGCCGGGCACGGCGGGCATCATGCTGCCGCCCGAGGGCTACCTCTCCGGGGTCCGCGCGCTGTGCGACAAGTACGGCATCGTCTTCGTCCTCGACGAGGTCATGGCGGGCTTCGGCCGTACGGGTACGTGGTTCGCCGCCGATCTGTACGGGGTGACGCCGGACCTGATGACCTTCGCGAAGGGGGTCAACTCGGGGTACGTGCCGCTAGGCGGCGTGGCGATCTCCGGCGCGATCGCCGAGACGTTCGCCAAGCGCCCCTACCCGGGCGGCCTCACCTACTCCGGGCACCCGCTGGCCTGCGCCGCAGCCGTCGCCACCCTCAACGTGATGGCGGAGGAGGGCATCGTCGAGCACGCGGCGAAGCTCGGCGCGGAGGTCATCGAGCCGGGGCTGCGGGAGCTGGCCGAACGGCATCCGTCGGTGGGCGAGGTGCGCGGCACCGGCATGTTCTGGGCGCTCGACCTCGTACGGGACCGGGCGACGCGGGAGCCGCTGGTGCCGTACAACGCGGCCGGGGAGGCGAACGCGCCGATGGCCGCCTTCGCCGCCGCCGCGAAGAAGCAGGGGCTGTGGCCCTTCGTGAACATGAACCGCACGCACGTGGTGCCGCCGCTCAACATCACGGAGGCCGAGGCCAAGGAGGGACTCGCCGCGCTGGACGCGGCGCTGAGCGTGGCGGACGAGCACGTGGCGTAGGACAGGCCCTGCGGCGGGGGCAGGGGGTGCCCGGGTGGCGCCCCCTGCGTCCCGCGCCGGTTCAGCTGAAGATGATCATCGAGCCCTGGGCCAGGCTGCGGGTCGCCGCCTGGTGCAGGCCCAGCCAGACATGGCGCTCCCGGGCGAAGGGGCCCTCGCCTGCGGGGACGGGCGCGGCCGGTTCCTCCAGGGCGGTCGGCGCGGCGGGCGGGGTCGGCGGCAGGGGCGGGTTCGCCGGGTCTATCCCGATCGCCGGCGCCACGTACTCCAGTTCGCGCAGCAGCACGTGGGACGAGCCCAACGGGCCGCCGCCCTCCAGGAGTTCGTCGTTCGACAGCGGCGTGGGGAAGTCCACGGGGACGTACGCGCCCGCGTGGTCGTAGTGCCACACCAGATGGGAAGCCTGCGCCGTCGACTCGAACATCTCCAGCAACTGCTCGTAGTCACCGCCCAGTTCGTCCACCGGCGTGACGGCGAGGCCGCACATCTGCAGCAGATACGCCCGGCGCAGGAAATGCAGCGCGTCGTAGTCGAACCCCGCGACCGGGGCCACGTCGCCGGAGAGCCCCGGCATGTACGCGTAGACCGGTACCGAGGGCAGGCCTGCCTCGTGCAACGCCTTGTCGTAGAGCGCGAGTTCTTCGGCGAAGGGGTTGTCGGGGCTGTGGCACAGCACGTCGACGAGGGGGACGAGCCACAGGTCACAGGCCAAGGGGGCTCCTTAGGACTCCGGGTTGCGCGGCGTGTTCTCGGCGTACGCCAGGGTAATGCGCGGGGGCGCCGTGCAGCCCTGCCTTGCCTGTCTTGCCTGTCCTGCCGGTGCCGGTGCCGGGGCGGGGTGCGGGTGCCGGGTTCAGACGCCGGGCTCAGGCGCCGGTCTCGCCCGCGAGGCGTTCGATCAGGTGCAGCGAGTCCCTGTTGTACGTCGCGATGATCGCGTGCGCGGCCGGGGCGTCCTGGCGGGCCAGGGCGTCCACGAGGTCGCAGTGGCCCGACCACAGGCTGCCCCGCAGGTCGCCGGCGCGGCGCAGGTACGGGACCGCGCACATCCAGGACTGGACGCGCAGCCGGTAGAAGAAGTCGGAGAGATACGCGTTGCCGAACAGTACGGACAGCTCGCGCCAGAACCGCAGGTCGTAGCCGATCAGGACGTTCAGGTCACCGGCCCCCGCGGCGCGGGCCGCCTCCTCGCCGCGGCGGCGCACTCCGGCGAGGGCGCCCGGCAGTCGCGGGTCGTCCTGCTCGGACAGTCCGCGGAAGATGCCGTCGGCGACGAGGCTGCGGGCCTCGATCATCGCGCGGTAGTCCGCCAGGGAGTACTCGTGCACGCGGAAGCCGCGGTGCTGGGCGGAGTCGAGGAGGCCCTTCGCGGTCAGGTCGACCAGGGCCTCGCGGACCGGGGTCGCGGAGACCCCGTACCCCTCGGCGATCTCCTTGACCGTGAACTCCTGGCCGGGGCTGAGCCGGCCCGCCAGGATCTCGTCGCGCAACGCGTCCGCGATCTGCTGGCGCAGGGTGTTGCGGGTGACGGCGGGACCGTCAAAAGCGGGCACGGGCGGGTCCCCCGGGGTGGCTGGCATCGTTGTCTCCCCGAACCCTATGCCTCCGGCGGTTCGGCAGTCTTCGGCGGGCCCGCGCGCTAGGTGGGGGCCGGGGGCTGGGGGGCCTGGGTTTGTGGGTGTGGGGTCGCGCTCTGGCGGGGCGGGTGTTGGGTGGGGGTCGTGTTGTGGCGGGCCGGTGTTGTGGGGATCCGGGTTGTGGGTGTGGGGCTGTGCTCTGGCGGGGCGGGTGTTGGGTGGGGGCCGTGTTGTGGCGGGCCGGTGTTGTGGGGGTCCGGGTGGGGAGTCGGGTCGGTGTTGGGTGGGCCCGGGTGGGGAGTCGGGTCGGTGTTGGGTGGGCCCGGGTGTGGTGCGGGGGGCAGTGCTCTGGCGGGGTCTGTGTTGCGTGGGCCCGGGTTCGGGTGCCCCGGCTCTCGCCGCGTAGCGTCCCGCCGTCGCCGTGCGTCCCGCCGTGTACCCACCCACCCGCCCCCGCCTGTTCGAGGGGACTCCGTCCCCTCGACCCCGGCGTCGCCGTCGGGCCCCGCCCGGGCGCCCCGGCCGGAGCGGCCCGGGCGGGCGACCCCGGCCCGGGTCTGGCCCGGCGGGTGGGCGACCCCGCCCGCGTCTGACCGGGTGGGCGGGGCAGCCCCGGCCCGCTTCGACCCGGGTGGGCGGGGCAACCCCGCCCCGCTTCGCCCCGGGTGGGTAGGCGACCCGGCCCGCTTCGACCCGGGCGGGTGGGTAACGCCGCCCCACCTCTGACCGGGTCGGTGGGCAACCCCGGCCCGCTTCGATCCAGGTGGGTGGGCAACCCCGCCCCGCATAGATGCCGCCCAGAAGGACCGCGCCCCGCACAGATCCAGCCCCCCCGGGAGGGCTAGCGCGGTTCCGGAGGGCGTTGGCGGGGCATGTTCGGGCGGGTGTTGGGGGGGAGGGGGAAGCGGCCCTGCGGGGGGTCCGGGGGGCGGGACGGGGACGGGATCGTGGCTTGCATGGTCAGGGGCGCGGGGCCGGAGCGGAACTCGACCATCCAGTCCGCGGTCTCGGAGCGGACCAGTTCCGTCACGTCCTCGGAGAAGCGCCGCAGCACGGAGAGACAGCGCTCGGCGGCCTCACCGGCGGTGCCCTCGGTCGGGCCGAGCACTTCGCGTACGCACTCCGACGCCCAGTCGAACTGCAGGACCTGCAACCGCCGCTGCACCGCCTGCGCCGCGGCCACGTCCCGCATCCAGCCGGACGTCAGGCCGAGGTGGCGGTCGCAGCCGACGCAGGCCACCGCGAGCAGCAGCGCGAGGTACCCCCAGAGCGCGGCCCCGTCCAGCACCCCCGTCAGATCGAGCAGCGGCATGACGCCCCCGAAGAGCGCCCCGCACACCGTCCCGCCGCGCAGCACCCGCGCCGCCCGCCGCTTCCACCGCCGGTCGGCGAGGTACCAGCCGGCGGTCCGCAGGGCCCCGTCCTCGACCCACCGGTACAGCTCGTCGAGCCGCTCGGCGGGCTCGGCCCAGTCGCCGAGCGGGAACGCACGCCCCGTGAGGTCGTCCGAGGTGCTGCGGCCCTCGCCCTGCCCCTCCTGGGGCGGTCCTTCGGGCTGCATCTCCGGCTGACTCACCCGGCACTCCCTCGACTGGTCACGGATGGTTACGGATGGTGATGAACGGTTGCGGTCAGGGCTGAATGTGCAGCATCTTCCTACCGCCCAATGGGTGGCCAGGGCCCCGTTTTCGCGGGTTTTCCGCTCAGACGTGGGCCTTCATCAGGTATAGGAAAGCGGCGCATCTCACTCGAAAGAGTGCAGTGCGAGGTGCCGGGGCGAGCGCCCCCCGGACCACGTAGGCTCATTTCATGGGCGCGCCCCGCGGGTGCGCTCTCGGACGGTGACAAATAGACGGTGTCGAAGACGAATCCGGAACAGGAGCTGATCGTGATCCCCGGTGGTGGCCAGCCCAACATGCAGCAGCTGCTCCAGCAGGCCCAGAAGATGCAGCAGGACCTCGCGGTGGCTCAGGAGGAGCTGGCGCAGACGGAGGTCGAGGGCCAGGCGGGCGGCGGACTTGTGAAGGCGACGGTGACCGGCTCCGGCGAGCTGCGCGGCCTCGTCATCGACCCGAAGGCGGTCGACCCGGAGGACACCGAGACCCTCGCCGACCTGGTGGTCGCGGCGGTCCAGGCGGCGAACGAGAACGCGCAGACGCTCCAGCAGCAGAAGCTCGGTCCGCTCGCCCAGGGCCTCGGCGGCGGCAGCGGGATCCCGGGCCTCCCCTTCTAGGGCCCGCGCCGACTACCGTACGTATCAGGACACGAGCACCACCGACCGGAAGGCATCCGACCCGTGTACGAAGGCGTGGTCCAGGACCTCATCGACGAGCTGGGCAGGCTGCCCGGCGTCGGTCCCAAGAGCGCGCAGCGGATCGCCTTCCACATCCTGCAGGCGGAGCCCACGGACGTACGACGTCTCGCCCAGGCCCTGATGGAGGTCAAGGCGAAGGTCCGCTTCTGCGCGACGTGCGGCAACGTGGCGCAGGAGGAGCTCTGCAACATCTGCCGGGACCCGCGCCGCGACCTCAGCGTCATCTGTGTCGTCGAGGAGCCCAAGGACGTCGTCGCCATCGAGCGCACCCGCGAGTTCCGCGGCAAGTACCACGTGCTCGGCGGCGCGATCAGCCCGA
Organism: Streptomyces kunmingensis; assembly: GCF_039533535.1. Taxonomy (NCBI): domain Bacteria; kingdom Bacillati; phylum Actinomycetota; class Actinomycetes; order Kitasatosporales; family Streptomycetaceae; genus Streptomyces; species Streptomyces kunmingensis. The sequence goes on from NZ_BAAATS010000017.1 coordinate 398,010, forward strand.
TCGAGGGCGTGGGCCCGGACGACCTGAGGATCAGGGAACTGCTCGCGCGCCTCGCCGACGGGACGGTCACCGAGCTGATCCTCGCCACCGATCCGAACCTGGAGGGCGAGGCGACAGCGACGTACCTCGCCCGCATGATCAAGCCCATGGGCCTGAAGGTCACCCGCCTGGCCAGCGGCCTCCCCGTCGGGGGCGACCTGGAGTACGCGGACGAGGTCACCCTCGGCCGGGCCTTCGAGGGGAGACGACTTCTAGATGTCTGACGCCACGCTGCATGCCACCGCTCCGGATCCGGACGACTTCGCGGTCCAGATCTCCGACCAGATCGAGTCCTTCATCGTCGCGGTCACGGAGATCGCGAAGGGTGACGAGCCCGACTCCGCCATTCCGTTCCTGCTGCTCGAGGTGTCGCAGCTGATGCTGGCCGGCGGCCGGCTCGGCGCGCACGAGGACATCGTCCCGGACGAGCGCTACGAGCCGGACCTGGGCCCCGAGCCGGACGTGGACGAGATGCGCCAGCGGCTGGCCGTGATGCTCGAGCCGGTCGACGTCTACTCCGAGGTCTTCGACCCGTACGAGCCCCGCAAGGCCCGGGTCGCGGCCCGGATCTCCGACGACCTGACGGACGTCGTCGCCGATCTGCGCCACGGCATGGCCCACTACCGCGCGGGCCGTGTCACGGAGGCGCTGTGGTGGTGGCAGTTCTCGTACTTCTCGAACTGGGGCTCCACCGCGTCGGCGACCCTGCGCGCGCTCCAGTCCCTGGTGGCGCACGTGCGGCTGAACCAGCCGCTCGACGACCTGGACGGCCTGGACACCGACGAGGAACTCGGCACCGAGGACGCCCTCGCGGAGGAGGCCGGGCAGGTCATGGTCGAGGAGATCGCGGGCCCGCTGGGTCTGCGCCCCGTCAAGTGAGTCCGTCCCATGAGCCCGGCGAGTGACCTGTCCCACTTTCCGCTTGCCCCGGTCGGCGTTGGGCATGTGCTTGATCGGGCGGCCGGACCCCGTAACCGAATCCTGGGTGATCACGTCGTGAGCGGGACATCTCACGATGCGATATCACCGGGGCGGATTTCGGCCGCTCGTTAAACTGAGCCGACCGCAGTACGCATACGTACATGTGGTGACAGACGGACTGAGCGAGGAGCGCACGTGGGCCTTGTCGTGCAGAAGTACGGAGGCTCCTCCGTAGCCGATGCCGAGGGCATCAAGCGGGTCGCCAAGCGCGTGGTGGACGCCAAGAAGAACGGCAACCAGGTGGTTGTCGTGGTGTCCGCGATGGGTGACACGACGGATGAGTTGATCGATCTCGCCGAGCAGGTATCCCCGATCCCTGCCGGGCGCGAATTCGACATGCTGCTGACCGCCGGAGAGCGGATCTCCATGGCGCTGCTGGCCATGGCGATCAAAAACCTGGGCCACGAGGCGCAGTCGTTCACGGGCAGCCAGGCCGGCGTCATCACCGACTCGGTCCACAACAAGGCCCGGATCATCGATGTCACGCCCGGCCGCATCCGGACCTCCATCGAAGAGGGCAACATCGCGATCGTCGCGGGGTTCCAGGGCGTCAGCCAGGAGGGCAAGAACATCACGACCCTCGGGCGTGGTGGCTCGGACACCACGGCTGTCGCGCTGGCCGCCGCGCTCGACGCCGAGGTCTGTGAGATCTACACCGACGTCGACGGTGTGTTCACCGCCGACCCGCGCGTCGTGAAGAAGGCGCGGAAGATCGACTGGATCTCCTTCGAGGACATGCTGGAGCTCGCCAGCTCCGGGTCGAAGGTGCTGCTCCACCGCTGTGTGGAGTACGCCCGCCGGTACAACATCCCGATCCATGTGCGGTCCAGCTTCAGCGGGCTGAAGGGCACCTGGGTCAGCAACGAGCCGTTCGAGAAGAAGCAGCAAGGGGACAAGGCCGTGGAGCAGGCGATCATCTCCGGTGTCGCGCACGACACCTCCGAGGCGAAGGTCACCGTCGTCGGTGTGCCGGACAAGCCGGGCGAGGCCGCGAAGATCTTCCGGGCCGTCGCGGACGCCGCGATCAACCTCGACATGATCGTCCAGAACGTGTCGGCGGCGTCGACCGGGCTGACGGACATCTCCTTCACGCTGCCCAAGACCGAGGGCCGCAAGGCCATCGACGCGCTGGAGCGGATCAAGCCCAGCGTCGGCTTCGACTCGCTGCGCTACGACGACCAGATCGCCAAGATCTCGCTGGTCGGCGCCGGTATGAAGACGAACCCGGGTGTCACGGCCGGGTTCTTCGAGGCGCTCACCGACGCGGGCGTCAACATCGAGCTGATCTCCACCTCCGAGATCCGTATCTCCGTCGTCACGCGCGCCGACGACGTGAACGAGGCGGTGCGCGCCGTGCACTCCGCCTTCGGACTCGACTCGGACTCCGACGAGGCCGTGGTCTACGGAGGCACCGGCCGCTGATGGCCTCGAACCCCGCAGGGCGTCCGACGCTCGCGGTCGTGGGAGCGACCGGGAGCGTCGGCGCGGTGCTGTTGCAGATCCTGTCGCAGCACGCGGACATCTGGGGCGAGATCCGGCTCGTCGCCTCGGCGCGCTCGGCGGGGCGCAAGCTCACCCTGCGCGGCGCCGAGGTCGAGGTGGTGGCCCTGGAGGAGTCCGTCTTCGACGGGGTCGACGTCGCCATGTTCGACGTGCCCGACGAGGTCGCCGCCGAGTGGGCGCCGGTCGCGGCGTCCAAGGGCGTCGTGGTCGTCGACAACTCGGCCGCCTTCCGGATGGACCCGGACGTGCCGCTCGTCGTCCCCGAGGTCAATCCGCACGCCGCGCGCGTGCGGCCGCGCGGGATCATCTCCAGCGCCAACTGCACGACCCTGTCGATGATCGTGGCCGTGGGCGCGCTGCACGCCGAGTTCGGCCTGAGCGAGCTGGTGGTCTCCAGCTACCAGGCGGTGAGCGGGGCGGGCCGCGCCGGCGTCGAGACCCTGCGCGCCCAGCTCTCCCTCGTCGCCGGTACGGAGCTGGGGACCAGCCCGGGCGACGTGCGCCGGGCCGTCGGCGAGCAGACCGGTCCTTTCCCGGAGCCGGTCGCGCTGAACGTCGTACCGTGGGCCGGTTCGCTGCGTGAGGACGGCTGGTCGTCGGAGGAGATGAAGGTGCGGGACGAGACCCGCAAGATCCTCGGGCTGCCCGATCTCAAGGTGGCCGTCACGTGCGTGCGGGTGCCGGTCGTCACGACGCACTCCGCCACCGTCCACGCCCGCTTCCAGAGCGAGGTCACCGTGGACAAGGCCCGCGAGATCCTCGCGACCGCGCCCGGCGTCGTCCTCTTCGACAATCCGGCGGCCGGTGAATTCCCCACGCCCGCCGACGCGGTGGGCACCGATCCGACCTGGGTGGGCCGCCTGCGCCGCTCGCTGGACGACCCGGCCGGGCTCGAACTCTTCGTGTGCGGGGACAATCTCCGTAAAGGTGCCGCTTTGAACACCGCGCAGATCGCCGAGCTGGTCGCGGCCGAGTTCATCGGGGCGTAGCGGGCGCGGATGATCCACGCCGTGATCTGCGACTCTCCTGTGTCCGTCTGACGATCTCCCTCTTCCCATATTCGGATTGGCTCGTAGGATCTGTGTGAGTTCTGTGGAGGCAAGTGGTCCACACCACTTGACCGCGCCACCGGAACCGAACCTCTGATCGTTCGAAGATTCGCTCCCCGTCCTGCAACCGCACGCAGGGCGGGGAGCGTCTCTGCGGTCGTCTTTAGGGGGCGGCGGTCGCCTTCAGGCGGCGACCGGGCGCAGAGGGTATATGGGGCATAGGGGAAGAGTGGGTACGCATGTCGGCATTTGACGGGTCGTCATCGGTGGGGATGACGAGGTCTGTCGCAAATGAGGCGCCACACGCGTACAACCCTGACGGGGGGAAGCGTGTCCAACAGGCGTGGCAGAGGTACTCGACTTCACAGCGGTACAAGCGAGGGGCGCGGCGCTGCGGCCCCCCCTCGCATCACTCGCACCCCTGGGGACCAGACGTCCCCGTGGGGGCGCGACCGGCGGCATGCCGGTGATTGCCCCCATGCCCGCAGCGCGGCCGGCGCATCTCCCGGCGCAGCAGGGCGTTGACGACGTGACGGCGGCCGGCACGACAGTCGATCACCTCACCGAGACGTACCGCGCCCACTACCGCTCCCTGCTGGGGCTCGCGGCGCTGCTCCTCGACGACACCGCCTCCTGCGAGGACGTCGTCCAGGAGGCGTTCATCCGTGTCCACTCCGCACGCAAACGCGTCCGTGACCCCGAGAAGACGCTGGCGTACCTGCGCCAGACCGTCGTCAACCTCTCGCGCTCCACGCTGCGCCGCCGCATCCTCGGTCTGAAGCTCCTCACCAAGCCGATGCCCGACATGGCGAGCGCGGAGGAGGGCGCGTACGACCTCCTGGAGCGGGACGCCCTGAAGGCGGCGCTGCGCGGACTGCAGCGGCGCCAGCGCGAGGTCCTCGTCATGCGGTACTTCGCGGACATGACCGAGGCGCAGGTCGCCGAGGCGCTAGGGATATCCCTGGGGTCGGTGAAGGCGTACGGTTCACGCGGTATTGCGGCCCTGCGCGTCGCCATGGAGGCGCCGGCATGAGCCCCGCGGACCACGGGCCGGACGAGCGGTTCAGGAAGCACGAGCAGGACGAGCACGCTGGGAACGAAACTGTGAACGACGGACCCCGTCGTCCGGCCGATGCGGCGGCCGACGACGAGCTGGAACTGCGGCGTCTGATGCGCCTGGCCGTCGCCGAGATCGCCCCCTCGGACGAGGCCCTGGACCATCTGCGCCGTGCGGTGCCCGCCCGCCGGGCCCGTAAGCGGCAGGCCGTCGTCGGCGCCGTCGCCGCGGGCGTGTTCGTCGCGATGGCGGTGCCCGCGGTGCTGCACGTGGCGAACTCCGGCTCCTCCGACCGGCCCTCCATCGCCGGCCACAGTGAGGCGACGCACGGCGGTACCGGCGCCGGTAAGTCGGACGGCAGCGGCGGCAAGGACTCCGGCGGATCACCCTCCCATGCCGAGGACAAGGGCAAGGACGGCAAGAAGGACAAGGACAAGGGCGGCAAGGAGAAGGGCGCGGGCGGCGGTGCCACCGGCGGCCCCGGCCCCGCCTCCACGGCCGCCGCGAACTCCCCGGTCTGCAACGCCGCCGATCTGAGCAGGGCCGTGGCGACCGTCGGCCAGCCCGACGCGAGCGGCACGGTCTACGGCTCGTTCCGGGTGTCGAACGGTTCGGCGGCCAACTGCACGGTCGACAGCCCCGGCAGCGTGGTCACCCTCGCCGAGGGCGCGGCCGACCCCTCCAGGGTGAGCGTCGTCGACCACACCGCGGGCGACCGGGCGACCGGCCTGCCCGATCCGTCGGCCGAGCAGAGCCAGCTGATCCTGGAGCCCGGGATGGCGTACGAGGTGCGGTTCGCCTGGGTGCCGTCCGGCAACTGCCCGGCGGCGGGCGGCACCGGCGGCGGTACCGGTGGCAACGGCGGCACGGTGACGCCCGCGCCGACGCCCTCCGGGGACAACACGGGTTCGTCCCCCGACGCGGGCACGACCGATTCCGGTCTGTCGGCGCAGCTCGGCAGCGAGGACACGGTGGACGGCAGCGTGGTCGTGTCGCACACCCCGGAGCCCGGGGCGCCGAGTGCCGCCGCGACCATCCCGGACGCGTGTGCCGGGACGGTGTACCGGACGGGCGTCCTGCCGGCCTCCTAGAGAGACCCGCCTGCGGTCAGGGCCTCCCTGGAGAGCCGGCCCGTGGTCAGGCTGTTTCTTCGGTGAGGCCCAGCTCGGCGTCGCGCAGGGCCTCGGCCTCCCGGCGGACCAGGCGGAACCACATGAAGAGCACGAAGCCCGCGAAGACGAACCACTCACCGGTGTAGCCGAGGTTCTGGAACGCCTTCAGGTCGAGGCCGCTGCCCTGCGGGGTGGTGGCCGGGACCGGCGTCATCTTCGCGTCCGCCGTGTCGAGCGTGACCCACGCGTCGTACACGTCGTACGGCACCACGTTCACCAGGGACGCCGCGCTGATCATGCCGACCTGGCCCGAGGGCAGGCCGCCCGCCGTGCTCACCCCGTTCGACCCCGCGGACTCCGAGGCCTGCAGCGCCCCGACCACCGTGACCTCGCCCTTGGGCGGGGCGGGCGCCTTCGCGGCGGACGCCGTCCCGGGCAGCCAGCCGCGGACCACGGGGAGCACCTTGCCGGTGCCGTCGACCTTCAGGAGCGTGACGACGTAGAAGCCGGTGCGCCCGTCGAGGTCGCGGTCGGGGACCAGGAGCTGCTTGTCGTAGCGGCCGGTCGCCGTGGTCCGCTTGCCGGAGGTGTTCTGGTCCACGGGCAGCACCGAGGCGAGCGGCTCGGCGGCCGCCTTCCCGTTGGCCTCCGTCCGCTCGCTCACGGAGCGGTGGTCCTGCACCCGGTCCTCGAAGCGGCTGAGCTGCCAGGAGCCCATGAACACGCAGACGGGGATCGCCAGCAGGACGAAGATGTTGATCCCCCACCAGCGGGGAGTCAGCAGGAACCGGTACACACCCCCACGGTACGGGTCCCATATAAAGGCCGGTCCCGCGACCCCCGCCCCGCGGACCTCAGGCCGAGCGCGGCGGCAAGTGGCGGCTCGCGAAGTCCAGTTCGAGCCCGACCTGCTTGATGCGCTCCTCCACGACGAGCGAGCCGTGCCCGGCGTCGTACCGGTACACCTCGTGCGTCGCGTCCCGGGCGGCGAGCCGGTCCACGTAGTTGTCGATCTGGCGGATGGGGCAGCGCGGGTCGTTCACCCCCGCCGAGATGAAGACCGGGGCCTTCACGTCGTCCACGTACGTCAGCGGCGAGGACACCTGGAAGCGGTCCGGGACCTCCTCGGGGGAGCCGCCGAAGAGCGTGCGGTCCAGGGCCTTGAGTGCCTCCATCTCGTCCTCGTACGCCGCGACGTAGTCCGCGACCGGCACCGCCGCCAGGCCCACCGCCCACGCGCCGGGCTGGGTGCCGAGGCCGAGGAGCGTGAGGTAGCCGCCCCAGGAGCCACCGGCCAGGACCAGGCGCTCGGGGTCGGCGAGGCCGGAGTCCACGGCCCAGGCGCGGACGGCCGCGATGTCCTCCAGCTCGATCAGGCCGACGCGGTGCTTGAGGGCGTCGGTCCACTCCCGGCCGTACCCGGTCGAGCCCCGGTAGTTGACGCGGACCACCGCGTACCCGTGGTCGACCCAGGCCGCCGGGCCCGCCGCGAAGGCGTCCGAGTCGTGCCAGGTGGGCCCGCCGTGGATCTCGAAGACCGTGGGGAGGGGGCCCGTGGTGCCGGCCGGCTTCTGGACGAGGGCGTGGATGCGGCCGCCGGGCCCTTCCACCCAGGCGTCCTCGACGGGGACGGACGTCGGGGCCTTCATGCCGGGCGGGTCGAGGACGACACCGCCCGTGGTGGAACGGACGGCCGGCGGCTCCTCGGCCGACGACCACAGGAACTCGACGCTGCCGTCCGGCCGGGCCGAGGCGCCCGACACCGAGCCGGCCGGGGTCTCGACCCTGGTGAGCGCGCCCGAGGCGAAGTCGTAGCGCCACAGGTCGGAGCGGGCCTCGAATTCGTGGACGACCAGCAGCGCCGAACCGTCCGGGTACCACTCCGCCGACACGTCGCCCGGCAGATCGAGCGCCAGGTCCGTCTGCTCGCCGGAGGCGATGTCCCAGATCAGCGGCTCCCAGCGGCCGCGCCGCTGGTGCCCGATCAGGAGACGGGAGTCGTCCGCGACGGGCGCGAAGCCGAGGACCTCCAGGCCCAGCTCCTCCTCGCCGCCGTTGGTGTCGTCCAGCTCGGCGACGGTCGAACCGTCGAGGCGGACCACGCGCAGCGACGTATGCATCGCGTCGCCGTGCTCGGTGTGCTCGATCGCGATGAGCGAGCCGTCATGGTTGAGGTCGCCGACACCGGCCGACTCGCGGTGCCGGTAGATCTCGACGGGTGCCTCGGCGTCGGGGCGTACGACGTGGATGGTCGTGCCGTCCTCGTCCGTGGAGCGGCCGATCACGGCGGTGCGCCCGTCCCGGCCGAGCGCGAGCCCCGCCGGATAGGAGGGGGCGAGGCCCGGCACGGCCTCGGTGTCGGGCCCTCCGGCGAAGGGCTGGCGCAGCCAGGTGCCGAACTCGTCGCCGTCCGTGTCGCTGAACCACCAGATCCACGCGCCGTCGGGGGAGAGCACGCCGTCCGTCGTCCCGTTCGCCCGGTCCGTCGCCTGGCGCTGCTCGCCCGTGGCCCTGTCCCACGCGTACAGCTCGTACGTCCCCGTCGCGTTCGACACGAACAGGGAGCGGTCGGGGGCGTCCTCCGCCCAGTCGGGCAGCGACACCCGCGGCGCGCGGAACCGCTTCTCCCAGTCCGGCATGGAGGACTCGGACGGTACGGACGACGTGGACGGCTTGCTCTCAGTCATGGCCCCATAGTGCCCGCCCACACCGCCCATCCGCTGGCGGGGTCCCCAGCCTGTGGATAACTTCGGCCGGCGGCCCGGATGTACGGCGTGACCCGGCCTGGGGGTTGATCCTCCGGGGGGGGGAGTGGCCGGGTCCGCCATGCAGGTGCTCCCGCTGAGCTGGCCTGCCGTCCGTCTGCGGGCCGGGACGGGGAGGGGGTGGATGAACTGCGCCGACGCGGTTCATCCGTACGCCCCGGAGCTGCGACGGTGTGAGGAATGTACGCCCGTCGGCCCCGGCCCGGAATACCCCGCGCATATATCTACGCCGATCGACGGGGGCAGCTCACAGAGGCGGCCGGGCCGGGGCCGGGCCGAGGGTCGTCGTGCCCGGCGCCGCCCGGTGGCCGAGGCCCGTGCGGTAGGTGTCAAGGGCTGCCTCGATACGCCCCGAGCGGCGGTACAGATCGCCGAGCAGCCGGCACAGGTCCGCCAGGTCGCCCGCGGCGCCCGCCCTCTCCAGCAGGCTGAGGGCGTTGACGTAGTGCTCCTCCGCCTCCTCGACGGCGTCCGACTCCTGCGCGATGAGGCCGAGCAGCCGGTGTGCGCCCGCCGCGTGCACGGCGCCCCGCTCCGGTCCGATCTCGCCCAGCAGGGAGCGCAGCAGCTCCGCCGCCTCCCGCGGGCGGCCGAGCCGGCGCAGTACATCGGCCAGCTCGACCTCGACCTGCTGCGTGTAGAGGGCGGCCCGCTTGGCGGAGAGCATGTCCCGCGCCGTCCGCAGTTCCGTCTCCGCGTCGGTGAGGCGGCCCGCCTGCGCGTGGACGTAGCCGCGCATCCAGTGGCAGTGCGCCAGTTCCGTACGGATCTGCAGCTGCTGGTAGAGCTCGGCCGCCTTGGCGAGGGAGGCGTCGGCCTCGGTCACCTTGCCCTCGGCGAGCAGGGTGCGGGCCACCGAGCGGTGCATCTGGGCGACGACCGCCGGGTCGCCCACGCGCGGGGCCAGCGCGAGGGCCAGTTCGGCGGCCTGCGCGGCACGCGCGTGCGCGCCCATGTCCATGTAGGGCGCGATGGACGCGGTGTAGAGCAGGACGAGCGCGTCGGGGTCGTGCAGCCCGCTGGTGTTGAGGTCGTCGACCGCGGACTCCAGCAGGTAGCAGGCGTAGCGCAGGGAGCCGGACAGGTAGTGGGCGACGGCGCGGGCCCGGATCACCGGAGCGCGCTGGGGCAGTGGCGCCCCGGCCTCGGTGAGCAGCGCGTCCGCGGTGTCGAAGTGGCCGCGGGCCGAGTTGAGTTCGCCGGTCTCCAGGGCGCATTCGCCGAGTCCCAGCTCGGCCGCCGCGTGCTCGGCGTGGAGTCCGTGCCCCGCCGCCTCCGCGCCGAGGGCCCGGTACAGCTCGGCCGCTTCGCTCGCCGCGCCCGTCGCGAGGGCCCGCTGTGCCTCGGTGAGACGCAGCCGCAAGTCGGTGGCCAGATGCGCCGGTTGACCGGTGGCCAGTTCCTCGTAGGTGACGTCGAGGCGCTCCGCGATGTGCCGCAGCGCGGCCTCGGAGGGGCGGACCCGGCCCGCTTCGAGCGTGGAGATGTAGGCGGGGGTGTAGGCGGGCTCGGCCACCTGGCGCTGGGTGAGGCCGCGTTCGGTACGCAGTCGCAGGACGCGGCGCCCGACGGATTCCGGCGGTTCTTCTGGCATGACGCGGGACGGCCGCCTTTCGCATGAGGTCCCTGGAGTTTCACCTCTTGCCCCCTGTCCCGCCAACCCCCTAGGTTGAGCGACCAGTTAAGACAAGTTAAGTCCGCTTAACCTTCAACTTACTGCGAGGTCCCCGTGCGCGTCCGCACCCCCTGGCCCACCGCGCTCGCCGCGGGTCTCCTCGCCGCCGCGGTGCTCGGCGCCGCGGGCACGACGGCCCGGGCGGCCGGCGACGAGGGCACCCGCACGGTCGAGTACTTCCCCGACTCCCGCGGCGCGGGCCGGCACACCGAGGCCCCCACCTCACCGCCGGGGAGGATCAGCCGCGAGCAGCAGGCGCCTGCCGTCGCCCCGGACGCCACCCCGGTCACCCCGTTGCAGCGGACCGGGCCCTCCGACGGCCGCCTGGACCTCGTGGTCATCGGCGACGGGTACACGGCGGACCAGCAGGGCGACTTCCACCAGGACGCGCAGGCCAAGCTGGACGCGATCTTCGCGATCGAGCCGTACAAGAGCTACCAGGGCCTGTTCAACTTCTGGCTCGTGGACGCCGCGTCGAACCAGTCGGGCGTCTCCGGCGACCCGACGAAGGACGTCGTCAGGGACACCGCTGTCAGCAGCTACTTCTTCTGCTCCGACACCGAGCGGTTGCTCTGCGTCGACGAGAAGAAGGTCGACACGTACGCGCAGCAGGCCCCCGGCTCCGACATCGTCTTCGTCATCTCGAACTCCAGCAAGTACGGCGGTGCCGGCTACAGCGGACTGACCTCCACGGCCGGGCACACGGGCATCGCCACCATGTCGTCCGACAACGACCGCTCGTACCTCATCGGCGCCCACGAACTCGGCCACTCCATAGGCCTGTTGGCGGACGAGTACCAGTACGACGGCTACGGCACCTACCCGGACTCCGAGCCGGCCGAGCCCAACACCACCAAGCAGACCGCCGACGGCATGCGGAGCATGCAGACCAAGTGGTACCGCTGGCTCGGCCAGAACGACCCGGCGGGCGGCACCGTCGGCGCGTACGAGGGCGCCGGCTACTACGAGTACGGCATCTACCGCCCCACCCAGAACTCGATCATGCGGGCCCTGGACACCGACGCGTTCAACCTGCCCGGCCGGGAGGCGATGATCGCCGGCTTCTACCGCAACGCCGACCTCGTCACCGCCGCGGGCACGCTCCGCGTCGACCTGGCCCCGCTGCCGAAGGGCCTCGCGGACGTACAGGTGCGCTGGTACGTGGACGGGGCCGAGGTCGTCGGCGCGGCGGGAGAACGCGCCCTGAAGGCGGCCTCGTTGAACCTGCGCAAGGGCACGCACACGGTGACCGCGAAGGCCGTGGACCGAACCACGGCGCTCCGCGACCCGGCGGCGCGGCAAGCAGCATCCAACAGCGTGACCTGGACGGTCTCCGGCTGACCCCGCCTCTCAAGCCCCTCAAGCACATCAAGCCCCGCTGTCGTACGAGAGGCAGCGGGGTCCGGGGCAGAGCCCCGTGTCCCTACCTCAACCCATGCCGCCGGGCAACCATCAGCTCACTGGCCCCCCGCGGCAACACCCTCCGCAACGCGAACACCACGGGCGCATTGCTCCCCACCGCGTAGAACGGCCGGAGCCGCCGCGCCTCGACCACGTCCACCACCTTCGCCGCCACCTTCTCGGCAGAGATCCCGGACGCCTCATTCGCGTTCAAAGCGGAGAGCATCGTGTCGTACGCCCCCCGGAACGGCGACCGCTCACCCACGTACTGCGTGCGGCGCTCACTGATCCCGGTGGCGATGGACCCCGGCTCGACCGTCGTGATGCCGACCCCGTACGGCGAGTACTCCCGCCGCGCCGCACTCGCGAACCCCTTGATCGCGGCCTTCGATGCGACGTACGACGACCGGTACGCGAGCGGGAAGCTGGCCAGCATCGAGCCGACCATGACCACCCGCCCGCGCCGCCGCTCCCGCATCCCGGGCAGCACCAGCTGGCTGAGCCGCACCGCCCCGAAGACGTTGAGCTGGAACAGCCGCCGCACCGCGTCCATCGGGAGCTCCTCGAACGGCCCGCTCTGCGACTCGCCCGCGTTGTTCACGAGGACATCCACCGCACCGGCGGCCGCCGCGCACGCCTCGATGCTCGCTTCGTCGGCGAGGTCGAGGGCGAGGTAAGTCACCCCGGCCACAGGGGAGTTGACCTTCTCCGGGTTCCGGCTGGTCCCGTACACCTGGTAGCCACGTCGCACCAGCGCGGCGGCGACAGCCGCGCCGATCCCGGACGACGCCCCTGTCACCAGGGCCGTGCCGCGCGCGCTCACGCCAGGCTCCTGGCGAGCGCGCGCCCGGCCGCCCGGCCGGAGAAGATGCAGCCGCCGAGGAAGGTGCCCTCCAGCGCGTTGTAGCCGTGCACGCCGCCGCCGCCGAACCCGGCGACCTCCCCGGCCGCGTACAGCCCGTCGAAGACGTCCCCGTCGGGCCGTACGACCTGCGAGTCGAGCGTCGTCTCCAGGCCGCCCAGCGTCTTGCGGGTCAGCACGTGCAGCCGTACGGCGATCAGCGGACCCTGCGCCGGGTCGAGGAGGCGGTGCGGCTTGGCGACGCGGGTGATCCGGTCGGGCCAGTACGCGCGCGCGTTGCGCACCGCCATCAGCTGGAGGTCCTTGGAGTACCCGTGCTCGGCCTCCCGGTCGCGGGCCACGATCTCCCGTTCGACCTGCTCGTACGCGACCGGCGTCCCGGGCGTCAGCTTGTTCATCCCGGCGACGAGGTCCTTCAGGTTCCGCCGGACGACGAAGTCCTCGCCGCGGTCCAGGAACGCCTGGATCGGCCCGGGCGCGCCCTTCTTCACCCGTTGCAGCACCAGCTTCAGGTCCTTGCCGGTGATGTCGGGGTTCTGCTCGGACCCGGAGAGCGCGAACTCCTTCTCCACGATGGCCCGCGTCAGCACGAACCACGTGTGGTCGTACCCGGTGCCGCTGATGTGCTTGAGCGTGGCGAGTGTGTCGTGCCCGGGGAAGAGCGGTGCGGGCAGCCGCTTGCCCGTCGCGTCCAGCCACAGCGACGACGGGCCCGGGATGATCCGGATGCCGTGGCCAGGCCAGATCGGGTCCCAGTTCTTCAGGCCTTCCGTGTAGTGCCACATGCGGTCACGGTTCACGATCGACGCGCCCGCGCTCTCGCTGATCTCCAGCATGCGCCCGTCCACGTACGCGGGCACGCCCGTGACCATCGACTCGGGGGGCTGCCCCATCCGCTCGACCGGCCAGTTCTTGCGGACCAGTTCGTGGTTGCCGCCGATACCGCCCGAGGTGACGAGGACGGCCTGCGCGCGCAGCTCGAAGTCGCCCGCGGTCTCGCGGGAGGTGGCGACGCCGCGTGCCGCGTCGGACGGTTCGAGGAGCGCCCCGCGCACCCCGACCGCGGCGCCTCCCTCCACGATCAGCTCATCCACCCGGTGGCGGTACTTGAACGTGACGAGTCCGCGAGAGGCAGCCTCCAGGACCGGCTCCCGGAACACCCGCACGACCTCGGGGCCCGTCCCCCACGTGATGTGGAACCGCGGCACGGAGTTCCCGTGCCCGGTCGCGGTCCCGGAGCCGCGCTCGGCCCACCCGACGTTCGGCGTGACCTTCAGCCCGAGCCCGTACAGGTAGTCGCGCTTCTCGCCGGCCGCGAAGCCCACGTACGCCTCGGCCCACTTGCGCGGCCAGCGGTCCTCCTGCTCCCGGTCGAAACCGGCGGAGCCCAGCCAGTCGGCGAGCGCCAGCTCGTAGCTGTCCTTGATGCCCATGCGGCGCTGCTCGGGGCTGTCGACGAGGAACAGGCCGCCGAGCGACCAGAACGCCTGGCCGCCGAGGTTGGCCCCGTTCTCCTGGTCGACGAGGATGACGCGCTTGCCCGCGCGGGTCAGTTCGTAGGTGGCGACGAGCCCGGCGAGCCCGGCCCCCACGACGATGACGTCGGCACTGTCTCCGGTGCCCCTGGTCTCGCTCATGCGCTCTCCATGGGTGTGCTGTAGGCGTCGAGTACGTTTCTGAACAAGGCCTCGCGACGGGCCCGTACGGCCGCGTCGTCCGGTTGCAGCAGAACCTGCACGGCCGTTCCGTCGTGCACGGCGACGAGCGCGTCACCGAGGGCGCTCTCGTCGCTCACCCGGCGCCCGAGCCGCCGCAGCGCGGTCACGAACACCGGCAGGATCGCGTCCCGGATCGCCCGCTCCCGCGCGGCCATCACCCGGCGAAGGCCCGGATTGCGCAGGGCGTGCGCGGTGAACTCGGCGGTGATCCGGTACCAGGCGTCGTCCACCGGGGCCGCGGCGATCGCGGCCCGCACGGCGGATTCGGGGTCGGCCGGGTCGATGTCGGCCAGGGCGCGGCGCACATCGCCGAGCATCCGCGCCGACCGCTCCTCCCACAAGGCGAGAAACAGCTCGTCGAGGGAGGAGAAGTTCGAGTAGAAGGCGCCGCGGGTGAAGCCGGCCCGGTCACAGACCTGCTCGACGGTGGACCGGCCGAAGCCCACCTCGGCGAAGACCTCCAGCGCGGCGTCGAGCAGCCGCTGCCGCGTGCGGGCGCGCCGCTTGCTGACGGTGCCGGGCATCGTCGCTCCCTTGGTACTCCCCCTGGTCGGATACAGGAACGTATTCGATACGTTCCTGTATCGACAAGGGGTCGGGACTCTTCTTGAGCCCGCTCTCCGGGGGTCAGACGAAGATCTCCACCAGCGTCCACACGGCGAGCAGCAGCATGCACGCGCCACCGATCCGCTGGACGGTCTTCAGCGGCACCCGCTTGGCGATGAACCGCCCGGCGACCAGCGCGAGCGCGGAGACGGACATCAGCGCGGCGGCGGAGCCGATGGCGGTGGACCAGGTGCCGTTGGTGGCGGCGAGGTTGGCGGTGGTGATCTGCGTCAGATCGCCCCACTCGCTGATGAACACGGCCATGAACGCCGTGCCGAAGACGGGCCAGAAGCCGGTCACCGTCCTGGCCCCGGCCTCGTCGTCCTCGTCGTCGTCACCCCCGCGCAGCAGCATGAAGGCGCCGAACGCGAACAGCAGCGCCGAGACGAGCTTGACGATCCAGTCGGGCAGCAGCCCCAGCAGCGATCCGGCGCCCACGGCGATGGCCACGTGCACGATGAAGGCGGCGGAGGTCCCGAACCAGACGTAGAGGGGCTTCATCCGGGTGCCCATCGCCAGCGAGGCGAACATGGTCTTGTCCGGAAGCTCGGCGAGGAAGATCAGCCCGAAGGCGGTGATGATCGCCAGGGGGTCGAGATGCATCAGCGGGTGCTTTCTGTACGGGCCGGGTCGGTGCAACCCACCCGCCGCGCGGAGAGGACCACTCGACCCGGCAGCCACGACACGTATGCACGTATGCCCTACGTGTCCGTCGTTCTGCCTGGTCGAAGGTCTCGCCCACCCGAACCGTCCCGGTCCGAGCCCGGCCACCGGGAACCCGGGGGTTCCAGTGTGTCGACGACCGGTTCGCGGGGCTACTCCCCTTCGCTTGCGGGTCAAGGGTACATCGCGCGGCCGGGCCGGACACCGAGGGAGCCCGGCCGTCCGGGCCGGAGCGCGGATGTCGGCACCCGGCATCAAGAACGCGTAAAGATTGCCGGAATGCGGCAATGCGCCAAGTGCGTGCAGTGCGCAAGGATGGCCCTGGCAGAAACGGGGGCCAAGCCCCGGTGCCGGATCATGGAAGCGTGGTCCGGTGCCGGGGTGGAGCCGGCAGCGCGGTGAAGGGGGGCGGAACATGGGGGACGTTCTCGCTCACCTTGCCGGAACCCTGCACGCGGCCGTGTGCCCTCAGGGCAAACCGGCCCCTGACGAACCCGGGGTGGCAACGTCCCCCGGCGTGCAGTACCCGCCGCGGTAACCGGCCTCAGTAAGTACACGTAAGTACCCGCAAGTACGACGGCGGCACCCGTGCGGTGTCGCACCCCGGTGCCCCGAAGCGCACACCTGCGCAGGCCGGCGCACCGCTGAAGCGCGTACTTCCTTCCCCTTCGTTTCTTCCTTCGTTGGCTCGGGGCGGCCTCGACCACCCCTGGAACCAGAGGATTTCACCATGGATGCCACCACTGTGGGCATCGGCGTGTCCGTCGTCGCTGTCCTGCTCGTCGTCGCCGTACTACTGCTCGTCTTCACGCGATTGTTCCGCAAGGTGGAGCAGGGCAAGGCGCTCATCGTCTCCAAGATGCGCAAGGTGGATGTGACCTTCACCGGGCAGGTCGTGCTGCCGGTGCTGCACAAGGCCGAGGTGATGGACATCTCGGTGAAGGCCATCGAGATCACCCGGGCGGGCAAGGACGGGCTCATCTGCCGGGACAACATCCGCGCGGACATCCGGATCTCGTTCTTCGTGAAGGTCAACAAGACGGTCGAGGACGTCATCAAGGTCGCCCAGGCCGTCGGCACGCAGCGGGCCAGCGACCAGAAGACGTTGCAGGAGCTGTTCCACGCGAAGTTCTCCGAGGCGCTCAAGACGGTCGGCAAGCAGCTGGACTTCACCGACCTTTACACCAAGCGCGAGGAGCTGCGGTACCGGATCATCGAGGTCATCGGTGTCGACCTGAGCGGCTACCACCTCGAGGACGCGGCGATCGACTACCTGGAGCAGACGCCGCTCAGCCAGCTCGACCCGCACAACGTCCTGGACGCCCAGGGCATCCGCAAGATCACCGAGCTGACGTCGATCGAGCACGTGAAGACCAACGAGTTCCAGCGCACCGAGGAGAAGGAGATCACCCGGCAGAACGTCGACGCCCGCGAGACCATCCTCGAACTGGAGCGGCGCCAGGCCGACGCCGAGATCAAGCAGAAGCGGGAGATCGACACCGTACGGGCCCGTGAGGAGGCCGAGACGGCGCGGGTGGTGGAGGAGGAGCGGCTGCGTTCGCAGGGCGCGTTCCTCGCGACCGAGGAGAAGCTCGGGGTGCAGCGCGAGAACCAGGCCCGTGAGGTCGCCGTCGCGCAGAAGAACCGCGAGCGCGTCATCGCCGTCGAGAACGAGCGCATCGAGAAGGACCGCCTCCTGGAGGTCATCGCGCGCGAGCGGGAGACGCAGCTGACGCAGATCTCCGCCGAGAAGGAGATCGAGGCGGAGCGCCGCGAGATCGCCGAGGTCATCCGCGAGCGCGTCGCCGTGGACCGTACGGTCGCCGAGCAGGAGGAGTCGATCAAGAAGCTGCGCGCGGTCGAGGAGGCCGAGCGGGGGCGGCAGGCCGTCATCATCGCGGCGGAGGCCGAGGCGCAGGAGAAGCTCGTCAAGGACATCAAGGCAGCCGAGGCGGCGGAGCAGGCCGCCACGCACCGCGCCGCCGAGCAACTCACGCTCGCCGACGCGTCGTTGAAGGCCGCCGACCTGGAGTCCAAGGCCAAGATGCGGCTCGCCGAGGGCATCCAGGCCGAGAGCGCCGCGGCCGGCCTCGCCGAGGTGCAGGTACGCGACAAGGAGGCCGAGGTCATCGAGAAGGCGGGCCGCGCCGAGGCGGAGGCCACCGAGGCCCGGATGCGCGCCGAGGCCCTCGGCGCCCGCGAGCAGGCCCTCGCCGAGGCCACCGCGATCGAGGCGAAGCTGAGGGCGGAGGCCGAGGGCATCACGCAGAAGGCCGCCGCGATGGCCGCGCTCGACGAGGCGTCCCGCGGACACGAGGAGTACCGGCTGCGGCTCCAGGCCGAGAAGGAGATCCGCCTCGCCGGGCTCGACGTGCAGCGGCAGGTCGCCGAGGCGCAGGCCACGGTCCTGGCGACCGGCCTGGAGAACGCCGACATCAACATCGTGGGCGGCGAGTCCGTCTTCTTCGACCGGCTCGTCTCCTCGATCGCGCTCGGCAAGGGCGTCGACTCCTTCGTCCAGCACTCCGAGACCGCGCAGGCGCTCGCGAAGCCGTGGCTGGACGGCTCGGCCAGCTTCACCGAGGACCTGACGACGATCCTGGGCTCGGTCTCCACGGGCGACGTCCAGAACCTCACCGTCTCCGCGCTTCTGATGAAGCTGATGAAGGGTGGGGGCGGCGAGCAGGCCGGTCCGCTCGGCGAACTCCTGGACAAGGCAAGCCAGTTGGGCCTTGCCGACCTGCCGCTGGGCCAGCTCGGTCAGCCGGGTCGGCCTGATCAGCACACGCTGAACGGCGCCGCCCGCGGCTGACCGCACCGACCGGCCGGGGCCGCCGTACGGGGGTCGGCGACCCCGGCCACATCTCATCGACGTAGACGCAGCAGGAGGGGTTGGGCGACATGGAAACCGGGACGGGGACGGGGGCGGGTACCGGGACGGGGGCGGGTACCGGGACGGGTCTGGACGCCGGCACGTACGAGGTGCTGCGTGACCGCCTCACCGGGCAGGCCCGCCACCTGGCGGCGCGCGCCGCGGCACTGAACGAGCGCCGCACCGCCGCCTTCGGCTCCGTCGGCCTGACCCTCACCGGCACCGGGCGGCTCCGCACCGACCAGCCGCGCCTGGCCCGCGACGTCGTGGCCGTCGGCGGCGTCCTGCTGCTCGGTCTGCGCGACGTCCTCGGCACCGGCACGCCCGGGGTCGGTGACATCTTCACCCTGCACACCCCGGACCGGGACCGGAACCTGGAGCGGCTGCCCGACAGCGCGGTGCCCGGCCTGCTCGACGACCCGGGGTTCGTCTCCGAGTTCACCGCGCTGTTCCGCTACTACCGGCAGAGCCGCCTCCTGCAACTGCGCCTGCTGGACGGCAAGTTGCTGGCCGTCTTCCAGACCGGCGGCCGGGCCACGGACCTCCGGGTCCTGCGGTGGGAGCTGAGCCCGGACGGCGGCGGCGCCCGCTTCCTCGACGCGCGCGGCGACCGCGACGACGTCACCCCGCCCGCCCACGACCTCACCTGGCAGGAGGCGACGCGCGAGGACCACGTACTCGGCCGCCACCCGCACGTCGCCATCCGCGGCGGAGAGGGTGAGGGCGGCGAGGTCTACGTGTCGACGGTCGGCGGGACCCTCACCGTCAAGGCCGAGAACGACACCGAGACCGGCGAAGGCATCTACACGGAGCCGGTCGACGAGCCGCTCCAGTCCCTCGCCGACGCCGACATCGCTCACGCGCGCGTGGGCGCGCTGCTGATCGTCCGGGTCCGCCCGTACAAGGAGGACACCTGGCGCCACCTGGTGTTCAACACCCTCACCCGGACCGTGGTCCGGCTCGACGGCCTCGGTCAGGCGTGCCGGGCACTCCCCGACGAGCAGGGCGTCGTCTTCGCCGGCGGCTACTGCCTGGCCACCGGGGCGCACAAGACCTTCGACGGCCTCGACACCACGCACCTCGCCTACGAGCGCACCGTCCGCTCACCCAACGGCGAGGACGTGCTCTACGTCTTCCGCGCGCGCGTAGAGGGCCGCACGGTCCTGCTGCCGTACAACCTGATCCGCAAGGAGATCACCGCTCCGCTCACCGGCCGCGGCCACGCCCTCTTCGACGACGGCACCCTCGTCCTGCTGCGCGACGAGACGGCCGCCGCCGGGGACGAGCCCGCGCGCGTCCACCCGGCGCAGGTCTGGCACACACCGTTCACCGCCGACACGTACACGGTCGAAGTGCCGGACGCCGACCCGGAGTTGACGCGTATCGGCAACGCCGACCTCGTCCGCGGCATCTCCGACTGCCTGGCCCTGACCCGTACGGCGGAGGAAGCGGCGGCCACGCCGACCAAGGCGGCCTACGAGGCACTGGCCGCCGCGTGCGAACGCGCCGGGGACTCCTACCCCTGGCTCGGTGAGGATCTGGGCGCCGATCCCAGCCCCGACGACCCCAGCCCCGACGACCTCAGCCCCGACGACCCCAGTCCCAACGACCCACGCCCCGGCGACCTCCGCCCTCTCGGTGAGGAGATCGACGAGCTGCGGGCGACCGCCGAACAGATCCTCACCGAGTACGAGACCGTCCGCAGCCTCACCCGGCAGGCCGCCGACGCGCTCACCGAGGCGGAGGCGCGCGGCAACACCCTGGTGCGCCGCATCCGCGGGGAGGCGCCCCGCACCGCGGTCGAGTGGGTGGAGCGCCTGACCGAACTCCACCGCGCCCAGGGCCACCTCCTCACCCTCAAAGAGCTTCGCTACGCCGACACCGAGCGCATCGACGCCCTCGCCCAGGACCTCGCCGCGGACATCGCCGCCGCGGGCGGCCGGGCCGTCGCCTTCCTGGCCCGCCCCGACTCCTTCGCCGCCCACCACACCGCCCTCGAACAGATCGAGGCCGAGGCCGGAGCGATCGCCACCACGGCGGAGGCCGCCCCGCTCACCGAGCGCGTCACCGAACTCGCCGAGCAGCTGCACACGGTCACCGATGTCCTCGGCGGGCTCGACATCGACGACGCGACCGTACGCACCGGCGTCCTGGAGCGCATCGCGGAGGTCGTCGCGGGCGTCAACCGGGCCCGCGCCACCCTGGACGCCCGCCACCGCGAACTCTCCGGCCACGAAGGACGCGCCGAGTTCGCGGCCCAGCTCTCGCTGCTCGGCCAGGCCGTCACCGGTGCGCTGGCCGTCGCCACGACACCGGAGGCCTGCGACGACCAGCTCGCGCGCCTGCTCCTCCAAGTGGAGAACCTGGAGGGCCGGTTCGCCGAGTCGGACGAGTTCCTCGCCGGTCTCGACGAGAGGCGCACCGGCATCTACGAGGCGTTCGCCGCCCGCAAGCAGACCCTCGCCGACGCCCGCGCCCGCCACGCCGAACGCCTCGCCACCTCCGCGGACCGCGTCCTGCACTCCGTCGCCCGTCGCCTGTCCGCCCTCGACACCCTCGACGACATCAGTACGTACCTGGCGTCGGACCCGATGGCCGCCAAGGTCCGCCGCGCCATCGGCGAACTGCGCGACCTGGACGACCGGGTCCGCGCCGAGGAGCTGGAGGGCCGCCTCGACACCGTCCGCCAGGACGCCCTGCGCGCGCTGCGGGACCGCACCGACCTGTACACCGACGGCGGCACCACGATCCGCCTCGGCCACCACCGTTTCCCGGTCGACACCCAGCCCCACGAGCTGACGCTGGTCCCGTACGGCGACGACAGGATGGCGTTCGCACTCACGGGGACGGACTACCGGGCGCCGGTCGACGACGCGGCTTTCTCCGCGTTCTCGGCCTACTGGGGCCAGTCGCACCCCTCCGAGAACGCCGACGTCTACCGCGCCGAACACCTCGCCGCCCGCCTCCTCGCCGACCACGGCCCCGAACACCTGCTCGCCGCGGACGACCTGGCCGCCCTGGTCCGGACGGCGGCGGAAGAGTCCTACGACGAGGGCTACGAACGCGGCGTCCACGACCACGACGCGACCCTGATCCTCACCGCACTGCTGCGCCTGCACTCCGGCGCCGGAGTGCTGCGCCACACCCCGGCCGCGCGCGCCGCGGCCCAGCTCTTCTGGGCGCATGGGACGACCGAGGACGAGCGCGAGCAGTGGACGCGGCGCGCCCGCTCACTGGCCCGCGCCCGTGACACGTTCGGTCTCGCGCCGGCGATCGACGACTGGTGCGCGGAACTGGCGGAGCGCCTGGGGGACACGTCGGCCGCTCCCTACCTCTTCGAGGAGCTGACCACGGCTCCCGAGGGGTTCGCTCTCTCGGCCCCGGTGCGCGCGTTCCTGGAGAAGTTCAGGGGCGCGGTGGACGGTCCGGCCTACGAGGCCGACCTCGCCGCCGTGACACAGCTCCCCGCCCGCCGCGCGCTCGCCCAGGCATGGCTGTCGGCGTACGCGGACGCGACCGGCCTCACCGGGACAGACGCGACCGGCCTCTCCGATGCGGACACGACCGGTCTCGCCGGTGCGGACGCGACCGGCCTCACCGATACGGACACGACCGGCCTCACCGAGGCGATCGCCGTCGAACTCTGCCCCGATCTGCCCCGCTACGACCACGACGCCCTGCTCACCACCACCGTCGACGGCCTGTTGGGCACGCACCCGCGCCTGGACGGCCGCCGTCTCACCCTCCGCCTGGACGAACTCCTCGCCCGTACCCACCGGTTCCGTACGGACGTGGTCCCCGGCTTCCGCGCCTACCAGCGGCTGCGCACCGACCTCGCGACCGCCGAGCGCACACGGCTGCGCGTCGACGACCACCGCCCGCACGTCCTGCCGTCGTTCGTCCGCAGCCGTCTGATCGACGAGGTGTACCTGCCCCTGATCGGCGACAGCCTGCACAAGCAACTGGGTACAGCGGGCGGTCTGTTGCTGCTCACATCGCCGCCCGGGTACGGCAAGACGACCCTCGTCGAGTACGTCGCCGACCGCCTTGGCATGCTCCTGGTCAAGGTCAACGGGCCCGCCCTGGGTCACACCGTCACGTCCCTGGACCCGGCCGAGGCCCTGAACGCCACCGCGCGCCGGGAGGTCGAGAAGATCAACTTCGCGCTGGAGGCGGGCAACAACGTCCTGCTCTACCTGGACGACATCCAGCACACCTCGCCCGAACTGCTGCAACAGTTCATCTCCCTGTGCGACGCGCAGCGCCGTATGACCGGGGTGTGGAACGGCGAACCGCGCACCTACGACCTGCGCGGCAAGCGGTTCGCCGTGTGCATGGCCGGCAACCCCTACACCGAGTCCGGCGCCCGGTTCCGCGTCCCCGACATGCTCGCCAACCGGGCCGACGTGTGGAACCTCGGTGACGTCCTGACCGGCAAGGAGGACGCCTTCGCCCTCAGCTTCGTGGAGAACGCGCTCACCGCCAGCACCCACCTCGCCCCGCTCGCCGGACGCGACCGTGGCGACCTCGACCTCTTCGTACGCCTCGCCGCGAACGACCCGACGGCCCGCCCCGATCGACTCACGCACCCCTACGCGGCGACGGAGGTGGAGCGGATCACGTCCGTCCTGCGCCACGTCCTCACCGCCCGCGAAACGGTCCTGGCCGTCAACGCCGCCTACATCGCCTCCGCGGCCCAGAGCGGCGACGCCCGCACCGAACCCCCGTTCCAGCTCCAGGGCTCGTACCGCAACATGAACAAGATCGTGGCGCGTATCGACCCCGCCATGAACGCCAGCGAGCTCGCCGCCGTCCTCGACGACCACTACACCGGCGAGGCCCAGCTCCTCGCCACGGGCGCCGAGTCCAACCTCCTCAAGCTCGCCGAGCTGCGCGGCACGATGACGGCCGGGCAGGCGGACCGCTGGGCGGAGCTGAAGCGCTCCTACGTCCGCGCCCGCACCCTGGGCGGCGCGGACACGGATCCGGCGGTCCGCGCGGTGGCGGCCCTCGGCCTCCTCGCGGACCGGGTGGCGGCGATCGAGACGGCGATCACCCGGGCGACGTCCCCTTCATGACGACGACCCGCTGGTACGCCCCGCCCGGCGCTGCGCTACAAAGGCCGGTGGAAAGGCCGCCCGACACGTACGGGCGGCGCGACGGCGGCACGGGGGCGACGACGACCATGACCGACCGAGGCAACGTCGACCACAACCCCTACCTGGACGGTCTCGCACCGCTGCTGGCGGACGCCTCGGCCACCGGCCGCCGGCTGACCCGCGACGAACTCGACTCCCGCCGCCTCCTGGGGGAGCGGGCGGCCGAGTCGGGCGCCCGCCTCCGCCCCCTCATCGCCGCCCACGTGCGGGAAGCCCGTACCTGCTGGCCGACGGGCACCCCTTCCCCCACCGACGTCATGGCCGCGGTCGAACAGGCCCTGGACGCGTTCATCGAGGGGTACGAGCGTGCCCAGCGCCAGGCGATGCGCCAAGAGGTGGCGGCCCGCCGCGAGTTCATCGACGACCTCCTCTACGGCCGCAGCGACCTGGGCCAGCTCGCCCAGCGCGCCGAACGCTTCGGCCTGCGCCTCTCCCACGCCCACGCGGTCGCCGTGGCACAGGGAGAGGTGGCGTACGACGAAGGCGACGACGTACCGCGCGCCGTCGAACGCGCCATGATCTCCCGCTTCGGCGACCGCGAGATCCTCCTCACCACCAAGGACGGCCGCCTGGTCTGCATCGCCCCCGGCGACCAGAGCGAAGTGCTGTCCTTCTTCGCCAAACACGCGCACGTGGCCACCGACGGCGGCCGCGTCGCCCTCGGCCGCTCCCAACCGGGCCCCAGCGGCGTCGTCCAGTCCTACGAGGAAGCCCTCGGCACCCTCGAACTCGCCGAGCGCCTCGAACTCGACGAGCCGGTGCTGCGCGCGGCCGACCTGCTCGTCTTCCCGGTCCTCACCCGCGACCGCCAGGCCCTGGTCGACCTCGTCGTCAACGTCCTCGGCCCCCTGCGCGACGCCCGCGGCGGCGCCGGCCCCCTCCTGGCCACCCTCTCGGCCTACTTCGACGCCGGCTGCACGGCGGCCGAGGCGGCCCGCCGCCTGTCCCTGAGCGTCCGCGCCTTCACGTACCGCCTGGACCGCATCCACAAACTGACGGGAGCGGACCCGTCGGACCCGACGGACCGCTACACACTCCAGACGGCAGTCATCGGCGCCCGTTTCCTGGACTGGCCGGATCAGCCGATCTGAGGGTCATCGCCCAACTTGGCCGCGGTAATTGACGGTCAGGCCTCGGAGGGCCGGTCGATGCCGAACTCGTAGGCCACTTCCCAGCGGGCATCCGGAACCACGATGTCGGCGGTCTCGACGGCACGGCCTTCCGCGTCGTAGTAGGTGCGCTCGACCGCGAGCAGCAGATCACCGACGCTGATCCCCAGCAGGTTCGCCTGTTCCTGCGTCGCACGGGCCGGCCGTGGCACCTCTACGGCGCGTTCGATCCCGACGCCGATCGACCGCATCCGCGCGACGACTCCCGCCCCGGCGAGTGGACCCATTTCCGGCAGGACGACGGGAGTCCCGTCCGTCACGGCCATCGGCTCCCAGGACTCGGAGAGCTGAACGGGCTGCCCGTCGGCCAGAAACTCGTAACGCGTGACGACGCACGGCTCCCCGGCGCCGATG
>NZ_BAAATS010000017.1:423039-475402 GCF_039533535.1 Streptomyces kunmingensis
GTGCGATTCCCAGGTACCGGTGACACCACGTTCGCGCAGGTCGGCGCGGAACGGTGAGCCGCCACGGTCTTCCCGGTGCCGTGAGCGGACCATGCGCATACGTTCGCGCGGCCTGCGCACGTACGTCCCCGATCCGGCGCGCCCCTCCAGCAGTCCCTCGGTGATCAGCCGATCCATGGCCCGCTGCGTGACGTTGCGCCCGACCCCGTACTCATCGGCCAATCGCGCCCGCGACGGCAGTCGCGTACCGACGTCCCACTCACCCGCGAGGATGCGGGCGCGCAGCGACTCGGCGATTTCGAGATACGGCGCCTCACGGGGCATGGCGGCTCTCCGGTGGTGGGGCAGTGCAAGAACGACAACTGCGAACAATCCCAACGACATTGACAAGCTACTGCATCAGGTAGAAGCTACTGAAGTAGAAATACTCTCCGCGTTCAAGTGACTACGGGGCCTACTTGTGTGCCTGATGAGATCCAGAGCGGTATCGCTGGCCGCGCAGCTCACCGCGCTGACGGGACACGAGGTCCGCTTCGAGGAGGCCTGCGGCCGTATCCGCCTCACCTGCGCGCTGTCTCCGCAACTCGAGGAACGTGGCCGTCGGCTACTGCTGATCGCCCTGGCCGACGCGGACCGGTACGGCCATGACGTAACGGCAGAGGGAGCACAGATCTGGGCCGTGATCGCGGCCGAGGACGAGTGGCCGGAACCTGATGCCACACCTTCGAGAGGAAGTTGAAGCTATGCGTGCTCGACTCTCACGACTGATGCACCGAGCGAGAAACTTCCTGCACCCGACCGGCCGGCACAGACTCGGCGCGTCACTTCCCCCGCCTCCGGTGATCCCGCCGCTGATGCCGCATCTGGCCGCCACGGTCCGCCCGTGGCACACCCTCATCGACGGAGCGACCACTCCTCTCGTGCGCCCGTACCTCGTGGCTCACGAACACGAGGAGACGGCCCGTCTGCAACGCCTACGCCGGGACACGCTCTGGTGCGCCACGTACGGCATCGATCTCGACGACCGGAACATCCACGACGCACTGAGGGCGGCCTGATGAACCGCGAAGTACTGACGTCACTGGCAGTCGACTTGCCGAACGCCCTCAGGGACACCTTGCGCATCGCGCGAGCACGCGGCACGGCGACGTCCTGCCTATTGGCAATGTGCCCCTACAAATCAACGGAGCTGCGCTCCTGCACCATGCTCCGTCTCCGCGGCGACGACTACTCGGCTGCCCGCCTTGCCCGCCATCACCTACGCGACGCGGCCGAGGCATGGAGGCTGAGCCCACAGACGATCGATGACCTGGTGACCGTGGCGGGGGAACTGATGGCGAACGCGCTTGAGCACGGCCGCGGCGGCACCGTCACACTTTCCAGCGCACTGACCGCGAACGCGCTCACGCTCACCGTCACGGACGAAGGAAGCCCCGAGGACCGCCCCCTGCCACCACTCCCGCCAGGCCCACCGCCCCCGGACGTGGAGCGCGGCCGCGGCCTACTGATCGTGGAGGCCCTCACAACGCGCTGGGGGAGCAGAAGGACTGCAACGGGGCTGATGGTGTGGGCTGAGTTGCCGGCATCTCAGTGACCGCGCGAGCCCCGCAGCCAAAAGTGCAGCTGAGGCCCATCTGGTTGTCACGCAGTTGGACACTCACAGCCCTCCACCTCCGTAGCGGTTCCGTAGGTCAGTCGTGACGTCCGACATGATGCTCGTTGCCTGCTGTGGAGAGCTCTCTGCCAACGGCATCTCAACCTGCGGGTCATAGGCCGTCAGGCCGGTCTCCTTCTCCACGAGCGCGGAGAGGGCGAAGAGCTTGCCGAGCGTTGTCGCAGCACTGTCACCGGCGTGCCAGTAGGGCACCGTGATGCTCACCTCGTCACCGAATACGGACAGGTCGATACCGGTGTCGGAGTGGCTGAGGTCGCGTGACTCCTGCTCGTACTCCGTGATGTCCACATCGCCGAGCAGTGCGCGGGCCTGCGGCACTATTCGCTGCCACGCTTCGAGGAGCTCGGCGGGTATCCGCCCGCTGTCTTCGGTCGCGGCCGCGGCCTCGGCGGCTTCCAGGACGTCGTCCCAGGACTGCCCCTCGTCCCGGGTCAGAAAGTAGATGTCGTAGCTCATCGCGGGATCGTAGAGCCAGTGGCTCTCGCCCTGCGCGCTGCCCGCCCGTGACCGTGGTTCCCCGTGAGTTGCCGGTCTATCGGGCACGGATGGGACACGAAGTTCTCGTTACGCCCTGATCAGTCTGGGACGGGCCTCTGGACGGCCGTATTGAAGGATGCGCGGGAGGACTTCACGCATGCGTGCCAAGTCCTCAGCTGGGGCTCGAAGCAGCGCCTCGACGACAGGGTCGGTCAGGCCGAGGTCGTCCAGCGACTCAGGATCCAACGTCACCCGCAGCACGTCGTTGTCCAGCTGTACTTCGCGTACGCAGCCGTAGGCAGTGCCCTGGTCAGGTGTGACGAGGCAGTGCGTGTCCATGCCCAGGGACACTTCCTGTGCGTCGGGCTGGTCGAAGTCGCACATGAACAACAGCGAAAATCCGTCCTCGTCGTCCGACTCCGCCACACCTGCCATCAGGCAGTCGTCCATCTCTGGATCATCGAACCCGCACGCAATCAGCGCCGTGAACCTGTATGTCATGCGGGTGTTCTAGCACTGAGGTCTGACGGTCGATGGGGCGGCCGGTAGGACGGCTACGCGGTGGCCCGCTCGATCCATGCGCGGTGGGCGGTCAGGTCGGTGTAGATGCCGGGGCCGGTGGCGCACTTCGGGTCGGCGTCGCCGTCGCGGCTGGTCGCCCCGATCAGTTCCCACCGCCCGGGACGGCCCTTGATCTGCGGGCCGCCGGAGTCGAGGATGCACGCCTGCGCGTTCTCGGTGGGGCTGTCGGTGCACAGCTCGTTGCGCGCGTTGTAGTTCTCGCCGCACCGTTCGTCGGCGACGAGCTCGGTGTCCAACTCCTGCAACGTGACCGGCGGGTGAGGGCACTCGCTGCCGTCCTCGCAGGTCATGCCCCAGCCGAGGATTCGGGTCTTGGTCCCCACGGGCCCGGACGCGGCGGCCACCTTGATCGGCTTCGCGTTCACGGGGTGGCAGCCGTCAGCCCCAGGTCCGCGGCCCGTGCGGGCAGGACGGGCGATCGCGGCACGGGCCGCGCAGCGAGGCTCTGCGCCGTGCCTCCGTCCCGGGAGGGCAGGAGGGCCCCGTTGCGCAGCGTGTTCATGAGGCGGTGGGTGCGACTGGTGGTACTCACCCGGCGAGGATAGGAGGAGCCCCCGGGTCCTCTCCATCCCGATCGGTTCGGGTCGGGTCGGGTCGTAGCGTCCGGTCGGGTCGTAGCGTGGGTACATGATCGGTATGAGGCAGATCGAGAGCGACGAAGCCCGCAGGATCGTGGATTCGGACGCGGTCCGTCCGCCTGGAGAGCTCCTCCGGATCGCCGAAGCCCGTCACGAGGGAGGCAGAGGCGGGCTGGGGCTCGAGTACGGCCGGGACGAGGAAGCCCCTGACCGCTACCTCTTCTCGACCGACGTCGAGGACGCCGACGGCATCGTCTGGCACCTGCTCCTGGACGCGCACTCGGGCGACATCGTCGCGGACGTGCGCACACCGGAGGACAACGAGGACCTGCCCGCGGAACCGGCGCCGCAAGGCCCGTGACCCATCCCGGCCCGGCCCCGGCGCCGTAGCCGAGATCACGGCAGCGATCGAGCAGCTGATGGATGTCTCGACGTGTGCGATAGAAAAGGTGGACATCGCACTGTCGTTCGTGGGGGATATGAATGGGAATGCCGCCCGACCTCAAAGTCATAGCCGACAACATGGTCAAGGCCGCCATGACGATGGTCGACAGCGTCATGCCGGGAGCGCGCGATACGGCTGTCGCCCTCTCGCACGAGCTTGCCCGTCAGAAGGGCATGGCAGGCGACGACGACGCGGGCCACGAGTTCGCAAAGGTGTACAAGCCGGCGGCGGCCACCGCCCTCGACAAGATCGGCTTCAGTGCCTACGTCATGGGAGGGACCGGCCGTGGGCTTATGCGCAACGTGCGTGAGTTCATGGCCCGGGAGAGCGATGTCGCCTCAAAGATCCTCGGGCAGCAGGTCGACATGACGTACGCCATGGGTAACCCGGACGAGGACTGCGACGAGAGGTTCACCGACCTCGGACAGGAACTGGAAGAGATCATCGGTGAGACCTCGGGGTGGGATCAGTTCGCGCCGGGCGGGCAGAGCGACCGATTCCGGGGGTCGCCGGAGAAGCTCCGTGATGTGGCTGACTGCTGGCGCCGTGGCGGCAAGCTGATGGTGCGGTTCCTGGAGGATGCCCAGGCATGCGCGCACACTGCGGACAAGGCTCACTCCGGTGAGGCCGCGAACGCGTTCCACAAGTACTTCGCGGGGTTCGTGGGTTTCGCCGCGCCGCCGGACAACGCCCAGCAGGACGAGACGCTCGTGGCGAACCTCGTGGCCGCGTGCAACCAGCTGGCGAAGGCATGTGACCAGTACGCGGATCATGTGGACGCCGCGAAGGAGAAGATCCGTCAGCACCAGACGGGACCGCATTTGGACAACCCCTTCAAGTCGCCCATGTTCGGCGGCAACGGATACGACGGCGGCCTCAAGGACGCCGTCCTCGACGATCCGTGGATCCGCCGACTGGGCAGCGTCGCGCACGCACTGGACAGCTCCGAGGCGCGCGTGAAGCTCCCGCCGGGATCGGATGACCGGCCCGGCCTGCCCGGGCTTCCTCTCGTGCCCATTCCGATCCCCGCACCCGCGCCCTTCGTTCTCGCCTCCTACGACGGCGCAATGCCCGGCATCATGCCTGCCGCGTACCGGCCTGTGGATCCGAACATCCCGTGGGCCGCTCCTCTGGCGCCCGTTCCGGGCACCACCAGGCTCCTGAGCGCAGGCGAACGTCAGGACTTCAACACCTTCGTGAACAGCCTCAGCCCGCATACCTTCGGCGGCGGCAGCAAGGACCCCACCACCCCGGAGAACGCGTACCAGCTCCGCACGGCCGGTTACCCGGAGCGGAAGATCCCGCTTCCGGCCGGCTCTCCCAAGGGGGCCATCGCCGCGGACGGTATGCGCCCTGCCGATGGCTACATGGTCGATGCCAAGTACGTGAAAAACCAGCAGGGCTGCTTCCGTAAGCCGAGCACCTTCGATCTTGCGGACAAGTACAAGGCCAACGGTGACAAGGCGTGGAGTCCCAAGGACGTTCTCGTGGGCAAGGATGAGAAGGAACTGGGCGAGTACAAGCTGGCCATGGACTCGCACCAGCAGATTCGCGGGCTGGAGATCGTCACCAATGACCAGGACTCCGTGGCTTATTGGCAGACCCTCATGGCAAACAAAGGGGTTTACGGAACAAGTCGGTACGTTCCGTAGCCCGCACCGAAGGAGCTGACACCTCATGGATCTCGACGACTACCAGACGTCGTTCCTCCTCTACGCGCCCGCCAAGAACCCGCACGGCTGGAACCTCGACCTTAAATCCTTCGCGGAAGCGCTCCAGGCCGCCTTTCCGGAGGCTCGCTGTGCTGTACAGCAGAGCGACGTCTCCCCAGGCACCGTCCGCCTGCAGTTCTACACCGTGACTGACGAGGGCGAGGAGTTCGACGGCCTAGCCAACACCGACGGACGCGACAACGTCCTGCTCATCGACAACACCGCGGCCGAGGCGGCCGTGTTCATCGAGTGGCTGCGTGACTCGGTGCTCCCCGACCCCGATCTGATCCGCTTCAGTTCGGAGCTCGCCGTCGAATCGGGGATCGAGACGGACTGGCGTGTACCCGCTGTCGGTCACCGCGAGGCCATCATCGACGAGCTGAAGCAGCACATCCGTGTCGTAGCAGGCATGTGACCGGAACGAGTCGCGTCGAGGTCGGGGGCATCCCAGCCCCGGAACGGCCTGATCTTCGTAGGTACCGAGGCAGGACCGGTGCGCGGACCCGGACGCGCTTCTGGGCGCACTGATGATCCAGCGTGTGGGGCGGCGTCCACGGGACCGCGACTTCACGCGAAGGCCCGACCGCTGACGACGGGGGATGCATCAGCGATCGGGCTGTGGCCAACGGTACAAGCGCAGCTGGGTGTTGCGGCAGGGCCGACCAGCCAGTATGGCTCGATGTGATCGTTATCACGCACCGTGAGAAGCGGGGCAGAAGGCGTGAATCGTCAGTCACCGCAGGGCGGTTCGAACGAGAGACGAGGCAAGTACTCGTCCCACTTCTCCCGTGTCAGGACACCCCGGGTGGTGGTGCAGATGTGGTGGATCGCCGCGTCGGTGTCCAAGTTCCAGAGGCGGACGGTATCGGCGCCGCTCGACACTCCGAGCATGTTGCTGTGGGGGCGGAACGACAAGAAGCTGCCCGTCTTGGCGTTGGGGCTCATCGATTGGCCGATGGGCGATGCCTCGGAGGGGCGCGAGACATCCCAGAGCCGAACCGAGTTGTCATTGCCGCCGCTCGCCAGGCTGCGGCCGTCCGGGCTGAACGTCAGGGACACCACCGCATCGGTGTGGCCGGTCAGGGGAGAGCCGAGGCGGGCCGTCCTCCGAGGTCTGGTCACGTCCCAGAGCCGGACGGAGCCGTCGTCGCTGCCGCTGGCCAGCGTGTGCCCGTCCGGGCTGTAGGCAACGGTGTTGATGGCTCCCAGGTGTCCTGCGAGCGGTGCGCCGAGCCGCGAAGCGTGACGCGGATCCGACACGTCCCAGAGCCGGACCGTCCCGTCCGCGCTGCCGCTCGCCAGAGTCCGTCCGTCGGGGCCGAAGGCGAGGGCATTGACGTAGCCCTTGTGGCCGGTGAGCGAGGGGCCGACAGACCGAGGCCGGGACGGATCGCTGACGTTCCACAGCTGTACGGTGCGGTCGGTCCGGGCCGTGGCCAGTGTCCGTCCGTCCGGGCTGAACGCGAGCGCCCGAGGACCTGCGAACCGGGTCTGCAGGGCCATCGGTGGCCCGTAGGGGACCGCCCGGGCCGGGTCCGTGACGTTCCACAGTTGTACCGCGTGGGTTCCTGTCAGCACCGCCAATGTGTGGCCGTCAGGAGAGAAGGCGAGCGAACGCGGGTCCCCATTACCGGGGTTGAACGGCTCACCCATCGCCACGGGCCGGTTGGGGCGCGCCACATTCCACAGCCGCACCTTGTTGTCGCCGGCAGCCGTGGCGAGCACCTTCGCGTCGGGACGGAAGGCTCCGATGCGGCCGATCACGTCCGACGTCGGTACCGACCACAGGCGGACTTTGTTGTCACCGCTGCCCGTGGCGAGGGTTCTCCCGTCGGGGCTGAAACCGATGGCGTACATCTCTCCGCTGCCGCCTGCGAGGGGTTCGCCGACCTGCGAGGGGCGGGACGGATCACTGACGTTCCACAGTCTGGCCTTACTGTCGGCGCTGCCGTCGGCGAGCATCGTCCCGGCGGAGTTGAAAGCCACGGACCATATGGGGCCGGTGTGTCCGGTGAGGGGCGCGCCGAGCGACTTCGCATGGCGCGGATCGGCGACGTTCCAGAGGCGGACGGTACGGTCCGCGCCGCCGCTGGCGAGGGTGCGGCCGTCGGGATTGAAGGCAACCGAGTGCACCGTGCCGGTGTGGCCGGTCAGTACCGGGCCGAGCGACTTCGGGTGACGTGGATCGGCCATGTCCCACAACCTGATCGCGCCCTCGTCACCCCCGGCTGCCAAAGTCCGTCCGTCCGGGCTGAATGCCACGGATCGTACGGCCGCGGTGTGGCCGGTCAGCGTGGACAGCGCCTTCGGACGCCGCGGTTCATCCACCTTCCACAGACGTACGGTGTGGTCGTTATTGGCAGAGGCGAGCGTGTGCCCGTCCGGGCTGAAGGCAAGCAGATAGATGGCGCCGCCGTTCCCCGTCACGGGTGCGCCCAATGGTCGTGGATGCCCGGGGTCCCGCACGTCCCACAGCCGGATCGTGCCGTCCTCCGAAGCGCTGGCGAGGGTGGTGCCATCCGGGCTGAAGACCGCAGTGCTCACCCAACTCGTGTGGCCGGTGAGCGGTTTGCCCAGGAGCTCGGGCTCGTTCGGGTCCGACACGTCCCACAGACGGACGGTACGGTCGTAGCTGGCGGTGGCCAGGAGCTTTCCGTTCGGGCTGAACGAGGTGAGGTAGACGGCGCCGGTGTGGCCGGAAAGCGGTGAGGCCAACGGCGCGTTCACGATGGAGAGCAGCCGATTCTTCGTGTCTTCGTCGTCCGGCCGCAGGCGGTGCGCCACCAGGTCGAGTTGAGCGGACAGAGACGGGTCGGAGTCCTGGGCCCGGTCGGCTTCCGCTATCACCTGCTGAAACACGGCGTCGTTCCGCTGCTCCCATGCGATCGCTGCCGCGGTGACAGCGAGCATGGCCAGGACGGCCAACGCCGACACCGCACCACGCCTGAGCAGAACCGTGCGCTTACGCAGCTTGCCCGAAGCCGCCAGGAAGTCGGACGCGACCCGGGTCAGGTACGTGTCACCGGCAGACCTCATCCAGGCGCGGGCGTGGTCCAGCCGGGATCCCCGATAGAGCAGCGCGGAATCGCGGTCGGACTCCTGCCAGGCCCTGCCGTCTTCTTCCAGCCGCTGACGCAGCAGATGGTCGCTCTTGCCCTCGTCGATCCAGCCGCGCAGCCGCGGCCAGGCATGGAGCAGGGCCTCATGCGTGATCTCGACGGTCTCCGCGTCCAGAGTCACCAATCGAGCGCGCACCAGAGCCTCGAGCGACTGCTCCGTTTTCGCGGGGTCGGTCGACTCCTGCGCCAACTGGCGCCGTGTCCCGCGTCTCCGTGTGGCATGGGTGTCCTCGCCAAGGCGCACCAGTCTGAGGAGAAGCTGCCTGGCGGCGGTCCGTGCCGCCGGGTCGAGGTCGGACCAAGCGCGCTCGGCGGTAGCCGCCACCGCTCCCTGCATTCCGCCCGCCGCGCGGTAGCCGGCCAGGGTCAGCCTGCCCGACTTGCGCCGCTGCCAGGTGGCGAGCATGGCATGGGAGAGGAGCGGGAGCACTCCGGCGTCGTGGGCACCGCGCGGCCCGTCGGAGCTCACTTCGCGGACGATCAATTCCGCCAGCCCGGGTTCGAGTTCCAGGCCCACGGCCCTGGCGGGTCCTGTCACCGCCTTGCGCAGATCTGCGGTGGTCAGCGGACCCAGCACCGTGTGCCGGTGTTGCAGCGCGTGGGCCAGTTCGGGATACCCGAGGCACTCCTCGTAGAAATCAGCACGTATGCCCAGGACTACGAGCGCGGACGCCTCCTCACCGCTGTCCGCGGGCGAGCCTGCGGTGTGGAGAAGCCGGATGAAGGCGTGCCTGTCCGTCTCGTCCGAGCAGAGGGTGAACATCTCCTCGAACTGATCCACGATGATGACGGGGCGGGCAGCGGAGGGTGCCGAGCGCTGAGCCCACGAGGCGACGGCCTGTCGCACATCCTGCGCAAACTGTCGCGTACCGGATGAGCGTGAGGTGGGATCCCGTACGGCCGAGGAGACGGGGGCGAGCTCGGGGATCTGCCTGGTCAGCTCGGCGAGAGGATCGCTGCCGGGGACGAGCTGCACCACCGGCCCGGCACGACCGTCCTCACCGCCGAGTTCGCCGCTCTGCAGCGCCGGCACCAGGCCCGCGTTCAGCAGGGACGACTTTCCCGCCCCCGACGCGCCCACGAGCATGACCAGGCCGCCCGTCACGTCTGCCGCGCGGAGCAGGCCGATGAGGGTCTCTGTACTGTGCTCGCGACCGAAGAACCACTGAGCATCCTGCTGGCGATACGAGGCCAGCCCCCGATACGGACACACGCTCGCGGCGGTCGGCGCTTCGGCCGGGAGCTGCTCCGTGTCTTCGACGGTCGCCGCCTCGCGGTCGCCCACCGGATCGGCCACGGCGCTTTCCCACAGGAGGAGCCAGTGCGCCATGTCGTAGAGGCCGGTGGAGACCGGTGCCGGCCGGTTGCGCCGGGCTTCGGGAATCAGGACGTGCAGCACCGCACCCAGGGCAGTGAACTGGGCAGGCACGTTCCTGGCCCGGCGCCAGTCGCTGATCCGCTGCGCGGACACTCGGATGGGGCGACCCCGCTCATCGACCCGCTGAAGGCGGGCGACCGCTTCGGACACGCGCTTGAGGGGAGGGTTGCCGGCTTCCCTGTACAGCAGCGCGAGGCGTTCCGCGAAGGCCGTCCGTGCCCCCGAGTCGGGACTCAAGGCCTCCACCCCCTACTGCTGTGACACCTGTGCATCCGGACCGGAAAACTCACCTTATAGGTCTGACCTGCGCTTATGGCATCCGGTTGATGAGCCGACCTCCTCCGTCGGCTACACGAATGGCAGTATCACGCCGCAGTAGCGAACCGAACACGCTGTGTCCGAGCAGTCATCTTCCCAGCGCTCGGAGAGGCCATTCACGGCGCCCGCGCCTTTTGTCGAAGAACCTCGTGCAGTCGTTCTTGTCCGGGCCACTGCGCTTCGCAAGTGGCTCCGGAGATCGCTTGCCCCGCGCCGCTACGCCGACGCAGCGCGAGGCGGGGCAGTCCGCGTCGTTCGGTGCCGGTCCGCACGAGGGGAGGGACCGGCACTGGAACGATGCAGATCTGGATGCGGCTCTGGATGCGGCTCTGGATGCGGATTGTTCCGTGGCCGCGACGCGACGATGGTCCTACCTCGTCATAGGTGCATCATCCACATCACTTCGGCACTGCCTACGCCGGCCGCCACGCCGGGTATCTTCTCGCCCGGGACGATCCACCCCGCGTTCTCGGCTGCTTTCACCGCAGCTTTCTCCGCCGCGTCGGCCCGCTCGTTGAGCTCCTCGTCGTGGCCCATGTACTCCGCTCCTGCCGCGGCCGCGGCGGCCTGTGACGCCTTGAGAGCGGCTTGCGCGGCCTGGGCGGAGGCTTCGGCGCCGGCATCGACGCGCTGTCCCATCTGCGCGGCCTGCGCTGCGGAGGCCGCCGCGTTCCGGGCACAGCGTGAATCCGCGGCGGGATCCGCGGCACTCTCTCCCAGCATGGCGAGTGCCTGAGCTGCCACCCGAGCGGCGTGAGCCGCCTTCCAGACGGCGTCGGCATGGGCATCGGCGTCGGCGCCCTGTTCCTCGACATAGCGGCTGAGGGCGGCCGCACGGGCCGCGGCACTCTCTGCCCGGGCCGCATGACCCGCACGCAGAGCCGCCTTCGTCATCGGTCCCTCATCCTCGTGGTTGTCCTGCTTCACCGGCATCTCCTTGTCCGCCCGAGCGACAGATGTGCCGGGCAGGGTGACACCTCACCCCGCAACAGGCCAGAGGCACGCTTCGGCTCGGCGGAGACACCCTGAGCCGCCGTCGCTACCGGAAAAGCCCCAGCGCCGCGTCCAGCGACCAGGCCTGCCACCCCATTCCGAGCAACGCGACGAGCGCGATCAGGCTCATCATCAGGTTCTGCCCCTGCTCGCTGACGTCGTGGATCATCAGCACCAGATAGATCAGGCTCAGGGCCAGCCCGCAGACCAGCGCGACGGGCGTCAGGAAGCCGGCGATGAGGCCGAGGCCGAGCGCCAGCTCCGCATACGCGACGACGTAGGCCATGAGGCGCGGCCGGGGCTTGACCACCACGGCGAACCCCGACTGCACGAACGCCCAGCGGTGTCGGTCGGCGATACCCGCGGCCCACTCGATGCCGCCGCCGTGGAACCAGGTCTTCTTGTCCTTGTGGCGCCAGCTCTCCAGCCACCACAGTCCGAGGCCGATCCGGAGCACGGCGAACCACTCGGCACCGCTGAGCCACATCGTCTGCATCCGCGCCTCCCAGGCAACCCTGACGGGGTGTCAGTTCACCGGAACACAGAACAACCCGCAAGGGGCGCGGCGCGAGCGGGGCCTTGTCGTCGATGGGCCTGGGCCATACGCTCGATCTGATGGGTCGTCAGATTCTGGCCGGGAAACCGGCAGGCAGCAGGGGGTAAGGCGTGAGCAGCAGCGAGAACGGCAGCAAGGAGATCCCCCGGGTCATCAGCGTGGATGACCACGTGATCGAGCCCGCCCACCTCTTCGACACATGGCTCCCGGAGAAGTACCGCGACCAGGGGCCCCAGCCCTTCACCGCGGGCATCGGCGAACTGGCGTACGTCGGCGGCAAGTACAAGTTCACGACCGACCCGGACGGGCAGCTCACCGACTGGTGGAGGTACGAGGGAGAGATCTTCCCGTACAAGCGCATCATCGCGGCCGTGGGCTTCTCCCGGGACGAGATGACACTCGACGGCATCACGCGTGAGCAGATGCGGCGCGGCTGCTGGGACCCCAAGGCCCGTCTGGAGGACATGGATCTCAACCACGTCGAGGCCTCCCTCTGCTTCCCGACCTTCCCGCGC
Organism: Streptomyces kunmingensis; assembly: GCF_039533535.1. NCBI lineage: Bacteria > Bacillati > Actinomycetota > Actinomycetes > Kitasatosporales > Streptomycetaceae > Streptomyces > Streptomyces kunmingensis. Next base: position 435,388 of record NZ_BAAATS010000017.1, read on the forward strand.
TTCTGCGGACAGACCTTCGCGGAGGCCAAGGACAAGGAGGTCGGGCTCGCCTGCGTGCGCGCGTACAACGACTGGATGGTCGAGGAGTGGTGCGGCGACAGCGGCGGCCGGCTGATCCCGCTGTGCCTGATCCCGCTGTGGGACGTCGACCTCGCCGTAGCCGAGATCAGGCGGAACGCGGCTCGTGGGGTGCGCGCGGTCACGTTCTCCGAGATCCCGACGTACCTCGGACTGCCGTCGATCCACTCCGGCTACTGGGACCCGTTCTTCGCGGCCTGCGAGGAGACGGGCACTGTCGTGAACATGCACATCGGCTCCAGCTCGCAGATGCCGGCCGCCTCCCCCGACGCCCCGCCCGCGGTCCAGGCCTCGCTGAGCTTCAACAACGCCATGGCCTCGATGATGGACTTCCTGTTCTCAGGTGTCCTGGTGAAGTTCCCGTGGCTCAAACTCGCCTACAGCGAGGGCCAGATGGGATGGATCCCGTACGCCCTGGAGCGCGCCGACGACGTGTGGGAGGAGCACCGGGCCTGGGGCGGGGTGAAGGACCTGATCCCCGAGCCGCCGTCCACGTACTACTACCGGCAGATCTTCTGCTGCTTCTTCCGCGACAAGCACGGCATCGAGGCGATCGAGACGGTGGGCGTCGACAACGCGACCTTCGAGACCGACTACCCCCACGTCGACTCGACATGGCCGCACACGAAGGAGGTCGCAACCGACCACGTCGGACACCTCCCGCAGGACGTGGCGTACAAGCTTCTCCGGGGGAACGCCATCCGCATGCTGGACCTGCCGTTCGACCGGCCCTAGCGGCTACGGTGACCGGGGCCCCAAGCCGAGCGAACATGTGACCGGGGCCCCACGGAAGGCGATCAGATGACCACCCCCGCGTCCGACCTCATGACCACCCTCGGCCGGCGATACGTGCGCTACGCGCCGGGCAATGTGGGCAAGGGGCTACTGGCTGCCCAGTACCTCAACTCCCGGCTGCGGGACACGCCGAGGCAACGGGTGGCGGAGTCCCGCCACGGGGACCGGTTCGCCCTGGACACACGGGACTTGATCCAGCGCTATCTCTATCTGTTCGGCGTCTGGGAGCCGCACATGACGCGCTGGCTGGAAAGCCGCCTGCGCCCCGGTGACGTGCTGGTGGACGTGGGCGCGAACATCGGCGCGTTCTCCGTACTCGGCTCCCGCCTCGTCGGCGGCACCGGCCGGGTCGTGGCCATCGAGGCGTCGCCCGCCTTCCACCGCAGAGTGCTCCAGCACGCCGAGCTCAACCACTGCGACAACATCCGCGCGGTCAACACCGCGGTGTCGGACGAGCGGAAGACCCTGTCGTTCGTCCTGGCCAGCTCGAACAACATGGGCGCCAACTCGATAGTGCCCTACGACGGTCCGGCGGAATCGGCGTTCGAGATCGAGGCGCTTCCGCTGACGGAGGTCCTGGAGCCGGACGAGGTGGCCCGAGCCCGCGTGATCAAGATCGACGTGGAGGGGGCCGAGGGCAGCGTGGTGCGCGGGCTCGCCCCTCTGCTCGATGACCTCCGGCCGGATGCCGAGATCGCCGTGGAGATCACCCCGGAACGGATGGAACAGCTCGGCGACTCCGCGGACGAGCTGCTGGAGACCATGCGCAAACACGGCTTCCACCGGTACCGGCTGCCCACCGACTACGCGGCGGCCGGCTACCCGCGCGCGATCCGGCGCCCCGCCCCTCCTGTCCGCTGGCGGGAGCCGATCACCGGGGAGACGGAGCTGATCTTCTCGCGCACCGACGCCGAGATCCTGCTCTGACCTCGCGGGGGCCGGGCCTTACGGGCCCCGCGCCCGACCGAAGTCATGACGGGCTCTCAGCCGGAGGTGACCGGGTAGCGCCACCGGAACTGGTCCAGGGCACGGGCCCGCGCCTCGACGACCGCCATACGGGCATCACGCTCGGCCTTGTCCACATGCGAGGCGTGCCCCGTCATCTGCCCCTCCCACTTGCGGTAGAGGAGCCCGACGTCGGACGAGAACCAGCCGCGGGCCACGGAGTTGAGGGCCAGCAGGAGACCTGTGTCCTCGGACGCCGGCAGGGCCATCCAGCCCCCGAGCGCGAGGAGCAGCTCCCGGCGGACACAGAGGGTCGCCGGGTGGACCTGCGCGCGGTAGTCGTGCGATGCCCAGTGGTCGAGCACGGCCCGGCGCTCGATCGGGCCCGGCTCGGGGTCGCCGGGGAAGCCCGCGGTCGTCCCGTCCGGCAGCAGATCGAGCACGCGCGAGGTCGTCCAGCCGATGCTCGGGTCCGCTTCGAGGGCGGCCACGTCGCGGGCGAGCGCACCGGGCGCGAGCTGGTCGTCCGCGTCCAGGATCTTCACGTACTCACCGTCCGCGTGCGCCAGCGCCATGGTGCGCGCGACGCCGGGGCCGCCGGAGCGCCCCTGCCGGAAGGAAACGCGCTCGTCGTCGGGAACGTGCGGCGCGACCCGGTCGCTCTGGCCGTCCTCCTGGATCAGCCAGTGCCAGTCCCAGCCTTCGGGCAACTCCTGCTCGACGAGGGACTGGTGGGCGGCGGGCAGAAAGTGCGCCGACGGTGCGTGGACCGCCGTGATGACGATGATGCGCCGGCTCACGGCTCACCACCTTTCCAAGTGGGTCGTGAAGAGCATTTCCGTGCGGTCCCCGGGCAGCGTGACGACGGACATCTCGACGGCTCGGTCCTCGGTGTCGTAGCACGTCTTGCGCAGGACGAGCACCGCGGTACCGGGAGGCAGGCCGAGTTCCCCGGCTTCCTCGGACGTCGGCGGCCGGGCGGTGACGCGCTCGTCGACGCGGGCGATCTCGATCCCCACCGTGTGCAGCTGGTTCATCGTCCCGCCGGGCCACGGCTCCTTCGTCTCGTCCAGAAGGTCCGGGTTGGACGCGACGAGGCTGCGGATCAGGTACGAGGTCGCCAGGGCGAAGGGCGCGCGCTCGGCGCCGTACCGGGTTCGGTAGGTCCGCTCGACGAGCGGGGTGCCCTCGGCGACGCCCATCGCCTCCGCGACCTCCGGGACCGCCTCGAGCTCGCGGTACGAGGCGCGAAAGACGAGGTCGTCGACCTCCAGGCCGGTGTCCCGCTCGGTCGCACCCGTGGCGAGCCGCTGCGCCTCGGGAGCGCGGGCGCGGTTCTTCTCCCACTGATGCCGCTTGTTGTCGCGGAGGACGGGCGTGCGCGGCCGGCGCACGAACGTGCCGACGCCATGCCGCTTCTCGATCAGCCCTTCGGACTGAAGGACACGCAGGGCCTGCTGCACGGTAGGCCCACTGCGCCCACTGCTCCTGACGAGCTCGGCCTCGGAGGGCAGCCTGTCACCGGGCCCGTACTGGCCCCCACGAATCCGCCCGCGTAGCTCGTCGGCGATCCTCTCGTAGGCCTTGCCCATCCACCCTCACCGTCCCACCGACCGACGGCGCCCAGCATACGACTCCTATAGAGGTCTTGATGAGTGGTGGCGCCCGCTTCTAGAGCCCGCGTAGTGCCTCGGCGCCGTCAACCACACCGTCGCGAGTGATGCTGATGCGTTCGCCGTACAGCTGTACGTGTCGGCCGGTTGGCTCCAGGTCGCCTTCGGCGAGGTCCTCCGTTTCGTCCTGTCCTTCGACGTGTACGGAGTAGCGCCACGTTCTTTGCTGGGGCTTGGTGTCGGCGTCGTAATCAGGGAGTCCGACGATCACCTCCGCATCAACGAGGCCCAGTTCGCGGGCGTCGGAGGAGTTGCGGACCCTCACCACATCCCCCGTCTCGAACCGGGGAGCGGTGGCCGCCTCCGTTTCACCGGCCAGGGCGCCGTGCACGGCAGGGTGAAGGAAGGCCCTGCCATCGGCCGGCCGTTCCCATACGTGTGCGACCCGGTCGAAGCCGAGTGCCTGCAGGCATGCGGAGGCGGATTCGCGAGGCGTCAGGTCGATCTCGAAGTGCAGCAACTCCGGGGTGCGGTGGAAAGGCCCCCGAGCGTGCACGACGACCTCGCCGTGGGGTGCGAGAGCCGCGCGGAAGTGTTCGGTGAACGCCGCGTTCTCCGCGGGAGATGCTTCGACCCACAGGGCCAGCCAAACGAGCCGATAGGGGGCCAAAGTCATCGTCGAGGACTCCTTGGTGAACAGGTGGGCAGAACGAGCCGGCTTACGCAGCCCCGGACGTCCTGGCCGCTGGCTGTGGGGAGGATCGCGTTCGCGCTCAGCGCGCCCCTGGCGGGGATCTCCCGGCTCGTCGGCCACTCCGGGACGGCCGTGACCCAGGAGGTGCCGGCAGGCCGGTGCGGTGGTCATGGACGGCATCCTCAAGCGGGAGCCGGAGCGCTGGTCGCGCAGATGGACACACACGCAGAAACAGGTGAGGGACCTACTCTCAAGAGTAGGTCCCTCACCTGCTGTTTCGGCTGTCGGGGTGGCGGGATTTGAACCCACGACCTCTTCGTCCCGAACGAAGCGCGCTGCCAAGCTGCGCTACACCCCGATGTCGTTGCTCCGCCTTCCGGACCCGTCTGGGCCGGTCGCGGCGACATCGATTACTTTAGCGGACTGGTGGCCTGAGACGAAATCCGGTTTTCGGGGCCCCGGATCCGGGGGCGGAAGCGGTCCGCCGTGACCAGGAGCAGGGCCAGGGCGTAGAAGGCCAGGCCGAAGATCACGGCGTTGCCCAGGACACCCGCGTAGCCGTGGGCGTCGACGTCCAGGAACGGGTACGGGTAGCGGGCCGGCGTGCCCGGCGTCATGATCGCGCCGCGGACCAGGGCGAAGCCGAGGTAGGCCAGGGGATAGGCCAGCCAGATGCCCGCGTGGCGCAGGCGCAGGGTGCCGGGGCGGGTCAGCAGGAGCCAGTCCAGGACGGCGCCGATCGGGGTGACCGTGTGCAGGAGCTGGTTCGAGAGCCGGCGGGCGCCGGTCACCGCGTGGTCGGGGTCGTCCGTCATGGAGAAACCGCTGGCGTCGTTGGCCAGGACGAAGTGGTAGACGAGGCCCGTGATGCAGATGAAGAGCAGTGCGCCGCCCGTGATCAGCGGGGGGAGGGGACGGCGGGCCGTCACGGCGCGGACGGCCGACAGGGCCAGGACGATCGCCAGCAGGACGTTGGACTGGATCGTGAAGTAGCTGAGGACGCGTAGGGCGCTGTCGCTGATCGCCAGGTCGATGATGATGCCGGTTGCCGCCGCCAGGGCGATGAGCGTACGGAAGGCGGCGGCCAGGGGGCGGCGTCGTCGTGGGACCACTGCTTCCGCCGGTACCGAGCGGGCGCTGGAGGCACGGGGGTCGATCATCCACCCACCGTAGGACGGGGTGTGGCGGTGGGCGAAGGACGCGTCAGCCGACCGCGCGGCGCCCGGGTCGGTCATGAGCGCCGCCCCTGCCGCGTCAGCGGCCGCGCAACGCCCCTGCCCGGTCAGCGGGCCGTCGGCGCCGGAGCCGGTGTCACGACCGACACCCTTGCCGCGTCAGCGGCCTCCGGCACCGACCGTCGCCCCCGTCCCCTCAGCGCCCCTTCGGCGCCGACGTCAGTGTCAGGAGCGAGGCCTCCGGTGGGCAGGCGAAGCGGATCGGGGTGTAGCGGTTGGTGCCGCAGCCGGCCGAGACGTGGAGGTACGACGTGTTGCCCTCGGCCGTGTGGTTCGACAGGCCCTTCACGCGGTCGGTGTCCAGGTCGCAGTTGGTGACGAGGGCGCCGTAGAAGGGGATGCAGAGCTGGCCGCCGTGCGTGTGCCCGGCGAGGACCAGCGGGTAACCGTCGGCCGTGAAGGCGTCGAGCGCCCGCAGGTACGGGGCGTGGACGACGCCGAGCGAGAAGTCGGGGCCGCTCAGCGGGCCGCCGGCCACCTCCGCGTATCGGTCGCGCTTGATGTGCGGGTCGTCCAGGCCGGTCAGGCCGATCTCGACGCCGGCCACCTTCAGCACGCCCCGCGTGTTGGTGAGGTTCAGCCAGCCCGCCTCGTCGAAGCCGTCGCGCAGGCCCTCCCACGGGTTGTGGACGACGCCGACGGCGGGCGCGTTGCCGTTGAGGCCGTGCTTGCCGCGGGTCTTGTTGACCAGGTACCGGGCGGGGTTGCTGGGCCGCGGCCCGTAGTAGTCGTTCGAGCCGAAGACGTACGCGCCCGGGAACTCCATCAGCGGGCCGAGCGCGTCGAGGACCTCCGGAACGCCCTCGGGGTCCGAGAGGTTGTCGCCCGTGTTGATGACGAAGTCGGGGCGCAGCCCGGCCAGCGACTGCAGCCAGCGCTGCTTCTTGCGCTGCCCGCCGACCATGTGGATGTCCGAGACCTGGAGGACGCGGAGCGGACGCATGCCCGGCGGCAGGACGGGGACCGTCACGCGCCGCAGACGGAAGGAGCGGGCCTCGAAACCCGCCGCGTAGGCCACGCCGGCGGCGCCCACCGCCGCGATGCCGGCCGTCACCTTCAGAGAGGTCTTCAGAGAAGAGTTCAGAGAGGTCTTCAAAGAAGAGTTCAGGGAGGCCTTCACGGACGCCTGCAGAGGAGCTTCGTATCGCGCGCGCATGTGGCCCATCGTGTCAGACCGGCCATGCCCCCGAAATCGGCGGGCGCCGCTGCCCTCGTACCTGCGACAATCACGGCATGACCACGCTCAAGTCGAAGCTGCAGGACGACCTCAACGCCGCGATCAAGGAGCGCGATGAGCTGCGCTCCTCGACGCTGCGGCTGACCCTCTCCGCGATCACGAACCAGGAGGTCGCGGGCAAGGAGAAGCGGGAGCTCTCCGACGACGAGGTGCAGAAGGTGATCGCCAAGGAGGCGAAGAAGCGCCGTGAGGCGGCCGACGCCTTCGAGAAGGGCGGTCGCGCCGAGTCCGCGGCCCGCGAGCTGGCGGAGGGCGAGCTCCTCGCCGTGTACCTGCCGCAGCCGCTGAGCGACGCGGAGTTGGAGCAGATCGTGGCGGGGGCCGTCGAGGAGGCCAGGGCGGCGGGCGCCGAGGGGCCGCGGGCCATGGGCCAGGTCATGAAGATCGCGAACCCGAAGATCGCGGGCCGCGCCGAGGGCGGCCGGGTCGCCGCGACGGTGAAGCGCCTACTGGCGGGCTGACCCCTCCACACCGCACCGCACCACTCCACACCACTGCGCACTGCACCACTGCGCACCGCACCACTCCGCTGCACCTACGCAGACGAAAGGGGGCGCCCCCAACGGGAGCGCCCCCTTTCGCCTACCTCAGGGACCGGACCTCAAGGACCGGACCTCAAGGGCTCAACGCCCCCAGCCGCCGCCCCCGTTCCCGTTCCCACCGTTCCCGTTCCCGCCGATCAGGCCGGGCGGGATGGAGATGCCGGGCAGCGGGTCGTTGTTGCCGCCGCCACCACCGCCACCCCCACCGTTCCCGTTACCGCCGCCCCCGTTGCCGCCGGGCTTGCCGTCGTTGTCGCCCTCGTCCCCGCCCTTGCCCTTGTCCTTGTCCGGGTCGGGGATGTCGACCATGGTGAACTTCGGCGCGTCCTTGCCGGACAGGGCGCCGGTCATGGCGCTGCGCCAGATCGGGCCCGGGGTGTCGGCGCCGAAGACCTCGCCGTGGTACCTGCCACCGATGGTGATGTCGGTCATCTCGACGTCCTGCTGCGCGCTGCCGACCCACACGGCGCCCGACAGGTTCGGGGTGTAGCCGACGAACCAGGCGTTCTTACGGGCGTCGGTGGTACCGGTCTTACCGGCGTTGTCCCGGTCCCCGAGACCCGCCTCCTTACCCGTACCGGAGTCGACCACACCACTGAGCAGCGTGTTGATCTTGTCCGCGGTCGCGGTCGTCATGGCGCGCGAGCACTTGGTCTTCGGCACGGCGAGCGACTTGCCGTTGGGCCCGGTGATCGACTCGAGGGCCACCGGCGTGCAGTACGTGCCCTCGTTGGCGAACGCGGCGTAGGCCGAGGCCATCGTCAGCGGCGACAGACCCGTCGAACCGAGCGTCATCGACGACGGCACCTCGGGCACCTTCGTGCCGTTGCCCTGCACCACGCCGAGCTTGTCGGTCATCTTGACGACCGGGCACATGCCGACGTCCTCGAGCATCTGCACGAAGTACGTGTTGACGGACTTCTCCATCGCCTCCCTGAGGCGATACGGGCCGGACTCGGACTCGTTCTCGTTCTCCACCGTGTAGCCGCCGTCGTTGACCCACGGCTTCCCGCTGCACGTCTGCACCTGGCTCGGGTACGACATCTGGTACGGCGCCGGGTACTGCTGCGTCGGCGGCTTGCCCTTCTCCAGGGCCGCCGCCGCGAGGAACGGCTTGAACGTGGAGCCCGTCGGGAAGCCGTAGTTGGAGCCGCCGTACTTGGAGTCGACCGAGTAGTTGATCTCCGTCTCGTTCTTGCCGTAGCCGTACGGCTTCGACTGGCCCATCCCGAGGACCTTGCCGGTGCCGGGCTCGACGAGCGAGACCGCCGTGGCGACCTTGTCCGACTTGTAGACGTTCGCCTTGATGGAGGCCTGTACCGAGTCCTGCGCCTGCGGGTCGAGCGTCGTCTTGATCGTCAGACCGCCGCGGTCCCAGACCTTCGCGCGCTCTTCCTTCGTCTTGCCGAAGACCGGGTCGCTCTTGAAGACCCGCTCGATGTACTTGCAGAAGAAGGCCGCGCCCTTGACCGCCGTGATGCATCCGTTCTGCGGCTTGCTGACCTTCAGGCCGAGCGGCGTCTTCTTCGCCGCCTCGGCCTCGGCCTTCGAGATGTCGTGCACCTGCGCCATGCGCGTCAGCACGGTGTTGCGCCGCTTCGTCGCCTCGGTCTCGTCGTTGACGGGGTCGTAGCGGCTCGGCGACTGCACGATGCCGGCGAGCAGCGCCGACTCCTGCACGTTCAGGTCCTTGGCGTGCTTGGAGAAGTACCGCTGCGCGGCCGCCTCGACGCCGTACGCCTGCTGCCCGAAGTACGTGATGTTCAGGTAGTTGGCGAGGATCTTCTTCTTGCCCAGCTCCTCCTCGACCTGGATCGCGTACTTGAGCTCGCGGACCTTGCGGCCGATCGTCTGCTGCGTGGCCTGCGCGACCTTGGTCGGGTCGTCGCCCGCCTCCTCGATGAACACGTTCTTCACGTACTGCTGCGTGAGCGTGGACGCGCCCTGCGAGACGCCGCCGTCGCGCGCGTTGGCGTTGATGGCGCGCAGGATGCCCTTCGCGTCGACGGCCCCGTGCTCGTAGAAGCGCGAGTCCTCGATGGCGACGAGTGCCTTCTGCATGTACGGCGAGATCGCGGAGAGCGGGACCACGGTGCGGTCGCGGGAGTAGACCGTCGCGATCTTCCCGCCCTGGCTGTCCAGGATCGTGGTGCGCTGACTCAGCGGCGGGGTCTTCAAGTTGGCGGGGATCTCGTCGAACCCCTCGACACTGCCCTTGGCGGCGAGGCCGAGTGCACCCGCGGCGGGCAGCGCGATTCCGGCGAGCACGGCGCCCGCGAGCACGCTGACACCGAGGAACTTGGCGGCCTGTTGGGCCGGCGACAGACCGCCGCCACTACCGGCCGAGCGCTTCTTTCCCATGCAGGGCAGCCTACGTTCTGAATCTCCGGACAGGCGTATATGCCTTGGCCTAAGCTGCACTCAACTGTCACAGCAGTGCGGTCTCGTATCAAGACGTGGGGCGAACCCGAATCGTTCCCGGCATTTCTACAGTGCCTCTTGTAGTCATTCCCGAACCCTCCGGCGGCCCCCGCGCAGGGCTCACAGGGTGTCCGGAATCGCCGAATGTGTCGCCCGACGTCCCTTGTGGCGCATGTGAACTGCCCGAATTTGCCGGGGTTATTACGCATGTCCCCCGGTCACTCCGTCGGGTGATCTGCCGCTTACGCATAGTCCGTTCGGGCCATTCAAGATTGGGCCCGAAGGGGGTGTTGCGCTGTGCCCACCTTCCGTAACGTCCTCAACTGGCGGCGGTGAATATGCCGCTGCCGCCGTGGGGGAGCCTCGATTCGGGAGAGGACGGCGCCGGTATGGGCTGGGTAGTCGACTGGAGTGCGCAGGCGGCCTGCCGCACTACCGATCCGGATGAACTGTTCGTTCAAGGAGCAGCGCAGAACCGGGCGAAGGCGGTGTGCACGGGATGCCCCGTGCGGACCGAGTGCCTGGCGGACGCGTTGGACAATCGCGTCGAGTTCGGCGTGTGGGGTGGCATGACGGAGCGGGAGCGCCGCGCACTGTTGCGCAGGCGTCCGACCGTTACCTCATGGCGCCGGCTCCTCGAGACGGCACGGACGGAGTACGAGCGTGGCGCGGGCCTGTTGCCCGCGGAGCTTGAGGACGACGAGACGTACGAGAGGTTCGCGGCGGTCGGTTAGCCGGTCCCGCGCCCGCATGTCAGGCAGTGCACGGCGTCGGTCGTCCGACGCCGCCGTAGCCGCCCGGCAGTACGCGGACGCCGGTCAGCCGGCCTCGCGTTCGCCGAGCAGCACGCGGACGCGGTCAATCGATCCCGCGTCCGCCGAGCAGTGCGTACGGCTCACGCCAGTGCGTACGGCTCACGCAGCTCCGGCCGGAGTGTCACCGGCCGCGAGCCGTTCTCCGATGTCCCTGAGACCTGCCAGGTCGTGTACGTCACCGGGCAGCGCCGCGACCTCCGTCACGGCGACCTCGGGATGCAGCGCGGTGAAGCGATCACGCGTGCGCTGCTCACGGGCGACCACCTGCATACGCTCGGCGTGCAGGCGCAACAGCCCTGCGGTCAGTTGCTCCGCGGTCAGTTGCTCTGCGGTGGGGTCGGACGGCTGCTCCGCAGCGGCGGGGGAGCCTGTCGCGGAAGCGGAATCTGACGCGGGGTCTGACGCGGAATCTGACGTGGGGTCTGGCGCGGAAGCGGGGGCCGACGCGGAAGCGGGATCTGTCGCAGTGGTCGCAGCAGTGGTCGCAGTAGTGGTCGCAGTAGTAGTACGAACGTCTTTCTTCCCGTCCGTCTGATCCACAATGCCGCGCTCATCAAGATTTTCCGCGGCGGCCAGCGCCCGCTCGGCGGAGAGCCGGTCGGCGCCGCTGCCGTGCACCCGGTTCAGCACGAGACCGGCGAGCGGCATCCGCTCCGCGGCCAGCCGTTCCACGAAGTACGCGGCCTCGCGCAGCGCGTCCCGCTCGGGCGCGGCCACGACGAGGAACGCGGTGCCGGGCGCCTGAAGGAGCTTGTACGTGGCGTCCGCGCGGGTGCGGAAACCACCGAACATGGTGTCCATCGCGGCGACGAACGTCTGCACGTCCCGCAGGAGTTGACCGCCGAGCAGCTTGCCGAGGGCGCCGGTCATCATCGACATCCCGACGTTCAGGAACTTCATGCCCGCGCGCCCGCCGACCTTCGCCGGCGCCATCAGGACCCGGATCAGCTTCCCGTCGAGGAACGAACCGAGCCGCTTCGGCGCGTCCAGGAAGTCGAGCGCCGAGCGCGACGGCGGGGTGTCCACGACGATCAGATCCCACTCGTCACGGGAGCGGAGCTGCCCCAGCTTCTCCATCGCCATGTACTCCTGCGTGCCCGCGAAGCCCGCCGAAAGCGACTGGTAGAACGGGTTGGAGAGGATCGCCTGGGCCCGCTCCCGGTCCGCGTGCGCCTCGACGATCTCGTCGAAGGTGCGCTTCATGTCGAGCATCATCGCGTGCAGTTCGCCGCCCGCTGCCTCCCCGGTGGCGGCGATGTCCTTCACCCGGCGCGGCGTGTTGTCCAGCGAGTCGATCCCCATGGACTGGGCGAGCCGGCGCGCCGGGTCGATGGTCAGCACGACGACCTTGCGGCCGCGCTCGGCGGCGCGCAGCCCCAGGGCCGCGGCGGTCGTCGTCTTGCCGACGCCGCCACTGCCGCAGCACACCACGATGCGGGTGTCCGGGTCGTCGATCAGCGGGTCGATGTCGAGCGTGCCTACAGGGTCGAGCGTCATCGAAGCGGTCCCCCAGATCCCTTGCTGTCGTCGCTGATGCCCTGCTGCCGCAGCTCCTCGGCGAGCGTGTAAAGGCCCGCCAGGTCCAACCCCTCGGTGAGCAGCGGCAGTTCGTGCAGCGGCAGCCCGGCCTCGGCGAGCTGCTCGCGCTGGGCGCCTTCCAGGGCGTACCGCTCCGCGTACTCCCCGGCCTGCGCGAGCAGCGGCCCGACGAGCTTGTCGGCGCTGCCGAGCCCGGCCGCCGCCAGTGCCTCGGTGACGGCGGGCCGGACCGAGGTGGCGCGGCTCAGTGCCAGAGCGGGTTCCCCGAGAAGCGCGGGCCGCACCATGTTCACCATGATCCGTCCCACCGGCAGCTGCGCGGCGCGCAGTTCGCGGACCCCGTCGAGGGTCTCCTGCACCGGCATCTCCTCCAGCAGGGTCACCAGGTGCACAGCCGTCTCCCGGGACTTGAGGACCCGCATGACGGCCTGTGCCTGGTTGTGTATCGGGCCGATCTTCGCGAGCCCGGCGACCTCGTCGTTCACGTTGAGGAAGCGCGTGATGCGGCCCGTCGGCGGTGCGTCCATCACGACGTGGTCGTACGCGTAGACGCCCTGCTTGTCCTTGCGGCGCACCGCCTCGCACGCCTTGCCCGTCAGGAGTACGTCCCTGAGGCCCGGGGCGATCGTGGTGGCGAAGTCGATCGCGCCCAGCTTCTTCAGGGCGCGCCCCGCGCCGCCCAGTTTGTAGAACATCTGGAGGTAGTCGAGCAGCGCCAGCTCGGGATCGATGGCGAGCGCGTACACCTCCCCGCCGCCCGGTGCGACGGCGATCTTCCGCTCCTCGTAGGGGAGCACTTCCGTCTCGAAGAGCTGTGCGATGCCTTGCCTGCCCTCCACCTCCACAAGGAGAGTGCGCTTGCCCTCGGTCGCGAGGGCTAGCGCGAGTGCGGCGGCGACCGTGGTCTTTCCGGTACCGCCCTTGCCGCTGACGACCTGGAGCCTGCTCACGTATTCGAGCGTAACCAGTGAGCGGCCGGATCACGCAGGAGCCTCCGGAACGACGTCCCAGGAACGGACGGATACAGTCGCCCCATGGCTAAGAAGTGGGAATACGCGACCGTGCCGCTCCTCGTGCACGCGACGAAGCAGATCCTCGACACCTGGGGCGAGGACGGCTGGGAGCTGGTGCAGGTCGTACCGGGGCCGAACAACCCCGAGCAGCTGGTGGCGTACCTGAAGCGGGAGAAGGCGGCGTGAGCGCCGTCGAGGACAGGCTGGCGGAGCTGGGCCTGACCCTGCCGCCCGTCGTCCCGCCGGTCGCGGCCTACCAGCCGGCCGTGCAGTCCGGGGTGTACGTGTACACGGCGGGGCAGCTGCCCATGGTCGACGGGAAGCTGCCGCTGACCGGAAAGGTCGGCGACGAGGTCACCGCCGACCAGGCCAAGGAGCTGGCCCGCACCTGTGCGCTGAACGCGCTCGCCGCGGTCAAATCGGTCGCCGGTGATCTGGACCGCATCGCGCGCGTGGTGAAGGTCGTCGGTTTCGTCGCCTCCGCCACCGACTTCACCGGTCAGCCCGGCGTCATCAACGGCGCGAGCGAGCTGCTCGGCGAGGTGCTCGGCGAGAAGGGCGTGCACGCGCGCAGCGCCGTCGGCGTCGCGGTCCTGCCGCTGGACGCGCCGGTCGAGGTCGAGGTCCAGGTGGAGCTCACCGAGGTGTAGCGCCTTCTTTTAGAAGTGCCCTTTTCGCGAGCGCCTTCTTTTAAGGCAGTGTTTCCGGTGGCGGGCGACGACCTGTGGGCTCTCGAACATCTGCCCGTCACCGGATAGCCTCCGGCCATGGCAAACGGGCAGTGGTATCCCCCCGAGTGGCCGGACCGCATCCGCGCCCTCGCCGCCGGCACGCTCGTGCCCGCTCCGCCCCGGCGCGCCGCGACCGTGATGCTCCTCAGAGACGCCGGCGGCGTCGAGGTGCACATGCTGCGGCGGCGCACGTCCATGGCCTTCGCCGCCGGTGCCTACGCCTATCCCGGCGGCGGCGTCGACCCCCGGGACGACGACCGCCAGGTCCGCTGGGCCGGGCCGTCGCGCGAGGACTGGGCCGAGCGCCTCGCCGTGCCCGACGCGCAGGCCGCCCAGGCGATCGTGTGCGCCGCGGTGCGCGAGACGTTCGAGGAGGCGGGCGTGCTGCTCGCCGGGCCCACCCCGGAGACCGTCGTCGACGACACGACGGGCGCCGACTGGGTCGCCGACCGGCAGGCGCTGATCGGCCGGGACCTTTCGTTCGCCGAATTCCTGCGCCGCCGCGGCCTCGTGCTCCGCTCCGATCTGCTGGGCGCCTGGGCGCGCTGGATCACCCCGGAGTTCGAACCGCGCCGCTACGACACCTGGTTCTTCGTGGCCGCGCTGCCCGAGGGCCAGCGCACCAGCGACGACTCCTCCGAGGCCGACCGCACCGTGTGGATCCGCCCGGAGCGGGCCGCGTCCGCGTACGACCAGGGCGAACTGTCGATGATGCCCCCGACGATCGCGACGCTGCGCACCCTGGCGGCGTACGACTCGGTGGCCGGCGCGCTGGCCGGGTCGGCGGAGCGCGACCTCACCCCCGTACTGGCACAGGCGCGCCTGGAGGACGGCGAGCTGGTGCTGTCCTGGCCGGGGCACGACGAGTTCACCAAGCACATCCCGACCGGCGGGCCCGGGACGGCAGAGAAGACCGGGAGAACCCGCTGATGACCGAAGCCGCCGCCCTTCCCGGGCAGCCGCGCGGCGGGGTGCTGTCCGGCCCCGCCACCGCCCGCGCCGTCAACGTCCTGGCGCCGAACCCGTCCGCGATGACCCTCGACGGCACCAACACCTGGATCGTCGCCGAGCCCGACAGCGACCTCGCCGTCGTCATCGACCCAGGCCCGCTGGACGACGCGCACCTGCGACACGTGATCGCCACCGCCGAACGGGCGGGCAGGCGGATCGCCCTCACCCTGCTCACGCACGGGCACCCCGACCACGCCGAGGGCGCGGGCCGCTTCGCCGAGCTGACCGGCACGAAGGTACGGGCGCTCGACCCGGCGCTGCGGCTCGGCGACGAAGGGCTCGCCGCCGGGGACGTGGTGAAGACGGGCGGCCTGGAACTGCGCGTCGTGCCGACCCCCGGGCACACCGCGGACTCGCTCTGCTTCCATCTCCCCGCCGATCAGGCCGTGTTGACCGGCGACACGATCCTCGGCCGCGGCACCACCGTCGTCGCTCACCCCGACGGCCGCCTCGGCGACTACCTCGACTCGCTGCGCCGCCTGCGGTCCCTGACCGTCGACGACGGGGTGCACACGGTGCTGCCCGGCCACGGCCCCGTCCTGGACGACGCGCAGGGGGCGGTCGAGTTCTACCTCGCGCACCGCGCCCACCGCCTCGCCCAGGTCGAGACCGCCGTCGAGAACGGGCACGTGACGGCGGCCGACGTCGTGGCGCGCGTGTACGCCGATGTGGACCGCTCCCTGTGGCCGGCCGCGGAGCTGTCCGTACGGGCGCAGCTCGAGTACCTGCGGGAACACGGCCTCATCCAGGGCGTCTAGGACGCCCGGCGGCCTCCGGCGGTGTCCGGAGGTGCCCGGGCGTACGCAGATGCCTAGAGGCCGCCGTCCTGGGCCTCCAGGGGCCAGGTGACGCCCATCGCGGCGAGCCGGGGCGGGTCGGCGATGATGTCGACGCCGCTGACCCTGCCGTCCCGGAACGTGAGGACGAGGACCGAGACGACCCGGCCCCGGGGCGCCTGCACGATGCCCACGCCGTCGCCCACGAACGCCGCGACCGCCGTGTCCACCATCTGCCCGAAGTACGTGGCCTGCCCGGCCACCTCCAGGGCGCCCCGCACCAGTTTCGACGCCGTACCGGGGCCCGCGTCGACCCGCAGCAGCACGTCCGGGTCGAGGAGCGAGAGCAGCGCCTCGAAGTCCCCGGCGCGGGTGGCGGCGAGCCAGGCGTCGACGACCTCGCGCTGCCGGGCCAGGTCGGTCGCGGGCGGCACGGTGGCGCCCTGCACCCGGCGCCGGGCGCGGCTGGCCAGCTGCCGGGTCGCCGCCGGGGTGCGCTCGACGACCGGCGCGAGCTCCTCGAACGGCACCGCGAACATGTCGTGCAGCACGAACGCGAGCCGCTCGGCCGGCGCGAGCGTGTCGAGCACGACGAGCAGCGCCAGGCCGACGGAGTCCGCGAGTTCGGCCTCATGGCCCGGGTCTGCGGGCCGGACCACCACATCGGGGACATGGGTCTCGGCCGTGCCCGGGTCGAGGGGGTCCTCCCGGCGGGAGGCGCGCGTCCGCAGCATGTCCAGGCAGATCCGCCCGACGACGGTGGTCAGCCAGCCGCTCAGGTTGAGCACATCCGCCGTGTCGGCGCGCTGCAGCCGCAGCCAGCTCTCCTGGACCGCGTCCTCCGCCTCGCTCAGCGAACCGAGCATGCGGTACGCCACGGACCGCAGCCGGCCACGCTCCGCTTCGAACCGGGTGGCCAGCTCGGCCGCGGACCGGGACCCGGACCCGGACCCGGACCCGGGGAAGTCGGAGCCGGGGGAGTCGGACCGGGGCTGGGACTGAGTCATACGGGTTTCCCCTCGAGAGGCTTGTCGTGCCTCTACGTAGACGGGATACGGCTTTCCCCTCGGGAGGCTTGTCGTGCCTCTACGTAGACGGGTCCCGCCACGTCATGTGGCGGGACCCGTCTACGTAGCTGCGTAAAACGCTCAGCGGGATCGCTTGGCGAGGCGCTCCACGTCCAGCAGGATCACGGCGCGGGCCTCCAGGCGCAGCCAGCCGCGGCCCGCGAAGTCGGCCAGCGCCTTGTTCACGGTCTCGCGGGAGGCGCCGACCAGTTGGGCCAGCTCTTCCTGCGTGAGGTCGTGCACGACGTGGATGCCCTCCTCGGACTGCACGCCGAAGCGGCGCGACAGGTCGAGCAGCGCGCGGGCCACACGGCCCGGCACGTCGGAGAAGACCAGGTCGGACATCTGGTCGTTGGTCTTGCGCAGGCGCCGGGCGACGGCGCGCAGCAGGGCGGCGGCCACCTCGGGCCGCGCGTTGAGCCAGGGCTGGAGGTCGCCGTGGCCGAGGCCGAGCAGCTTCACCTCGGTCAGCGCGCTGGCGGTCGCGGTCCGCGGGCCGGGGTCGAAGAGCGACAGCTCTCCGATCAGCTCGCCGGGGCCGAGCACGGCCAGCATGTTCTCGCGGCCGTCGGGGGATGTGCGGTGGAGCTTCACCTTGCCTTCGGTGACCACGTAGAGGCGGTCACCGGGGTCGCCCTCGTGAAACAGGGCATCGCCACGCGCGAGGGTCACCTCACTCATGGAGGCGCGGAGCTCCGCGGCCTGCTCGTCATCGAGCGCCGCGAAGAGCGGGGCGCGCCGCAGAACGTCGTCCACGAGTTTCTCTCCTATGTCGCCTGCACTGTGGGGGACGGTTGTTTCCCGCCGCCCATTTTGCCGGACGGTCCAAACAGTGTGATCAGTCACTCAGACACAAGTCTGCCGCACCTGCGTCACAACCCGACGGGGAGGGGGCCAATCGGGGGCCGATCCGATGGCTCCGGGGCGGATGTCAGTGTCGGGCTCTAGGCTGGCCGAGTGTCCAAAAAGCCGGTGACCACGCAGGCGGAGGGGGCTGGATCGGTGCCGGACCACCGCGATTCCGCTGTGGGCGAACAGGGCAGGGGTGAGGCCCGTTCCACCGGCGCGACCCCGCCCCGAACCGTGTCCGTACAGGGAAAGGCCGCCCAGCGCATGCCCCCGAAGAAGCGAGTTTCCGCCGAGAAGGCGACCCCGGCCGCCAAGAAAGCGACCGCGCCCGCCGAGAAGGCGTCCCCCGCCTCCAAGAAGGCGTCCCCCGCCGCCGAGAAGGCGACCGCGCCCGCCGAGAAGGCGTCCCCCGCCTCCAAGAAGGCGACCCCGGCCTCCAAGAAGGCGTCCCCGGCCTCCAAGAAGGCGTCCCCGGCCTCCAAGAAGGCGTCCCCGGCCGCCGAGAAGGCGACCGCGCCCGCCAAGAAAGCGACCCCCGCCGCCAAGCCCGAGTCGCGTACCGCCCTGGTTCGGCGGGCGCGGAAGATCGATCGGGAGCTCGCGGAGATCTACCCGTACGCGCACCCGGAGCTGGACTTCGAGAACCCGTTCCAGCTGGTCATCGCCACGGTGATGTCCGCCCAGACGACGGACCTGAGGGTCAATCAGACGACCCCGGCGCTGTTCGCGAAGTATCCGACCCCCGAGGACCTGGCCGCGGCCAACCCCGAGGACGTCGAGGAGCTGATCCGGCCGACCGGATTCTTCCGGGCCAAGACGAAGTCGATCATGGGCCTGGCCAAGGCGCTGAGCGAGGACTTCGGGGGCGAGGTGCCCGGCAGGGTCGAAGACCTCGTCAAGCTGCCCGGCGTGGGCCGCAAGACCGCCTTCGTGGTGCTGGGGAACGCGTTCGGACGACCGGGCATCACCGTCGACACCCACTTCGGCCGGCTCGTCCGCCGCTGGAAGTGGACCGAGGAGACCGACCCCGACAAGGTCGAGAAGGCCGTCGGCGAGCTGTTCCCGAAGAGCGACTGGACCATGCTCAGCCACCACGTGATCTTCCACGGCCGCCGGATCTGCCACTCCCGCAAACCGGCCTGCGGAGCCTGCCCCATCGCCCCGCTCTGCCCGGCGTACGGAGAGGGCGAGACGGATCCGGAGAAGGCGAAGAAGCTGCTCAAGTACGAGAAGGGCGGCTTCCCGGGCCAGCGCCTCAAGCCCCCGCAGTCGTACCTGGACGCGGGCGGCAAACCGGCCCCGCCGCTGGGCGGCACCCCCGGTGACACGACCGGGTGACATCCCGGGGGACCGGAACGAAACGGGGGCGGTTAGGCGTTGGGCGAGTCACGACGGGTACGGGGGTGGCGCGGGATGAAGCACGTGAGCGAGATGAAGCGCGTGAGCGAGATGAAGCGCGTGAGCGAGATGAAGCGCGTCGGCGGGACCGAGGCGATGGGCGGCGGGGCCGGCGGGGCCGGTGACCTCGCCGGGACCGGCGGCGCGGCCCCGGGCGGCGGCGCCCCGCCCGTCCCGGACGTCACGCCGCGCACGGCGGGCCTGCCCGCCTGGCTCACCCCCGTCGCGGACGCGGCCCGCACCCTCCGCGGCGACCAGCTCAGCCGTTTCCTGCCGCCGGAGGACGGCGCGGGGCGGCAGTCCGCGGTCCTGATCCTGTTCGGCGAGGGCGAGCGCGGCCCCGAGCTGCTTCTGATGGAGCGTGCGGGCTCGCTCAGATCCCACGCCGGCCAGCCCTCGTTCCCCGGCGGAGCCCTCGACGCGGAGGACGGCGACCCGCGTACCGAGGGCCCGTTGCGCGCCGCTCTGCGCGAGGCCTGGGAGGAGACGGGCCTGGACCCGAGAGGCGTCCAGCTCTTCGGCGTGCTGCCGCGGCTCTACATCCCGGTGAGCGGTTTCGTGGTGACACCGGTCCTCGGCTGGTGGCGGGTGCCGACCCCGGTCGAGGCGGTCGACCCGGCGGAGACGGCCCGCGTCTTCACGGTTCCGGTGGCGGATCTCACGGACCCGGAGAACCGGGCGACGACGGTGCACCCGAGCGGCCACCAAGGCCCCGCGTTCCTCGTGGAATCCGCGCTCGTCTGGGGCTTCACGGCCGGCGTGATCGACCGGATCCTGCACTTCGCGGGCTGGGAGCGCCCCTGGGACCGGACGAAGACGGTCCCACTCGACTGGCGCGCATGACAGGGTGGCCCCCGTGCCGTGCCGTCCTGGGGACCGACCCCGGGACTCCGGCGCGGAAGTGGACACCCGCGATGCGAGGCGAGGCCGGAATTCGGTGAACGTGCTGGACATTCTGCTGCTCGCGGCCGCCGTCTGGTTTGCGATCGTGGGCTACCGCCAAGGCTTCGTCGTCGGCATCCTGTCGGTGATCGGCTTCCTGGGCGGCGGCCTCGTCGCTGTCTACGCGCTGCCCGCCATCTGGGGCGCGGCCACCAGCGACGCCCAGGTGACCACGACCGCCGCGGTCGTCGCCGTCGTCGTCGTGATCGTCTGCGCCTCGGTGGGCCAGGCCTTCACCACGCACTTGGGCAACAAGCTGCGCAGATACATCACTTGGTCCCCGGCCCGCGCGCTCGACGCGACAGGCGGCGCCGTCGTCAACGTCGCGGCGATGCTTCTCGTCGCCTGGCTGATAGGTTCCGCCCTCGCCGGTACGACGCTGCCCACGCTGGGCACGGAGGTCCGCAGCTCGAAGGTGCTGCTCGGAGTCGCCCGGGTGCTGCCCAACCAGGCCGACACCTGGTTCGCCGACTTCTCCTCCACGCTCGCGCAGAACGGTTTCCCCCAGGTCTTCAGCCCGTTCGCGAACGAGCCGATCACCGAGGTCCAGCCGCCCGACCCGGCCCTTGCGCAGAGCGCGGCCGCACGGAACGCGAAGCGTTCGATCGTCAAGGTCGTGGGCCAGGCGCCCAGTTGCGGCAAGGTCCTCGAAGGCACCGGCTTCGTCTTCTCCGACCGCCGCGTGATGACGAACGCGCACGTGGTGGGCGGCGTCGACGAGCCCACCGTGCAGATCGGCGGCGAGGGCATCAAGTACGACGCCAAGGTCGTCCTCTACGACTGGAAGCGCGACATCGCCGTCCTGGACGTACCGGAACTGAAGGCGCCCCCGCTCCGGTTCACGTCGACGGACGCACAGCGCGGCGGCGGCGCGATCGTCGCGGGCTTCCCGGAGAACGGCGCGTACGACGTGCGGCCCGCGCGCGTGCGCGGCCGTATCGAGGCCGACGGCCCGGACATCTACCACCGCGGCAAGGTCCAGCGCGACGTCTACTCGCTGTACGCGACGGTTCGCCAGGGCAACTCCGGCGGCCCGCTCCTGACCCCGGAGGGCCAGGTCTACGGCGTGGTCTTCGCCAAGTCCCTGGACAACGCGCAGACGGGCTACGCGCTGACCGGCGACGAGATCAGCACCGACATCACCCAGGGCCGCACAGCGGTCCAGCAGGTCGACACGGACGCCTGCGCGCTGTAGAGCCCTGGGCTTGAAAAGGAAAAGGTGTCAGCCGCGCCCGCTGTGGCGCAGCCGGGCCGACACCCACCGGGCCCGCCTCCGCAGGATGCGCGGAATACCCAGTCGGGGATCATGCACCGTGTATCCCTCCGGCGCACCCCTCTGGGGAGAGCCCAGCGTCATCGCTGGGCGGCGATTGCGTGCTGCGTCACTGTAGTCGTGCGTCCAGCCCATACACCGACGTGTGCCCGGGCCCCATGGTCGGTAACCACCCCCACGGCCCCCAAATTGGCTTATGCGGCAGGCATTTGGCTGTTCGTAGGACAAGCGTTCCCGTCCGCACACCGCGCGCTCACCGATCGGGCTCGGGATCCTGCAGCCAGCTCACCAGTTCCTTGGAGAACGCCGCCGGGTCTTCCTCGTGCGGGAAGTGCCCGAGGCCGTCGAAGAGGCGCCAGCGATACGGCGCTTCCACGTACTCGCCGGAGCCCGCGGCGCTGCGCGTACGCATCACCGGGTCCAGCGAACCGTGCAGATGCAGCGTGGGCACCCGGACCGGCCGCTTCATGCGCCGGTTGAACTGGATGCCGTCGGGCCGCGCCATCGACCGCACCATCCACCGGTACGGCTCGATCGAGCAGTGCGGGGTCGAGGGGATGGACATCGCGCGCCGGTACGTCTCGACCGTCTCGTCGTCGGGCTGCTGCGGACCCGACCAGTCGCGGACCAGGCGGCCCACCAACGCCGCGTCGTCGGCGGCGAGTTGACGCTCCGGCAGCCATGGCCGCTGGAAGCCCCAGATGTAGGAACCGGCGGTGGTCTGCTTGACGTCCGACAGCATGGCCGAACGCCAGCGCCGCGGATGCGGCATCGACGACACCGCGAGCCGGCGCACCAGCTTGGGCCGCATCACGGCCGCGGTCCAGGCGAGATAGCCGCCGAGGTCGTGCCCGACGAGCGCCGCGTCCGGTTCGCCGAGCGAGCGCACCACGCCGGTGATGTCGAGCGCGAGGTTCGCCGGGTCGTACCCGCGCGGCGTGCGGTCGCTGCCGCCGACGCCCCGCAGGTCCATGGCCACGGCCCGGAACCCCGCGTCGGCGAGCGCCCCGAGCTGGTGCCGCCACGTCCACCAGAACTGCGGGAAGCCGTGCAGCAGCAGCACGAGCGGCCCGTCACCCACCTCCGCGATGTGGAAGCGCGCGCCGTTGGCCGCGACGTCCCGGTGGGTCACCTCTTTTCCACCCGGGACGTCGAGACGTACGACAGAGGAAGGCGGCTGGGCCGAAGGAGTGGCGGGGTCCGTCATGAAGACGAGCGTGCCACAGCCTCGATGGCCTCGGGGACACGGTCGCCGGCCGTCACCGGGCGGGGGTGCGGCTTGGCGTTCTGCAGCACGCCCGCCGTCTCCTTGACCGAGGCGGCGACCTTCTGCGGGCCCTTGCCCTTCTTCGCCTTCTTGGCGAAGGTCATGCCGATCAGGCCGAGCAGACCGGCGAGGAGCAGGCTCGCCGCGAAGGAGAGCAGGAAGCACCAGGCGAGGTTCCAGCCGCCGTTGCCGTTGTGCCCGCCGGTCCAGGCGTTGATGCCGTACGCGAGCGCGAAGCTCAGCATCGGCAGCGAGAAGGTCGCCACGGTCAGCGCCGCCGTGAAGGCGCCGCCGCTCACCGCGCCCTTCTTCACGTCCTGCTTGAGTTGCACTTTCGCGAGGGCGATCTCGTCGTGCACCAGTGCGGACATCTCGGTCGTCGCCGAGGCGAACAGCTGGCCGATGCTCCGTTCGGCGCCGACCGTGCCGACTGCGCTGTCCGTGCTGCCGTCGGGTGCGCTCATCGCGTACTCCCTGTTTTCCTGTAGAAGCTTGTGGATGCTCCGGATGTGCGGACTTGATGTCAGATCATGCCGGACGCTCGCCCTCGCCGCCTTCCCCGCCCGCCACTTCGGCAAGCCTTCGGTGCTCCGCGGCCTTCCTCTCATGGATAGCGGCCATCCGCAGGTGGTACGCCGGGTCTCCCACCTCGTAGATGTCGGGTACGCCGTCGAGATCCTCGTCGCGTTCCTCGGCCTCCCACAGGGCGCGGTACTTGGCGTTCCGGATCTTCAGCAGTACGCCGCTGAACACGGCCGCGATCAGTGAGCCGATGAGGACGGCGGCCTTGACCTCGTCGGTGAGGAGGGGATCGCCGGAGAAGGCGAGCTCGCCGATCAGGAGCGAGACGGTGAAGCCGATGCCGGCGAGCGAGGCGACCGCGAAGACGTCCGGCCAGGCCAGTTCGTCCGAAAGTGACGCTCGGGTGAACCGGGCCGTCAGCCACGTACCGCCGAAAATGCCGACGGCCTTGCCGACGACGAGGCCGAGCAGGACGCCGAGCGTCTCGGGCTGGCGGAAGACATCGCCGAGCGCCCCGCCGGACACCACCACACCCGCGCTGAACAGGGCGAACAGTGGCACCGCGAATCCTGCCGACAGTGGCCGCACCAGATGTTCGATGTGCTCGCCGGGGGACAGCTCCTCGCCGTCGCGGCGGGAGCAGCGCAGCATCAGGCCCATGGCGACGCCCGCGATGGTGGCGTGGATGCCGCTGTTGTACATCAGGCCCCAGATGACGAGGGCGAGCGGCACGTAGACGTACCAGCCGCGTACGTTCTTCCGCAGGAGCAGCCAGAAGACGGCGAGGCCGAGGACGGCGCCGCCGAGCGCGGCGAAGTTCAGGTCGTCGGTGAAGAAGACCGCGATGATCAGGATCGCGAGGAGGTCGTCGACGACGGCGAGGGTCAGC
Source organism: Streptomyces kunmingensis (assembly GCF_039533535.1). Classification (NCBI taxonomy): domain Bacteria; kingdom Bacillati; phylum Actinomycetota; class Actinomycetes; order Kitasatosporales; family Streptomycetaceae; genus Streptomyces; species Streptomyces kunmingensis. The sequence goes on from NZ_BAAATS010000017.1 coordinate 459,040, forward strand.
AGGAAGGCGCGCAGGGCGCCCGGCAGCGACGTACCGATGACGGCGAGGACGGCAAGGGCGAACGCGATGTCGGTCGCGGTCGGCACGGCCCAGCCGTCCATCGAGCCGTCCCCGACCACGTTCACCAGCGTGTATACGAGGGCGGGCGCGGCCATGCCGCAGACGGCGGCGACGACCGGGAGCGCGGCGGCCTTCGGGTCGCGCAGATCACCGGCGACGAGTTCGCGCTTGAGTTCGATGCCGGCGACGAAGAAGAAGATCGCGAGAAGACCGTCGGCGGCCCAGTGTTCGAGGGAGAGGTTCAGGCCGAGTGCGCCGGGCCCGAGGTGGACGTCGAGGACGGTCTCGTAACTGTGGCTGAGCGCCGGCACGTTCGCCCAGACGACCGCGGCGATCGCGGCGACGAGCAGCAGCATCCCGCCGACGGTCTCGGTCCGAAGAGCGTCTGCCACGAAGTTCCGCTCGGGCAGGGACAGACGGCCGAGTGCTTTGCGGTCACTCTTCTGGGGCGCGCTCACGCGGGAGACCTCCGGTCGGGTACGGCTGATCATTCCGCCGACCAGACTTCCCGGCACACCCTGTGGACTACCTGTCGCGTTCGTGACGCGCTTTCACTCTACCGGGCGTACGCGGCCACGTTCGTTGATGGTCTCGATACGCACGGAACGGGCACCCGGCGCGTACGCCGAATGCCCGTTCCGTATTCCGTACGGGTCGTGCCGGATCAGTCCTCGCTGGGCGCTGCCGGGAGCTTGGTCTGGATGAGGTCCATGACGGAGGAGTCGGCGAGGGTGGTGACGTCGCCGACCGCGCGGTTCTCCGCGACGTCGCGCAGCAGGCGGCGCATGATCTTGCCGGAGCGGGTCTTGGGCAGTTCGGCGACGGGCAGGACCCGCTTGGGCTTGGCGATCGGGCCGAGTACGGAGCCGACGTGGTTGCGCAGGTCGGCGACGAGGGACTCGTCCTCGGCATTCGCCGTGCCGCGCAGGATGACGAAGGCGACGATGGCCTGGCCGGTGGTCTCGTCGGCGGCGCCGACGACGGCGGCCTCGGCGACGGCCGGGTGCGAGACGAGCGCGGACTCGACCTCGGTGGTGGAGATGTTGTGCCCGGAGACGAGCATGACGTCGTCGACCCTGCCGAGCAGCCAGATGTCGCCGTCGTCGTCCTTCTTCGCGCCGTCACCGGCGAAGTACTTGCCCTCGAAGCGGGACCAGTAGGTGTCGATGAACCGCTGGTCGTCGCCCCAGATGGTGCGCAGCATCGACGGCCACGGCTCGGTCAGGACGAGGTAGCCGCCCCCGCCGTCGGGGACTTCGCGGGCCTCGTCGTCGACGACGGTCGCGGCGATGCCGGGCAGGGCGCGCTGGGCGGAGCCCGGCTTGGTCTCGGTGACGCCGGGCAGCGGCGAGATCATGATGGCGCCGGTCTCGGTCTGCCACCAGGTGTCCACGATCGGGCAGGTGTCGCCGCCGATGTTCTTGCGGTACCAGATCCAGGCCTCGGGGTTGATCGGCTCGCCCACGGAACCCAGCACCCGGAGGCTGCTGAGATCGAACTTCGCGGGGATGTCGTCGCCCCACTTCATGAACGTGCGGATCGCGGTCGGCGCCGTGTAGAGGATCGTGACGCCGTACTTCTGCACGATCTCCCAGAACCGGCCCTGGTGCGGGGTGTCCGGGGTGCCCTCGTAGATGACCTGCGTCGCCCCGTTCGAGAGCGGGCCGTAGGTGATGTACGAGTGGCCGGTGACCCAGCCGATGTCGGCCGTGCACCAGTACACGTCCGTCTCGGGCTTCAGGTCGAAGACCGCGTGGTGCGTGTACGACGCCTGGGTGAGGTAGCCGCCGGAGGTGTGCAGGATGCCCTTCGGCTTCCCCGTCGTCCCGGAGGTGTAGAGGATGAACAGCGGCTGCTCGGCGTCGAAGGCCTGCGGTGTGTGCTCAACCGACTGCCGTCCGACCACGTCGTGCCACCACAGGTCGCGGCCCTCGGTCCAGGCCACGTCCTGCTTCGTGCGCTGTACGACGAGGACCTTCTCGACCGATACGCGGGTCAGGGCCTCGTCCACGGCGGGCTTGAGGGCGGAGGGCTTGCCGCGGCGGTAACCGCCGTCGGACGTGATGACGACCTTGGCGTCGGCGTCCTCGATCCGCTTGGCGATGGCGTCGGCGGAGAAGCCGCCGAAGACCACCGAGTGCGCGGCGCCGATGCGCGCGCACGCCAGCATCGAGATGACGGCCTCGGGGATCATCGGCAGGTAGACGGCGACCCGGTCGCCCTGCTGGACGCCCAGTTCGGTCAGCGCGTTGGCGGCGCGGCTGACCTCGTCCTTGAGTTCGGCGTAGGTGATGGCCCGGCTGTCGCCCGGCTCGCCCTCGAAGTGGATCGCGACCCGGTCGCCGTTGCCGGCCTCCACGTGCCGGTCGACGCAGTTGTACGCGACGTTCAGCTTGCCGTCCTTGAACCACTTCGCGAACGGCGGGTTCGACCAGTCCAGCGTCTCGGTCGGCTCGGTTTCCCAGGTCAGGCGGCGGGCCTGCTCGGCCCAGAAACCGAGCCGGTCAGCCTTGGCCTGCTCATACGCCTCCGCTGTGACGTTGGCGTTCTCGGCCAGGTCAGCAGGCGGCGCAAAGCGACGCTCCTCCTTCAAGAGGTTGGCCAGGCTTTCGTTGCTCACGACATCTCCCTTACGGTGCTTCGCCGGGCGACCGTTGTGTCCCAGACCACAGCTCATCAGACGCCGACCCCTGGTGACAAGGGGTGTTGGCGAATTGGTTTAGACCTGTCGACGCCACGGCTCCCGGCCGAAACAGCCGGGAGCCGCTACGTTCTCATCTGTTCCACGAGGGAGGGGAGGCGACGGTTCAGCCGCGCGTGGCGCCGGAGACCTCGCTACCGGCTTCCGCGCCGACCCCGCCGCTGACCTCACTCTCCTCGAAGGACTCGGCCGCGACCTGCCCGAAGACGGGATCGGACTCCTCCAGCAGATACGCCTGCGCCTCGCCGACGTGGAAGTACATGCCGTGCAGCTCCAGCGTCCCCTGCTCCAGGGCCGCGGCCACCGACTCGTGCGCCCGCAGGTGCTCCAACTGCTGGACCACGTTGGTGAGACTGAGCTGCTCGACCGCGTCGGCGGGTGCCCGCCCGGCGAGCCGCGCCCACGGCAACCCCTTGTCGGCCAGCCGCTCCAGGCTCGGCGTGCCGTGCCGCAGCCACCGCTTGAGCGGGGTGAGCGCGCCGGCCCCGGTGGGCGGACTGCTCAGCAGCGCCTGCATGGCCCCGCATCCGGAGTGCCCGCACACGGTGATCGACTGCACCTTCAGCACGTCGACGGCGTACTCGATGGCGGCCGCGACCGAATCGTCCCCGCTCTCGGCACCCGGCAGCGGTACGAGATTTCCCACGTTTCTCACGACGAAGAGGTCGCCCGGCCCGCTCGACGTGATCATCGAGGTGACGAGCCGCGAGTCCGCGCAGGTCAGGAACAGCTGCGTCGGCTTCTGCCCCTCCTTCGCCAGCCGCGCCAGCTCGCCGCGCACCAGCGGCGCCGTATTGCGCTGGAACGCGCTGATCCCACTGGCCAGATGGTGCCCGCCGCGCGGCGCGGCGGTCTCGGGCGCCGGGTCGGAGGGCCGGTCGCAGTGGTGGTTGCGCCACGGCGTCCAGGGCCGGCAGCACGAGTGACTCGCGCTCGCGGGCTCCGCGATCCGCTGCCCGCCGCGCCCGGTCAGCTCGACCTGACCTCCTTGCGCGGTGTGCGACTTCTCCCAGTCCTGCAACGCTTCGTATGCGGCATGGTCCATGAACGATCCGTCCAACTCCACTACACAGTCCGCCCCGTGAGGCACCTGGTGCAGTACCCGGCTGAGCCGCGGCACCGCGAGAAACGTCAACTGCCCGCGGACACGCACATGGTGGGCGCCGCACGCGTCTTCCTCGTGCGTGATGCGGGTGCGCGCGAGGCGGTGCAGCGCCACGGCGACGGCGACCGCGACCCCGAGCCCCACACCTTCGAGCACGCCCAGGACGACGACGCCGAGGGTGGTCACGATGTAGACCAGGACCTCACGGTGGCGGGTGACCGTGCGGATGTGGTTCAGGGAGACCATCTGGATGCCGACGGCCATCACCAGGGCGGCGAGCGAGGCGAGCGGGATCAGCTCCAGGACGGGGACCATCAGGAGCGTGGCCGCTACTACCCAAACGCCGTGCAGCATCGAGGAGTTCCGGCTGACGGCGCCCGCGTGCACATTGGCCGCGGAGCGCACCGCCACCCCGGCGACGGGCAGCCCGCCGAGCGATCCGGACACGATGTTCGCGGCGCCCTGGCCGAGGAGCTCCCGGTTCAGGTTCGAGCGGCGGATCTCGGGCGGCAGGTCGGGCCGCGAGGTGGCCAGTTTGTCGGTGGCGACGGCTCCGAGCAGCGACTGCACGCTGCACACGAGGGTGGTCGTCAGTACCGCGGCGGCGATCCCGAGGACGGGCCCGTCCGGCAGTCCGGCCAGCGCGTGGCTGCTCCAGGACGGCAGGTCGACCTCGGGCAGGGTCAGGCCGAACAGCGCGGTGGCCACGGTCGCGGAGGTCACGGCGACGAGGGCCGCGGGCACCTTTCTCAGGAAACGGCCGGCCCGGCCCGGGATGCGCGGCCAGGAGAAGAGGACGGCGAGAGTGAGGGCGCTCATGGCGAAGGCGGCCGGCTGTGCGTTCGCCAACTGGGCGGGAAGCGCTGCCAAGTTGTCGAGCACCGCGCTCTCCGGGGTGCCGCCGAGGACGATGTGCAGCTGGGCGACGGCGATGGTGATGCCGATGCCGGCGAGCATGCCGTGCACGACGGCGGGGCTGACGGCGAGCGCCGTGCGGGCCACCCGTAGGCAGCCGAGGCCGAGTTGGGCGAGTCCGGCGAGGACGGTGATCGCGCAGGTGGTCCGCCAGCCGTAGCGCTGGATCAGCTCGGCGGTGACCACGGTCAGGCCCGCGGCCGGGCCGCTGACCTGGAGCGGCGCGCCGCCCAGCAGGCCGGCGAGGAGTCCGCCGACCGCGGCGGCGACGAGCCCCGACTCCAGGGGTGCGCCGGTCGCCAGGGCGATGCCGAGGGACAGGGGCAGGGCGATCAGGAAGACCGCGATGGAGGCCGACAGGTCGGTTCCCGCGATCCGGAAACGGCGGCGAGGGGGTGGTGGGGGGCTGTGTGCCTTACGGGCGGTGGCTGTGGGCTCGTCCGCCCGGTCGGGGTCACTGGCGCGGGTGGGTACGCAGGCTGACATAGATCCCGTCTCCTGTGGGGTGCAGCGCGGTCGCGGAATGTGGGGGGACCCCAGAGCGGTGGGTGGGGTCGATCGCGGCCGTAGTTCACGGCGTGCAGCGGCGGGAGGAAATACAACGCTCGGTAAATGGATCGTAATGCAGAGTAAAGTTTGGGGCCGGATAAATGAGGCAAATGGGGTAAGAAATCACTCTGAAGAGTGAATAGGAATTTAAGTCGGCTTGTCGTACAAATTGTGCGCGAACCTCATGCGACGTTGACCGCGCCGCCCGTGCACCCGCGGGCGTTTCTCGCAATCACCGTCTTGCAGGCCGACTCCAAGGAAGTAGGTGGGCGGAAGATGGCCGCCACCCAGAGGATCGCCACCCTGAGGATCACCGCGGCCGTCGCCGCCGCCGCGGCGTGCGCCGCGGCCCTCGCCGGTTGTGCGAACAGTGACACCGGCGCCCGGACCGACCGTAGGACCGAGGGCGGTGCCGAAGGCCCGAAGAAGGCCGCGCCCGCCGCCCCCGGCAGCGCGGTACGGCTGATCGGCGACGGCTCGACCGCGTACACCGGTCGGCAGCCGCATCTGCCGCGCGCCGAGCGACTCAGACCCGGCCAGAAACCCCCGCAGTTCGTGGTCTTCTCCTGGGACGGGGCCGGAGAGGACAGTCAGCGGCTCTTCTCGCACTTCCGCAAGGTCGCCGAGAAGAACAACGCGACCATGACGTACTTCCTCAGCGGCGTGTACCTGCTCCCGGGCGCCAAGAAGGACCTCTACCACCCGCCCCAGCACTCGCCCGGCCGCTCGGACATCGGCTTCAACGACGCCGAGGGAATCCGGGACACCGTCGAGCAGTTGCGCGGCGCCTGGCTCGAGGGCAACGAGATCGGTACCCACTTCAACGGCCACTTCTGCGGCAGCGGCGGCGGCGTCGGCCAGTGGTCGGTGTCCGACTGGAAGAGCGAGATCCAGCAGGCCAAGTCCTTCGTGAAGGCCTGGAAGACCAACACCGGCCTGAAGAAGGCCGACCCGCTGCCCTTCGACTACGAGAAGGAACTCGTCGGCGCCCGCACCCCCTGCCTCGAAGGCCAGAAGAACTTCATGCGCGCCGCCCACGACCTGGGCTTCCGCTACGACACCAGCGGCGTCAACAACCAGCTGTGGCCCAAGAAGAAGGACGGTCTGTGGGACCTGTCCATGCAGCTCGTCCCCTTCCGCGGGCACTCCTACGAGCAGCTCACCATGGACTACAACTTCATGGTCAACCAGTCGGGCACGGTGCACGGCGACCCCGGCAAGCGCCAGTACTGGGGCGACCAGATGCGCGACAGCCTGGTGGCGGGCTTCGATCGCGCCTACAAGGGCAACCGCGCCCCGCTGATCATCGGCAACCACTTCGAGTCCTGGAACGGCGGCGTCTACATGCGGGCCGTCGAGCAGACGGTCGAGACGGTCTGCAACAAGCCCGAGGTCCGCTGCGTCTCCTTCCGGCAGCTCGCCGACTGGCTCGACGCGCAGGACCCGAAGACCCTGGAGAAGCTCACCGGCCTCGAGGTCGGGAAGGCGCCCGAACACGGCTGGGACACCTTCCTCGCCGACAAGCCGGCCCCTGCACCCAAGAAGGACGCGAGCGCACCGGCCACCACGTCGTGAACCCCGTCAGGCAGGGGCGATGACGCTCTCCTGAAGGACGTAACCGGGGTCGATCTGCGCCGCCAGATCGGCTCCGGTCCTCTCGTTGCCCCAGCTCTGTGCGTTCTTCCGGTGGAAGTGCACCATCTGGCGCGTGTAGCGCTCCCAGTCGCGGGCCTCGTACGTCGCGTCCACGGCGGCCTGAAGGGTCCGCAGAGCCGCCTTGTTGGCCTCCTCCAGGAGCTCGAAACGCGGCGGGCGTCCCTTCTCCATGGCGCGCACCCAGTCCGAGTGCCCGACGGTGACGAGCAGGTCGTCGCCGACCTCGGAGCGCAGGAAGTCCAGGTCGGCGTCGTCCTCGCCCCGCACCTTGTTCCCCACGACCTTCAGGGCGACGCCGAAGTCCTGGGCGTACTCCTTGTACTGGCGGTAGACGGAGACGCCCTTCCGCGTCGGCTCGACGACGAGGAAGGTCATGTCGAAGCGGGTGAACATGCCCGAGGCGAAGGAGTCGGAGCCGGCGGTCATGTCGACCACCACGTACTCGTCCCTGCCGTCGACGAGGTGGTTCAGGCAGAGCTCCACCGCTCCGGTCTTGGAGTGGTAGCAGGCGACACCGAGGTCGGCTTCGGTGAAGGGGCCGGTGACCATCAAACGCACGGCGCCGCCGTCGAGTTCCACGGGCCGTGCGCAGGCGTCGTACACCGGATTGTTCTCCCGGACGCGCAGCAGCCGTGAGCCCTCCCCGGGCGGCGTCGTCTTGATCATCGTGTCGGCCGAGGCGATCCGTGGGTTCGAGCCGCGCAGATAGTCCTTGATGAGCGGCAGCCGCGCGCCCATGGCGGGCAGCTCGGCGGCGACGTCCTCGTCGAGCCCGAGCCCGGCTCCGAGGTGCTGGTTGATGTCGGCGTCGACGGCGACGACCGGGGATCCCGTGGCGGCGAGGTGACGGACGAAGAGCGAGGACAGCGTGGTCTTGCCGCTGCCGCCCTTCCCTACGAAAGCGATCTTCATGTTCACCTACGGTAGCGGTGTGATTGCGCTGCGTGCCTCACGCGCGTGAAGAAGACCACTCCTTCGTGGACGGGCGGCCCCCGGCCCGTACTGTCGTACTCATGAGTACGACAGCCGATCCCCTTGCCACGCTCGGCACGCTCCCCGGCGTGAGCGACTCCGTGGACTCCGTGCGCAAGGCCGTGGACCGGGTCTACGGACACCGGGTCATGCGGCGCCGCAGCAACGAGGTCACCTCCGAGGCCGCGCTGCGTGGCGCGCGCGGCAGCGCGGCGTTGTCCGGTGCCGACTGGGCGCTCGAAGAGGTGCGCAGGCGTACCGACTTCAGCGGCGGGGACGGCGACGCCGAGGCCCCCGCGGTCGGCGCCGCCCTGCGGCTCACCGCCGAGGCGGGACAGCTCCTGTCGATCTGGCGCCAGTCGCCGCTCCGGGTGCTCGCGCGGCTGCACCTGGTCGCCGCGGCCGACCGAGGGGATGCGGTCGGGCGTCCGCGTACGGCGGGCGAACCGGTCGACGAGCCTCTCATCGAGCTTCCGCTGCCGGAGGCGGACGAGGTGGCGGGCCGACTCGAGGGGCTCTCTCAGTTGATCATCGCGGGGAGTTCGGCGCCCGCCCTGGTGAGCGCCGCTGTGGTCCACGGCGAGCTGCTGGCACTGCGCCCCTTCGGTTCGCACAACGGCCTCGTCGCCCGCGCCGCCGAACGCGTCGTCCTGGTGGGCAGCGGCCTCGACCCGAAGTCGATCTGTCCCGCGGAGGTGGGGCACGCGGAGCTGGGGAGGGCGGCGTACGCGGCCGCGCTCGAGGGCTATGTGTCCGGTACGCCGGAGGGGATGGCGGCGTGGATCGCCCACTGCGGCAAGGCCGTCGAGTTCGGCGTCAGGGAGTCCACCGCGGTGTGCGAGGCGCTCCAGCGCGGCGCCGCGTAGGGCGCGAAAACGGGTGTGGAAAAGGGTTGCGGCGGTACGAGATCTCGTACCGCCGCTGGCATGACGCGCCGGGTTACCAAGCGTCCTCGATATATGCCCATCAGGTCGGGACGTTGCCCGTGGCCTGGTGCGGCTGGCCCGTAATCGACGGGTCGACGTCGCGTGGGTGCCCGGTGTTCATGCTTCGGTCCGTGGGGCCTCGGTTGCGGTTAAAGGTGATCCTCTCGGATGTCCTTGGTCTCGCGGGCCGTTGACTCCTTTGTACTCCTCCCCTGGGAGAAGCGGAAGCCCTGGATGCACTTCTTTACTTTTACAATCAAGTAGGGACGAAACGGGCGCCTTTTCGGGCTCCTACTGTGCAGCGGACAGCGCCCGGCGTCGGCTGACGTACCAGACGAGGCTCGCGGTGGCCGCCGCGGCGCCCACAGCGGCGGCTGTGACCAGAGCGGGACGCGACGGAGCGGAGAGGTTCGGCAGCCTCTTCTTGAGCCTGACCGGCTTGTGGAAGTCGAGAATCGGCCACTCGCGCGCGAGTGCCTCACGGCGCAGCGCACGGTCCGGGTTGACCGCGTGCGGGTGCCCCACGGCGCTCAGCATCGGCAGATCCGTCGCCGAGTCGCTGTACGCGTAGCACCGCGCGAGGTCGTATCCCTCGGATGCGGCGAGCTCCTTGATCGCGTCCGCTTTCGTCGGCCCGTAGGCGTAGTACTCCACCTCGCCCGTGAAGCACCCGTCCTCGCCGACGACCATGCGCGTGGCCACCACGCGGTCCGCGCCGAGCAGCCCGCCGATCGGCTCGACCACCTCGGCGCCCGAGGTGGAGACGATGACGACGTCGCGGCCGGCGGTGTGGTGTTCCTCGATGAGGGACGCCGCCTCGTCGTAGATGATCGGGTCGATCAGGTCGTGCAGCGTCTCGGCGACGATCTCCTTCACCTGCTCCACGTTCCAGCCGCGGCAGAGCGCCGAGAGATACGCGCGCATCCGCTCCATCTGATCGTGGTCGGCGCCTCCGGCGAGGAAGACGAACTGCGCGTACGCGGTGCGCAGCACGGCCCTGCGGTTGATCAGCCCGCCTTGGTAGAACGACTTGCTGAAGGTGAGCGTGCTCGACTTTGCGATGACCGTCTTGTCCAGGTCAAAGAAGGCCGCTGTGCGCGGCATGGAGTGGGTCAAGGACTGGATTTCCACGAGTTTGAGCATAGGCGCCCACCATTCGGCGTAAGCTGTGGCGCGTGGGTTTGCTTGAGAAGCCTCTCGGGTACACCATGGAAGTCACGGATCGTTCGCGACCGTGCTAACCCCGGTCTGGCTCCTCCCCCCCCCGAGTCAGACCGAGGGGACGACCCCCGCTCTCCCCCCCGGCGGGGGTCGTCGCATGTCCGGACCCGTTTTCGGGTCCTTTTTTCTTGCCTCCACGCCCCCGACTCCGGCTCTGATTACGGGAGTTGCGTCGCTCCGCATTCGTCACGGTCTGTGACCGAGAGGCTGCTCTGCGGAGGGTTCGGGCGGCCTTCACTGTGTCACTGGTATGGGTGAAGGGGATATTCACAAGCCTTCTCGCGTCCACAGTTATTGACCAAGATCCACACGATTTACGGGATCGCTGCACGGTGATTCCGGACGCGAAGTTCGGATCGGTGTTCATGGCCGGTTCGTTATGGCCGCGCTGTGCTGGGGCGGTTGGTATTCGGCGCTTCGGCGCCGGGCTTCGCGGCGGATCGGATCGCCCGCGGGTGCGGGCGTCCTCGGGTGTGCTCGGAGACGGGGGACGGATCGTGGTGGAAGCCATGGCGGGTGAGGCGCGGGGTGTGCGGCGCGCACCGTTGATCGTGACGGAGGACGTGGAGCTGCTGGACGACCTGCTGCGGCTGTGCGCCGCGGCCGGCGTGCGGCCCGAGGTCGGGCACGGGGCGCCCGCGGGCAGAGGCAGCTGGGAGGGGGCGCCCCTGGTGCTGGTCGGGGACGATGCCGCGGGGCGACTGCGCGGGGTGGCCCGACGGCGTGGTGTCGTGCTGGTCGGGCGTGACCAGGACGATCCCGGGGTGTGGCAGCGGGCCGTGGAGATCGGCGCCGACCATGTGCTGATGCTGCCCGACGGCGAGCAATGGCTGATGGACCGGATCGCCGATGTCGCCGAGGGCGTGGGACGGCCCGCGCTGACCGTCGGGGTGATCGGCGGCCGTGGGGGAGCGGGCGCCTCGACGCTGGCGTGCGCGCTGGCGGTGGCGGCCGCGCGGGCGGGGCGGCGCACGCTCCTGGTCGACGCGGATCCGCTGGGCGGCGGGCTCGACGTACTGCTCGGCGGGGAAGCGGTGGACGGACTGCGCTGGCCGGCGTTCGCCCAGTCCCGGGGGCGCGTCGGCAGCACCGCCCTGGAGGAGTCGCTGCCCCGGTTGCACGATCTGCGGCTGCTCAGCTGGGACCGCGGGGAGCTGGCCGCGGTGCCGCCCGAAGCGGTGCGCGCGGTGCTCGCGGCGGGCCGGCGCAGGGGCGGAGTGGTCGTGGTGGACCTGCCGCGCCGGGTCGACGCCGGCTCGGTGGAGGCGCTGGCCCAGCTCGACCTGGGCCTCCTCGTGGTGCCACCGGAGCTCCGGGCCGTCGCGGCGGCCCGGCGGGTGGCCGGGGCGGTGGGCATGGTGCTGCGGGACCTGCGCGTGGTGACGGCGCCCGTCCCGGGGGCGGGGGTGCTCGACGGGGACGAGGTGGCGCGGCTGCTGGCGCTGCCGCTGGCGGGTGAGGTGCCTGTGGACGAGCGGGCGGCGGCGGGCGCGTCGGGGACCGGACCCGGCTCGGGGCCGGGACACGGGCCGGGGCTTGGGTCGGGGCTTGGGCTCAGCGGGCCGCTGGGGCGGTTCTGCGCGGCGTTCTGGGAGCGGATGCCGGTGGGGGTGGAGGAAGGCCCCTGAGGGGCGGGGGCGGGGGCGAGTACGTCGTGAACGAGCTGGACGAGCTGGATGAGCTGGACGGGATGAACGGGGTGGTTCTGATGTGGGTGTGGTGCGGGGCGGATGCGGGGGATCGCTGGTGAGCGCGGTGGTCGGGGCGCGGATGCTGGACGGAGTACGTCAGTGGCTCGCGGAGAACGGGGCGGAGGCGACACCCGCTCGGGTGGCCGAGGCGCTACGGGCGCAGGGGCGGATCCTGGGCGACGCCGAAGTGCTGGGAGCGGCCGGGCAGTTGCGGTCCGAACTGGTGGGTGCCGGACCACTGGAGCCGCTGCTCGCGGACGCGTCGGTGACGGATGTCCTGGTGTCGGCGCCGGATCAGGTGTGGGTCGACCGAGGCGGCGGCCTGGAGCTGACCGGGGTCGTCTTCGAGAGCGCCGCATCCGTACGGAGGCTGGCGCAGCGGCTCGCGGCCGTGGTGGGGCGGCGCCTCGACGACGCCCGGCCCTGGGTGGACGCGAGGCTGCCCGACGGGACACGGCTGCATGCGGTGCTGCCGCCGATCGCGGTGGGCTGCACCTGTCTGTCGCTGCGGGTCGTCCGGCCACGCGCCTTCACGCTGGAGGAACTGGTGGCGGCGGGGACCGTACCGCCGGGTGGCGACCGGGTCCTGCGGGCGCTGCTCGACGCCCGGCTGTCGTACCTGATCAGCGGGGGTACGGGCAGCGGCAAGACGACGCTGCTGAGCGCGCTGCTTGGACTGGTCGGGCCGCGGGAGCGGATCGTTCTGGCCGAGGACTCCGCCGAGCTGCGGCCCGAGCATCCGCACGTGGTGCGCCTGGAGGCCCGGCCCGCCAATCAGGAGGGTGCCGGGGCCGTCGACCTGGCGGACCTGGTGCGGCAGGCGCTGCGGATGCGGCCCGACCGGTTGGTGGTCGGGGAGGTGCGCGGCGCGGAGGTCGTCTCGTTGCTCGCCGCGCTCAACACCGGGCACCAAGGAGGCTGCGGGACCGTGCACGCCAACGCGGCGAGTGATGTCCCGGTGCGTCTGGAGGCCCTGGGGACGGCGGCGGGGCTCGATCGGGCGGCGCTGCACAGTCAATTGGCGGCTGCGGTGTCCGTGGTGCTGCATCTCGTACGGGACCGGGGCGGGCGGCGTCGGGTCGCGCAGGTTCATGTGCTGGAGCGGGACGCGGCGGGCTGGGTGCGGGCGGTGTCGGCGCTGGAGTGGGGCGAGCGGGGGTTCGTGCCGGGGCAGGGGTGGGCGCGGCTCGGAGAGCTGTTGGGGGTGGGGTCGCCGTGAGGAGCGGGGTGGTGACGGGAGCGGTGGTGGGGGTGCTGGGAGTGGTGGCTGTGCTCTGGGCGGCCGGGCGGCGGGATGCCGAGGTGCGTCGGGCTCGGAGGGTGTTGGGCGTCGGGCCGGGCGAGGAGGCGGTGTCGGGGTGGTGGTGCGCGGTCGAGCGGTGGTGGGGCTGGGCTCGGGTGCGGCCCGAATGGGGGTGTGTGGTCGCCGGGTCGGTGATCGGGCTCGTCGGGGCGTCGCCGCTGCCGCTCGTGCTCGGGTTCTGTGCCGTACCCGGAGCGGCGCGGGCGCGGCGGGCACGGGAGGCCCGGCGGGAGCGGGAGCGGTGCGGGGACGCGGTGATCAGGTTGTGCGGGCTGATGGCGGGCGAGGTGCGGGCCGGGCGGCAGCCGGGAGAGGCGCTGGCTGTCGCGGTACGCGAGTCCGCGGTGCCGGTCGGCGCGAGGGGCGCGGCTGTGGTGGCGGCCGCGCGGTTCGGCGGGGACGTGTCCGGCGCGCTGCGGGAGGCGGCACGGCAGCCGGGGGCGGAAGGGCTCCACGGGCTTGCGGCGTGCTGGCGGGTGGCCGTGGACCGCGGCGCCGGGCTGGCGGCCGGGCTCGAACGGTTGGCGGGGGCCCTGAGAGCCGAGCGGGATCAACGGGCGGACCTGAGAGCCCAGTTGGCGGGCCCCTGGTCCACGGCGGTGATGCTCGCCGGCTTGCCGGTGCTCGGATTGCTGCTCGGTTCGGCGCTGGGTGCCCAGCCGTTGCGGGTGCTGCTGCATACCGGGGCAGGGGTGGCGTGCCTGGTGGTGGGCGGGGCGTTGGAAGCGGCGGGGATGTGGTGGGCCGTGCGGATCGTGCGGGGTGCGGAGGGGTGAGGGAAGGCCCGGCGGTGGGTGCTGGGCGCGGAGGGGCGAGGGAGGGCCTGGCGGTGGGTGCGGGGCGCTGAGTGTCGGTACGGGTTGCACATGAGCGCGGGTGCAAATGGGTGCGGGGAGTGCGTCGGCTGCAGGGTCGAGCACGGCGCCCACCTGCGTCCCCGAAGGGCGTGGGGCCGGGTCGTGGGACTCCGCGACCCGAACGAACCGAGGAGGTGAGAGGCGATGGAGGTTTTCCACAGGCTGGGGGTAGTGCTGTGGGTTGTCGTGCTGATGGCCTGGCTGATGCGGGAGGTCGGGGCGCGGCGACGGGAACGGGCGGCGTGGCGACGGGTACGGCTGGTCCTGGCGGCGGCCGAGGTGCGGCCGGGTCGGCGTTCGTGGGGGCTGCCGGTCGCGGTCCGGCGGTGGGCACCGGCGGCCGGGGCGGTGTGTGCCGGATACGTGTTCGTCGGCGGTGCGGCCGGGCTGGTGGTCGGGGCGATCGCGGGTGTCGCCGTATGGCGGTGGCGGCGAGGCAGGGATGAGCGGGCGCGAACGGCGCCGACGCAGAGCGCGGGAGCACGTGCCGAGGCCGAACGACAACTACCCCTGATTGCCGACCTGTTGGCGGCGTGCATCGCGGCCGGTGCGGAACCGGTGGAGGCCGCGCGGGCCGTAGGGGAGTCGGCCGGCGGGCCGGTCGGTCGGGCGATGGCGCGAGGGGCGGCGCAAGTACGGCTGGGCGGTGAACCAAACGTGGCATGGCGGGAGTTGACCGCGATACCGGGGGCCGGGGCCCTGGTCCGGCTGCTGGAGCGGGCGGGCGAGTCCGGGGCGCCGGCGGCGGCACCCGTAGCGCGGTTCGCCGCGGAGTGCAGAGCCGAGCGAGGGCGCCGGGCGACGGCGGTGGCCCGTCGGGCCGCGGTGATCATCACGGCGCCGGTGGGGCTGTGCTTCCTGCCCGCGTTCCTCGTGATCGGGGTGCTGCCCGTGGTGATCGGCCTCGCGGACGGGGCGCTGGGCGGCCGCTGAGGTGACGCCTGTGGCGTGGCCCGGCCGTACGGGCGAGAGGTCAACAACGTTGAGATGCGAAGGGGTTGGGGTTGTGATGTCAGGTACGCGTTGGGAACGGTCGTATGGGCGGCTGCGGGCAGGAGCGCTGCACTATGTGCGGGTGGTGCGGTCCGCGCGGCGGGATGCGGGCATGGTCAGTGCCGAGTACGCCGTCGGCCTGGTCGCGGCGGTGGGTTTCGCCGGGCTGCTGTACCAGGTGATGACGAGCGACGCCGTGCAGTCGGCGTTGCAGTCGCTGGTGGCGAAGGCGCTCCATGGGTCGTTCTGAGTCGGTGCGCGGGCGCCGGCGGGACCGGGGCATGGTGACCGCCGAGGCGGCTGTGGTGCTGCCGGTGCTGGTGATGTTCACGATGGCACTGGTCTGGGCGCTCCTCGCGGCGGCGGCGCAGATCCGGTGTGTGGATGCGGCACGGACGGGGGCCAGAGCGGTGGCCCGGCAGGAAGCGCGGGACGCCGCGATCAGCGCCGCGCGCCAGGCAGCCCCGTCCGGTGCGCGGATCGAGGTGAGCCGGGAAGGCGATCTGGTCCGGGTGACGGTGCGGGCGCGGGCGGCCGGGCCGGGCCTCCTCGCCCTCGACCTGAGCGCGCAGGCCGTCGCGGCGGCGGAGGAGACGGGAGGGGCCCCATGAAGGGACGCATGAGGCGAGGCACGAGGGGAGGCACGAGGGGAGGCGTGAGGGAAGGGGCGAGGCGAGGCACGAGGGGAGGCGTGAGGGAAGGGGCGAGGCGAGGCACGAGGGGAGGCGTGAGGGAAGGGGCGAGGCGAGGCACGAGGGGAGGGACGAGAGGAAATACGAGGCGAGGCAGGAGGTGGCGGCCGGGCTGGGTGGGCTCGGACCGGGGTTCCTCGACGATGTGGGTGGTCGTGGCTCTGGCCGCGGTCGGGGCGCTCTTCGGCGGCCTGCTGGCCCTGGGCCGGGCGGTCGAGGCCCGGCACCGGGCAGGCGGCGCGGCCGACCTCGCGGCGCTCGCGGCCGCCGAGCACTGGAGTGAGGGCCGGGCGGCCGCGTGCGCCCTGGCGGGCAGAGTGGCGCGGGCGCAGGGGGCGACGATCGCGCGGTGCTCGGTGGCCGGGGAGGTGTCGGACGTGACGGCGTCGGCAGGAACCGGACCGTTCGCGACCCGGGTGAGAGCCCGCGCGGGTCCAGCGGGCCCGCTCGTACCCGGCAGTAGCCCGGTCTCGGCCCCGCCTCGGTCTCCGCCGCTTTCCGGAGACCTCAGGGGGTGACCGGCGCCCCCGCCCCATCCGGGCCCGCTTCGGCTGCCTCGACCCGATCGGGGTCAGCTTCCGCCGCATCAGCCCGGTCGAGGTCAGCTTCCGCCGCATCACCCCGATCGGGGCCCGCTCCCGCGGCCTCCGCCGCGTCGGGGCCCGCTCCCGCGGCCTCCGCCGCGTCGGGGCCCGCTCCCGCGGCCTCCGCCGCGTCGGGGC